>JBDHIM010000056.1:0-18424 GCA_039587445.1 Gemmatimonadota bacterium
GGGGTGAGGACGGCAGCGAGTGGACGTGGACGCTGGATCGAGCGTGTTGAGCAGGTCCGGGCGCTCGAATCCACGGTATGTCAGGAGATCGTCGATTTGGTTGGAGCCGCCGGACCGAGCTCGGTACGCGAGATGGCAGGCTTCATGGGCCGCCGCCCCGATTCCCTCTACTACCACGTACGCAGGCTGAGCGCGGTGGGCTTGTTGGTCGACCGCGGCATCCGAGGCTCCGGACGGCGCGCGGAGGCCGTGTACGATGTTCCCGGACGCCCCCTGCGGCTGGCGTACGACCCGTCGGATCCCGAGAACGTGAGAGCGGTGAGCAGGGTCGCAGCATCGATGCTGAGGAGCTCGAACCGAGACTTCCGCGGTGGCTTCCGGCCGGGCCTAGCCGTCGTCGAAGGGGACGCGAGGAACCTGTGGGCGGCTCGAATGAAGGGTTGGCTGAGCGATGATGACCTGGCTGAGCTGAACACGCTGCTCAGCCGCATCCTGGAGGTCTTTCACCGGAGGGAGGCTGCCGAGATCGCGGACCGGAGACCCCATCCGGCCCAAAGCACCTCGCGGCGTTTGCACTCGCTGACCTGGGTCCTCGCTCCGATCGACGCCGCTAACGCCCGCAGCGTCGAGCCTAAGGTAACTCCCTAGCTTCGCGCCGCGGTTGCGCTGCTCCCCGTTCCGGTCAGATAGGCATTCAGCGCACGGCTGAGCTCACTTACCAGGTCCTCGGTCGGCACGTCCTCGGCCCCCGGCTCGCCGAGCAGGAAGGCATCGCGGCAAGCGGCCGCTGCGACGAAGAGCCCGAAGCGAACGGCCCGCTCCGGGTCGGGATGTCCGATCTCCTCAGGGTGCTCCAGGAACGCCCGGACGCACCCGTCGTTGAACGCGGCCCGGTGCGCTCGGAGCTCCCGAGACCCCGTCGGCATCGTCTCACCTCGCTGCCCGGCCCGGAGAGCCATTTCCTGCAGAAGCCGCCGATTGCTCTGGAAGTACGCCGCCATGTTCGTCACGACCTCCCGCGTCCTGCGCTCCAGCGACATCTCGCGAGACGCGAACCCCGCCAGATACTTCCTGCTCCTTTCGGTGGCCTCGGCTCCGAATCGGCGCGCGTAGATGGCGGCGAGGAGATCATCCTTGCTGGAGAACCGTGCGTAGAAAGATCCGACTGACGTTCGGGCTCGCCGTACGATCTCCGCGACGCTGATCGCGTCAAACGGCTGCTCCTCCAGTAGAGCCTCGCCGGCCCGCACCATCCGGTCCATCGATCGTCGGCTTCTCTCCTGCACTGGCAGCCGGCGACCGCTCTCTTCCCGTCGCTCGTCCCTGACCACGCGCGGCACCCCCTCGAAGCCTCTCATGATCGTTGTAACAGAAGCAGAATCGTATTCTAGTTATACAGGAGCATCCACCCGATCTCAAGCCCGAGTCCGAGTCTACGACAACGCCGCGATCCAATCGGCAGCCTCCGCCAGGTCGCGGAGCTCGGCCGAGGGTACGACCTCCTCCACCAGGGATGCGGCGGTTCGGTTAACCCAAAGGGTGCGGATCCCCAGTGGACGTGCCGCCTTGACGTCGTGATAGAAGCTCTCGGCGACATGCACCATCGCCCCGGGACGGCCGTCACAGGCCTCGATGGCCGCCAGGAAGTGTGCGGGCGCCGGCTTGTAGCTGCGGAGCTCGGCCGCTGTGACCAGAAGGCTGAAGGGAACAGAGAGCTGCTCCAGCGTTCCCTCGAGCAAGTCGTCGTCGATGTTGGATAGAATCCCGAGGCGGGGCCCCAGAGCAGCTATTCTTTCGAGCGCCGGGTTCGTGTCGGCAAACGGCCTCCAGGACGGAAGACTCTCGGCGAGGAATGATCGGCGAGAATCTGGGACCCGCAAGCCCAGCAGCTCGGCCGCGAGACCGGCCGCTCGTGTCAGAACCTGCCGATACGGCTGATAGGGGCCGCTCTCCACCTCCGCTTCCGCCCGCGCGTAGGCCCCGAAGAGTTCGCGCCGAGGGAGATCGGCGGCTCCGGGGACCGCCTCGTCGAACGCGTCGGCGATCCCCGTTCGCCAGTCGATGAGCGTGCCATAGCAGTCGAAGGTGACCAGCTCCGGCAGTGCTCCGGACTCGAGCTCATGTTCCCGCTGACTTGGCATGGCACGCCTCGTGGGCTTTCGGCAGCTCGGAATCGCGCTGGACGCCGGCGTGCTGCATCGTAACCGGAGATCGCGATGTTGCCCACCAGACACGAAGCGGTGCCGCGGCATGAACGAACAAAGGAGACGGCCCAACCCGTTCGCTGACGTCCAGCTGGATCGCGTCCCCGATTGTCGACGTGATCCTTTATGGTTGGAGGAGCGGCTGCACGATCCGCGAAGCCGGGTGATACCGGTTTGGCGGGCCAGAAGCCTGGTGACGTCCGGCGACCCGCCGAGCGCCGTGATGACAGAGGTTCCACCGCGTCTCCCATCTGAGCGTGTGGGGCCGATCTTCCTCGGCATGGAGGGAGAGTCTGCCCGGTTCGCCATAGATCTGTCGGATTCGGATGATCCTCTAGGGGACCTGGGAGTCGCGGAAGCCATGTTCGAGGATCTCCACAAGGTCGGCGCGCTGCTCGGCCGAGCGGAGGGAGCGCTCCTGGCCTACGCACGCGGAATGGTGCACTGGCACCGCCGTCATCTCTTCTGCGGGCGCTGTGGGAGCGAAACAACCAGTATCGAGGGCGGGCACGTCCGCCGCTGTGACGGCGAGGGCTGCGGGATCCTCCATTTTCCACGCACCGACCCGGCGATCATCGTCCTCGTCACGTCGGAGGATGCTTGCCTGCTCGGCAGGCAGGTGAAATGGCCGCCTCGCGTCTTCTCGACGCTCGCCGGATTCGTCGAGCCGGGCGAGAGCCTCGGCGAGGCCGTGGCCCGCGAGGTGAGCGAGGAGACGGGCGTGACGGTGACTGATGTGACGTATCACTCCTCTCAGCCCTGGCCCTTCCCGTCCTCTCTGATGTTGGGCTTCACCGCGACCGCGCTTCGCATCGAGCCGAGGGTGGACGAGAACGAGCTCCAAGAAGCGCGCTGGTTCGGCAGGGAGGAACTCAGGGGTCAGGTCGCATCCGGTCGGGTGAGGCTACCACGTCCGGTTTCGATCGCCAGGAGGCTCATCGAGGAGTGGCTGGAGGCGCCTCCGGAGCAGTGATCTAGACATCTGCCGAGTTACCCGAATCTTTCGCGTCGTCTCGGTCCCTGTCTGCAGCTTCGTCAGACCGGCCAGCGGGTTGCTCGTCGGCTCCGGCCGGTGCTCCCGCACGCGCGAGCTCGGGCTCCGGGCCTTCCTCGTCGGGCACGGGCTCGAGGCTCTGGCCGTCCATCATCGCCCGGAAAACGGCCAGAACATCCGGGTTGAGATCCGTTCCGGAGAGTTCGTCGAAGTAGCCGAGAATCCTGGAGACGGACCACGGTCCCCGGAACGGCCGCTCGGTGCGTAGCGCATCGAAGATGTCGCAGATCTGAACGAGTTGGCTCACGGGATGAGGCCTTCTGGGGTAGCGGAGCCGGGGGTATCCTCCGCCCTGCCACGTGAGGTGATGCTCGTATGCAACCACGGCCGCGAAGTCGGTTCCCTCGCCGGAGCGAAGAATGATCGTGGCTCCCTCTTTCGGGTGTTTCTTGATGATCTCCCATTCATCGGGCGTTAGCTTGCCCGGCTTCTGAAGGATATCGATAGGGGTGAGAGCCTTCCCGACATCGTGGAGGAGGGCCGCCTCACCGATGTCTCGGATATCGTCGCGCGGCACTCCGGCGGCCTCCGCCAGCGACATCGAGAGGACCGACACGTTGAGCGAATGGACGGTTGTGTACTCGTCGTGGTTACGGACCGGGATCAGAAGCTCCATCAGCGGCTTCCCGTACCGGATCACCGCCGAGAGGGATTGAATGACGGCTCTCGCCACCGCGAGCGAGATCAATCCGCGAGCCTCGGCGTGCGCGAAAAGGTGGTCGACCGCCTGAGCCTCTTCGTCCATCTCGGGCCGAGCGAGAAGCTCCTCGGTCTCGTCGATCCTCCTCAGCCGCTCGACTTCCTCGACCGCGATAGCGCCGACGCGTATGTGCGGAAGCTCCAGGCGCGGCGTGGTCTCTTCGTGACCAGCTGTCCGGTCCAAAGAGCGGAGGAGACTCGACAGGAACCGGTCGAACTCCTGCCCGTCGACACCTTGCGTGAACTCCATCCGCTCGGCTCCGCACTCCACAAGCTCCCTCGCCCACTGCCAGTCCCTGAGCTCCCGCAGCCTGCGGTTCGCGAAGATGATCTCCTCGTCCAGAAACGAATACCGAGGATTCGCGTCGGTCTGGAGCAACGCGAGAAGGGAGCTCAAAGCTCCATCCACCGCCGAGCGGAAGGCGGGATGACGGTCGCCATAGAGGCCGGCCGCGGAGAGAACCTGCCCGAGCGAAATGAGGAAATCGGCTTCGGCACTCACAGCGTCACGCTCCCGGCTCGACGCCAGCAGCGATTCTGATCGAGCGCACCGGGGAGCTGCCGGCCTCATCGAGAACATCTCGGGCCCTGGGAAGATGCCGGTACCCCTGCCGAATGCACGCCAAGGCCTCAAGCACCAGGGGGCTCGGTGGAGCGATCCTGCGCCGAAGGAGCCATCGACGCTGCGTCGCGCCCCTGACCAGCGCGTCCAGCGCCGCCTCGGTTCGGTATCCCGAGAGAGCACGAACGGCTTTCACTCTCAGCTGCACCGGCAGCTCCGAGTTCAAGACGTGTGCTCGCAGCAGCGCCTCGGCGCCCGATGGGTGGGTCTCCTCGGCGGCGGTCAGGCCGATGGCCAGCAGGCGCGGATCCGACTCGGCCAGCGAGGCCCGGATCGCCGCCTCGAGGTCCCTGCTGTGCCGCACCGCCAGCCGATAGGCTTCGCCGCGAACGTCCGGGTCCGGGTGGTCGAGAAAGGCTCTCCGACCGCTCCGCGTCCAGGCGTCCAATTACGGCTCCGGCGATGACGGGGCCGAGCCGAGTGAGGCGCTCCACGAGCTCCGAGCGAACCTGCGCGTCGGAGGCTCGCTGTAGCGCGTCCAGCAGCGGCTCGGTGGCGCCCAGCCCGATTCGTCCGAGGAGTCGGTCGACCGTGTCGAACTCGGGAGCCTCGTCTCGGAGCAGCTGCTCGAGCGTCTCTCGCGTGGCGACCTGTCTCCACATCACCTCACCGACCTGACTGTCATCGGATGTCGCCTCCAAAAGCCCGATGAGCTCGGTGAGATTCTGTCCGCGCAAGTCCCTGAGGGCGAAGGCGACCATCCGTCCCATCATCTCCAGCTCGAGCCCCATCATGACCACGCGATCGCCGAAGAAGGGGCGGGTACCCTCTTCAGACCTGACCGTCTCTCTTGCCAGATCTCCGAGCGCTCTTCGGTAGGCGGTGGGACGGGGGTCCTCGAGCTCCCAGTCGTCGACCAGCTCGTGAACGACCTCACGAAGGGTCTCGTCAGATTCCGATTGCTGTTCGGGGGAGGCGGTTTCGGCGTAGTAGGCGAGCTTGGTCAGGAGGCGCATCAGCCACGGTCCGATCGGACGCGACTCGCTGCTGGAGGCGGCCTCGACCAGCTCGACGACCGCCTTTGGGCTCAGCCGGGAGGTGGAGTGTCTGATAAGCTTGGCGGTGAACGCCGCGTCCTGAGAGTCGAGAATCCGTTTCAGCTCCTCGGCTGGTATCTCCCTCAGCAGATCGGACAGCACGGCGACGGTCTCGGGATCCGCGTACGAACCGTCGAGCTCACCGACGAGTTCGAGCAGCTCGGGGCGAAGCTCCACGTCCGCCAGCGCCGCGGCGACCCGATCCACCTCCTCGTCGCTCTGCTCGAGGATCGGTGCCAGCGCTTCGGGCGGCCCGCCGGGCGTCGGCGCCGCGAAGCTCTCACCCTCGGCATCCTCGGCAACGCCCTCCCCGAGCTTGAGCGCTTCGTATTCGACGGGCTGGATCCGGATATGGGGCCAGACCGGCAGCTCTCCCACCGGCTCCAAGCCGATGGGTCGTCCCCGCCGATCGGCGTCCACCGCGAGCTCTCGCAGCATGCCATCCAGTTCCTCGGTGCTCGCGCCGCGTGCGAAGTGAAGAGTGGCGATCTGGTGGCCGTGCAGGTGGGCGGCGAGTGAATCGATGAGTGGGCGCCCGGGCTCCATCGCGAGCTCGCCGATGGTCAATCGGTTCCTGGCGACGCCGATCGTCAATGCGGCGTCATCGGCGAGAACCTCTGCCAGCCGGAGGGCGAGATCTCCCGACACGGTCCGGAGCGCGGGATGCCCAACCGGGTACATCGCGTGCTTCTGAACCGCCACCGCGAGCTCGTTGAGGAACGCTGCCGCGTCAGACATTGGGCGACCGGCTGGTAGTAGGTTGAGCACGCCGCGGTGCCGAAGCTTGGTCGGTCTCGGAGCCAAGGGAGACGGCCGCAAGATAATGTGCCTCCCCGGTGCGACGGCAAGACGAGGTACGGCAGAACAACGCACATGGCGGCGGTGTTTCAACATCCGGCGCCCCGAGCGGGATGGGCACGCCGTCGCAGGGCCGGAACGCAGAGAGCCGCGGAAGAATTCGGCCGAAAACGCCTGAAAGCGACAAAAGCGACAAAGGAGTGCGTTTGAGGAGTGCGTTTGAGGACAGCAGGGTCTTCGCTCGGATGACGGACGTCTCGACGGCAGCCGCACGGCTGCTCTTGGTGCTTGGGGTCTCGGCGTGCGGTGCCCCCGTCAGCGAGCCAGCCACCGGCCGGGTCGCCGAGGACGTGATGGCCTCACTCGAAGAGGGCACGAGGACCTTCGACCATGGCGCCTGGGATCGACTGCTCGCCGAGGGCACGAAGGACGGTCTCGTCGACTACCGGTACTTCCAGGACCATGCCGGCGAGCTGGATGCCTACCTGGCCGAGGTGGCCGTGGTGGACGCCGCCGGCCTCAGCCCATCCCACCTCAAGGCCTTTCTGCTCAACGCGTACAACGCCCTGACCATCCGATCGATTCTGGGGAATCCCGAGGTCACCTCGATAAGGCAGATCGAGGGCGTGTGGTCCGCGGTGCGCCACCGGGTGGCCCGCCACGAGCTGACGCTGGACGAGATCGAACACAACCTGCTGCGTCCGTTCTTCCGCGATCCGAGGATCCACTTCGCCGTCAACTGCGCCTCGATGTCCTGCGCCCCGCTCCCCGGCTGGGCGTTCGACGGTGACGCCCTCGACGCGCAGCTGGAGGAGCGTGCTCGCTTCTTCCTGTCCGATCCGGAGAACGCGCGGATCGAAGGAGGGCTTCTCGTCCTGTCGCGGTACTTTGACTGGTACGGCGACGATTTCGTGGCCGAGGACTGGACGCCGAGGGCGGAGAGCATCCCCGTCTTCGTGGCACGTTACGCGGGACCTGAGATCAGAAGTGCGGTCGACTCCGCGGGCATCACGGGGGTTCGCTTCTCAGACTACGACTGGTCGCTGAATGCCGTCCGACCTCCGACTCCCACCGCTGCCGACGAAGGCGATCGCTCCGGGTCGGGAGGGGTCGTGGGTTGGCTGCGGCGTCGTGTCGGAGGCTTCGGGATGGCCGGCCCGGTCGTCTACGGGCTCGCGTACGTCCTGGGTGTGGTGCTCTTTCTTCCGGGCGCTCCGCTCACCATAGGCGCCGGCGTGGCCTTCGGGCTCGGCGTCGGCACGTTGCTAGTCTCCGCGGCCTCGACGACCGGGGCCGCTCTAGCCTTCCTGCTAGCCCGTTACCTGTTGCGCGGCCGGGTCGAGCGTTGGGTATCGGGTCACGAGCGCCTGGCGGCGGTGGACCGGGCGGTAGAGCACCAGGGTTGGAGAGTCGTCGCGCTCACGCGGCTCTCTCCCGCGTTTCCGTTCAATCTGCAGAACTACGCGTACGGGCTCACCGGCGTGCCCTTCTTCCAGTACGTCCTGGCGTCGTGGATTGCCATGCTGCCAGGAACGCTGCTGTACGTTTCGCTCGGCGTCGCCGGTGTCGAGCTGGCCTCGGCGGCCACGGGTGCGGCGAGTTGGGGGACAACGACGCTTCGGGTGCTGGGGCTTGCGGCCACGGTGACCGTGGTCGTCTTGATCACCGCCGCAGCCCGCCGAGAGCTCAAAGCGATCGAAGCCGAAGTTGGCCCGTCGCCGGAGGTGGTGCGTGCCTGATCCGCGCACGCTGTTGGTGGCGCTGGCGCATCCGGACGACGAACTCGGCGCCGCCGGCAGCATCCTGGCGCAGCGTGCTCTTGCAGACCGCGTCGTCATCCTCTGGCTGACTAGAGGGGAGATGACCGAGGCGCTGGGAGAGGCGTCCGCTGCGGATGTGGCCAGGCTCAGAACGGAGCAGGGTCGCGAGGCCGGTGAGCTACTCGGCGCCGAGACCTTCTTTCTCGACTTCCCTGATGCGGCACTGGAGGCGACTCCGGAGGCCGCACGCCAAGTGGCTTCCGTCATCGCCGAGGTACGGCCGGATGGTATCGTCACGTGGGGTGACGCGTGGGTCCGCGGCATGCGTCATCCCGACCATCAAGCGTGCGGCCGGATCGTGCGGGACGCGATCACGCTGGCCCGAATCAAGAGGGTCGTAGAGCCAGCGCCGCCTCACCGAGCCGAGGCTCCTTTGTTCACCTACCGGGGACTCCACTCCGGCCTTCCCGCTGTCGTCGTGGACGTGGAGCCGTACGTGGATTCGGTGCTGGAGCTCGGCCGCTTCTACCGAGAGCAGGTCGGGTTCGGCCACCCGGAGTGGCTGGAGGCGCGATTGGCGGAGGTCGGCCGCCGCTGGGGTCTGCGCTATGCGGAGGAGTTCGATGCGTGGGAGACCAAACCCGGCGTGGTCGGGGCACTGCTTCCGGCCGAACAGGCCGGTCCTGCCCGTCCGCCCGACCGCGCTTCATGACGCGGCCCGCCGCCCAGCCCTCCGCGCCCGGACCTTCCCCGCCCCTCAGGCGGGCTCAGAGTCCCGGAGCCCGGCGGCTTGGCACCCATCCGCGATCGTGGAGCGCAAGACCTCCCGGTCGGTCATCGTGCCCAAATCGTATACCGCTCCCTCGGGCGCCCCGGAATCCAGCCAGCGGCGGACGATCAGGCTGATCACCATCTCATCGGGCTCGAGGATCGAATCCATGCGTAGCTCTCGCACGCGGACGGCGTAGCAGGCGTCCGAGACCGCGTTTCGCCACCTTCGGGGTCCGGTGCCGGCGACCTTCATCGGCAGGACGCGTCCGGACGCCACCGGCAGGAAGACCCTGCGCTCCGACTCGGGGTGCGGCAGGATCGCGAGAAGTGATGGCTGGCGAGAGGGACGTTCGAGCTCGCTCCGGTAGGTCTCCAGCTCGTCCAACCATTCCAGGCGCCGCCGGTCCGAAGGCTCGCGACCTACCTGTTCTCCGTTGGCCGCTCCTTCGGAATCGGCCACGAGGCGCGACCGGAGCAGGCGGGCGCGGTCGACGTCCGTGAGGACCTCGATCGCTTCGCGGACGCGTTCACGATAGTCGTTGATCCCCTCCGCGCCGACGCAGGGAGCCGAGCACGTACCGATCTCGTACCGGAGACAGGCGGGGCCGTCCGCGTCGGGCCGGATCGAGCCGGTGCAGTTGCGAAGGCCGAAGAGGTCTTCGACGAGCCGGGAGATCTCGAGCGGATCGAACCGGCCGACATAAGGGCCGAAGTATCGAGCGGAAGGACTTCGGACGGTCCGGACGACCCGGGGTCGTGGGAAGGGGGTGCCCTGGTCGATCTCCAGGTACCATCCGCTCCACCGGTTCTTGATCGCCCGGTTGAAGCGCGGGCGGTGCTTCAGGATCGCTCGCGCCTCCAGGAGGCGAGCCTCGAGGTCGCTGCCTGTCTGGCGGTAGGAGACGGCACGTGCCAGAAAGGCCATGTCGGCGAGGCGGCCGTTCGGGCCGCCGCCGTAGAAGTAGCCGCGAACTCGTCGCCGCAGATTGACGCTCTTCCCGATGTAGAGCGGCTCGCCCGCCTCGCTCAGGAAACGGTAGACTCCGGGTGCTCTGGGCAGGTCTCGGGGCACCCACTCTGGGACGGTAGAGGATCGTGGCATGCGTTGTTGGTCGTCCGGCGATGGCGGGACGGCGGGACGGGCCAAAGTGAATGGGACGGGAGGTTCGGCGCCAGGGGAGCGCCGGCCGCAGTTCCTTGCCGGTTCGCGCCGGCGGGTGAGGGAGGAGAGTCTGGTCCGGGGGCGACCCGAGCCTCAGAGAATCTCCAACCAGTCCACCGTGGCCGCCGGCTCGGGGGCGCGCAGCGACTCGGCCATCGCGTCGAGTCGTTCCTGGAGCGATCCTGCCTGCTTCCTCGCGGCCGCTCCGGCTTCATGCTCGGCCTTCTCGATCGTGCTGGTCTGCGGCTGTACGCGAGGCGTCTTGTGGTCCATCTCCTGCACCATCTTCACGAACGCCTTCACCAGCCGGGGGTGGAAATAGCCTTCAGCCCGTTCCGCTACGAATCGTAGAGACTCCTCGGCGCTCATCGGTGCTCGAAACGGGCGACGTGTCCGGAGAGCGTCGTAGACATCGCAAACCTGGACGAGTCGACTGACGGGGTGCGGCTCGCGCTCGTACAACGTCGAGGGGTAGCCTAGACCGTTGTTGCCCATATGGTGTTCGTAGGCCACCGTCGCCGCCAAGCGGCTGCCGTTGGATGACTCCAGGAGAAGCCTGCAGCCCTCAACCGTGTGCGCTTCGATCACCTTCCGTTCTTCGGCCGTGAGCACCCCCGGCTTGTTGAGGATCTCGTCGGGAGTCTTCGTCTTCCCGATATCGTGAACGAGGGCGGCTTCACCGATCTGCCGGATCTCATCGGGTCGACAGCCGAGGCGCTCGGCAAACGTCATCGACAAGATCGCGACGTTCATGCAGTGGATCGCTGTGTACTGGTCACGGGACTTGATCGCGATCAGCCCGGAGCCGGCGCGTTGAAGGCTGTCCATCGTCAACGCCAACGACTCGATTGCCAGCCGCACCTCGGCAGCCGGCAGTCGCTCCGCGCCCGCAGCTTCAGCGTAGATCAGCTGCACCGTGTCGAGCTCCTCATCGAGCTGCACCGGCTCGTCGGCAGAGTCCTCATCGTCTTCCCATTGGGGCTCGACACGCACGGTAAGCGTCCCGATCTGGATGTTGGGGAACTTCCGTACTCCCGATTCCAGGGGCTCGGGGTCCGAGCCCACCAAGCGTGAACTGACATGGTCGGCAAAAGCGTCCAGCTCCTCGGGCCGGAGGCCGGGTTGGATCTCGACGCGCTGGATGCCCGCCTCGTAAAGACGGCCACCGAGATCCCAGGACCGCAGGTCACGAAGTTCCCGCTGCCCGAACAGCACGACTTCATCCAGAAAAGAGAAGGTGGGCCCTCCGTGCTTGAGAACGCGTGACAGATCGCTCCAGCAGCGGTCCAGAGCTTCCACGCGAGCCGGGTGGTTCTGCGGGTAGAGGCTGACGACCGACGTTAGTTGGTTCAGCGAGGTCAGGAACTCGGCCGCTTCGACGGTGGCGTCGTGGGATCGTTCTCGTGCGGTCATCGTGATTTGCTCCGCCGCTGTTTTGCTCGCCCAGGCCGGCCCAGAACGCTCCTGGCACGTGGGTCATCAGCCCATGAGGACTGGAGTATCTGGCGCGCCTCGACGGCTACGGCCGACAGGAGCTCGGTCTGGCGCCAGAATGCCAGGCCCCGCTTCTGCCTGGCGAGCTGGAGGAGGGCTTCGATCGCCTCCTCTCGGCGCACGCCGGCCAACGCCCTGGTGGCGTATACCCTGATCTCTCTCGGCCTCCTAGTGTCCAGCGCCAGTTCGACGATCCTGGGAACCTGACTGTCCGGACAATCGTCTCGGGCCGACACGAGCCCGAGGATCACCGTTCGCGAGTCATTGCTGTCCAGCGCCGCCACCACAGCCCGGTCTCTTTGATCCGCCTCGCGAAGCAGGAGCTTGATGCCCATGAGTCGGACGGCCTCGACCTCATCTTCCAGATAAACCGCTGCCGAAGATCCTGGGGGCATCCCACCCAGCTCATCGAGGAGCGAGAGCATATTGCGGCGCACATACCAGCGCCCATCATCCAGGCGGGTAGCTACCATCGGTGCGATCTCGGCTCCGAATCCCACCAGCCGCCTGAATAACTGGCTTCGCACCGCCCGTGAGTCCGAGTTGGTGATCGCGTCGAGCATCGGATCCACGGCGCCAAGGCCCAACAATGCGATCATTCGATCGATCAGCTCGAAGTCAGGTGACTCTGCCTCGAAGAGGAGGCCGAAGATGTGCGGTTCCTCGATCCGTTGCCGAAGCTCTACCACCGCAGGGTTGTCGGATGGGGCCACCTCCAAGAGATCGAGGAGCTCCCCTATGGCGCCTTCACCGACCATCTCCTCGAAGCTGTCCAGCACGCTTCGTGTCGGTCGGCCGATTTCAATGCCCATCTGCAGCGTGCGGGTGGGTGCCACGCGCGCCCTCGAGCGACCGCTTCCGCTAGTGGCTCGATCGGAGGCATCCACAGACATCGCTTCGAGGACCTCCGCGTAGTCCGTCGGCGTGTAGGTCGAGACGTTCCAGTCGTCGAGTAGCTCGAAGACCTTCTCCTGGATGAGCCGGGATGCGCCAGCACGCTGTTCTCCATCCCCTTGATCTGCGTAGCGGGCGAGCTTGCTGAGCATCAGCCATACCGCGTGCGGGATCTCGCAGTCCTCAAGTTGTGCGATTTCCCGCATAAGCTTCACGACCGCGCCCGCGTGCAGGCTGCCCGGTGCCTTTGCGAGGAGCTGTCGGCGCTCTTCGACGCTCGTACCGCGATCCAGCAGGCCTCGGAGGGCCCCCGCATCCAGTCGGGTGACGAGATCCGATGCCAGCTCCCGCAGCTCGGTGCTCTCGCCCGGAGCACTCTCGATAACCTGTTCGACCTCCAGGAGGTGCGTCACCACGTTCTTCGCGTACGCCTTGTCCGAAGAGCGAGCCTCGATGTCGTGGGCCAGTCTGACCGCGTCCGTGGCATCGTCGGGACCGACCTTTCCTCCGGCGAGCGCCGAGTTGGCGAGCGCCAGCCAGACACCCCCGAGCTCACCGGAGGGCAGGCGGCCCCCTCCCTCAGCGTCGAGGGCGAGCTGGTCATAGTGAACGAAGGTGATCCTGACATGTGACCACGATTGGCCGGCGAGCGGCGATGTCTCATCCGCGAGCGGATCGAGAGTCAACGCGCGCAGCAATTCATCGATCTCGTCGGCCTGAACCTCTCGCGATATGCTAAGGATCGCGACGGCGTGTCCGTGAAGTTGTCCGGCCAGCGAAGAAAGGGCGGGGTTGTCCTCGTCGGTGAGAGCGCCGTCGACGGCGAGCTGGCTCCGACCGACCTGAATCGCCAATTCCGCCCGATCGCCAAGAACATCAGCAACCAGGTCCGCCACGGCGGCGGCGGATCCGCTGAGCGCCGGATGATTGGCCGGATACATGGACTGCCGGTGCAGGGCACGGGCGAACTCGGTCAGCAGCGACGCGATCTGCTCGTCCATCGCGCCGCCGCCATCTCGGACGCGAAGCGGAGAAGCGTCCACCTCTGGCGGCAGCCCTGACTCCTGTCCGCATGCTGCCGCTGAAGCAGTCGCCGGGTCCAACTCGGGTTTTGTTTCCATCGCGCGTACGCATCGAGCAAGGACCAGACCACTCTTAGGCGTTCATAAGCTGTGTTGTGTCAGTAGCTTATGTATTGAAGGTCTTTCGAGGATGGCGTCGACCGCCGCATAATGCTCGATGGGTCGACACTTGCAGGCCCTCCACGCGCCGGCCGCTGATGCCCGATCGAGCGCGCCGGAAGCTGCATCGGTCGCCGGGAGATGACGTCGATGATTGCCCTTATTACCGGTATTACGGGCCAGGATGGCTCCTATCTCGCGGAGCTTCTCCTCCAAGAGGGATACGAAGTGCACGGCATGGTGCGCCGCTCCTCCTCGGACCGGTTCGAGAGGATTCTACATCTGACGGATCGCGTTACGCTCCATCAGGCGGACCTGCTGGATCAGCTCTCGATCGTCGGCACGCTCGAAGAGATTCGCCCGCAGGAAGTCTACAATCTCGCCGCCCAGTCATTCGTGCCGACCTCCTGGAAGCAGCCGTTGCTCACGGGCGAGTTCACAGCTCTGGGCGTCACGCGCATGCTCGAGGCGATCCGCTACGTCGATCCCTCTATCAAGTTCTACCAGGCCTCGTCGTCGGAGATGTTCGGGAAGGTCTCGAAGTCGCCGCAGGATGAGACGACGCCCTTCTATCCGCGAAGTCCCTACGGCGTGGCGAAGGTCTACGGCCATTTCATCACCGTGAACTATCGCGAGAGCTACGACCTATTCGCGGTGAGCGGCATCCTGTTCAACCACGAGAGTCCACGGCGCGGCCTGGAGTTCGTCACGCGAAAGGTTTCGCACGCGGCCGCGGAGATCAGCCTGGGGCTTGCCTTCGAGTTGCCGCTGGGCAACCTGGATGCGAGGCGAGACTGGGGATTCGCGGGCGACTACGTGAAGGCTATGTGGCTCATGCTTCGGCAAGATTGCCCCGAGGATTACGTGATCGGGACGGGCGAGACTCACTCGGTGCGTGACCTGGTCGAGATAGCGTTTTCGTACCTCGACATGGACTGGCGCGATTACGTCGTCGAGAATCCTGCCCTGCTCCGACCGGCCGAAGTCGAGCAACTCTGCGCCGACTCATCCAAGGCCCGCGACGACCTCGGGTGGAGGCCAGAAGTCGGATTCGAGGAGCTGATCCACATGATGGTAGATGCAGATGTGCAGGCGCTCTCCAGCTCCCAAACCACGGGAGATGGTAGTCGAGGGGCGCTGCCGGCTCACGAGACTTCCGACGAGGTTCGCGGCTGACGATGCGGATATTGGTTACAGGTGCGGCGGGCTTCATCGGGAGCCACCTCGTGGAACGGCTCTTGGAGGGAGGGGCGACGGTCCTCGGACTGGACTGCTTCGACGCTTTCTACGACCCGGCGGTCAAGCGAGAGAACCTGTCACGGGCCTTGGAGCGCCCGGAGTTTCGACTCATCGAGGGTGACATCAGGGACGAGGACCTGCTTCGCGAAGCCATCCCGGATCCGGTCGACTGCATAGTGCACCTCGCGGCACGGCCAGGAGTCAGGCCGTCGATCGAGCAGCCCCTCCTCTATCAGGATGTGAACGTGCGAGGGACTCAAGTGCTACTCGAGTACGCTCGCGAGATGGAGGTCGGGCGGTTCGTGTTCGGCTCGTCCTCCTCGGTCTACGGGAACAGCTCCGAGGTGCCCTTCTCCGAGGATGACTCCGTGGGCCGCCCGATCTCGCCCTACGCGGCGACGAAGCGGCAAGGCGAATTGCTCTGTCACGTGTACCACCATCTGTTCGGGGTGGGGATCGTGGCTCTGCGGTTCTTCACCGTCTACGGCCCGCGCCAGCGGCCCGATCTGGCCATCCATCGTTTCACGCGGCTCCTGAGCGAGGGCAATCCGATCCAGCAGTACGGCGCAGGTGGGACGAGTCGGGATTACACGTACGTAGACGACATCATCCAGGGGATCGAGGGGGCGATTCGGTATCTCGAGGCCGTACCCGATACCTATGAGATCGTGAATCTGGGAGAGAGCGAGACCGTCGAGCTGTCTCGTCTCATCGGCCTGATCACCGACGAGCTGGGCGTAACGCCCGAGATCGAACAGCTCCCTCCACAGCCCGGAGATGTGGAGCGGACCTTCGCCGACATCTCGAAGGCTCGTAGACTTCTCGCCTACGATCCCCGCGTGGGCATCGAGGAGGGCATCCCGCGATTCGTTCGCTGGTACTCGGAGAGAGCGTCCCTGGCTCTCTGACGGAGGGTGTGGGCAGCCCCCCGAGCGCTGTGGCGTTCTACGCTTGCTGGTGGGCTGCGATGAGCACGTCCGCCACTTCAGGTCGGGTGAACTCGACCGGCGGCCGCTCCCCCCGCGCCAGCATCTCCCGCACGCGCGTACCCGACAGGAACACTCGCTCTTCCGGCGACGATGGTGACGTCTTCGCCGTCGCCATCTGTTCTGTCAGCCGGCACCAGAAGGCGTGCTCGAAGTTCAACGGTCGGATCCCGAGCACATCCGGGTCGATCCGGTCGAAGATGCGTTGGGCATCGTACGTGCCGTAGTAGTCGCCGACGCCGGCATGATCCCGCCCCACGATCATGTGTGTGCACCCGAAGTTCCGACGGATGATGGCGTGAAACACGGCCTCTTTGGGGCCGGCATACCGCATCGCGAGAGGAAGAGCGGAAAGCAGCACCCGGTCCCGAGGGAAGTACTTCTCCAGCAGGACGCGATAGCACGTCATGCGGAGGTCGGCGGGCAGGTCGTCCGCCTTCGTCTCGCCCACGACGGGGTGAACGAGGAGGCCGTCGACCATCTCGAGCGCGCACTTCTGAAGGTACTCGTGGGCCCGGTGGATCGGGTTGCGCGTCTGAAAGGCCACCACCGAGCGCCAACCCAGCTCGCGGAAGCGCGCCCGCGTCTCCGCCGGAGTGAGCGTCTCGTCGTCCGCCACGCCCTCGGTGACTGCATCGCCGCCCAGGTAGCGGATCGACCCGGCGACGTACAGGTCACCCTGCCGCTCGAGGGCCGCCACACCCGGATGAGCGCTGTCCTCCGTCCCATACACCGCCAGGCACTCCCGCTTCAGATCCTGGCGGTAGACCTCCGTCACGTCGAGCACGGCGACCGGTCTGCCCTGGTCCGAAAGAAGCGCCGCCCGCTCACCGGGACCGAGCCGATCGGCCTCCTCTCTCCGCACGGGAAGGACCACCGGAATCGACCACGGCAAGCCCGTCGGAAGGCTCATGTCGTCGAGGACCCGGTCGTACTGCTCGCGGTCCATGAAGCCCTCGAGCGGCGAGAGCGCGCCGACCGCCACCAGGTAGAGGTCGGTCGCGACGCGAGAGGACAGCTGCACGGTGGGCAACCGGGCCGCTTCCGCGCGCAGAGGTTCCGCCGCCGCGGGGTCGACGACCCGATCGACGAGCCGTCCGCCGTACGGCGCTATTGGATCGGCCGCTCTCACTCCGCCTTCGGAGCCGGATCCGTCCGGAGGCTTCACGAGAGGGAAGAGGCGCGCGAGACCGCCGCCTCGATGTATCCGTGCTGCCGCAGGTATGCCATGATCTGATCCACGCACTCCGAGACCTCCCGGTCCTGCGTTTCGACGACCAGCTCGGCCGCTTCCGGCAGCTCGTAGGGGGCGTCGATGCCGGTGAAATCCCGGATCTCGCCGGCGCGGGCCCGTGCGTAGAGGCCCTTTGGGTCACGATGCTCGCAGATCTCCAAGGGGCATGACACGAAGACCTCCACGAAGTCGCCGTCCCGGCTCATGAGGTCGCGGACCTGGTCCCGGTCCGTGCGGTACGGGGAGATGAAGGCGGTCGCGACGATCGCACCGGCCTCCGCGAAGAGCTTGGCGACCTCTCCCACTCGCCGGATGTTCTCCGTCCGGTCTTCATGGCTGAAGCCGAGGTCCGTACAGAGGCCGTGTCGAACGTTGTCGCCATCCAACACATACGTGAAGTAGCCCTCGTCGAATAGACGCTGCTCGACGTGAGAGGCGAGCGTGCTCTTGCCGCTTGCCGACAGTCCCGTGAACCAGAGCACACAGCCGCGGTGACCGCGTCGGGCTTCCCGGTCCTCTCGCGAGACAGAGCCTACCTGCCAGAAGACGTTCTTCGAGCTTTCTCCTATACGTTCGCTCACTTCGTTCCCTGCCTTGTTTTGCGTCGCCTGTCAGGCCTCGTTGAGGTGTCGCGCGACTTCTCGCACGATCGGCGCCACTTGTCCATGGATGTCCCGCCGGCCACAGAAGATGCCTCGCGGCTGCACAGGCTCGGGCTTTCCGTACCGAAGCGGGGCGCCCCTACAGTCGGTGACGAAGCCGCCGGCGCCCCGGAGTACCGCCTCGGGAGCGCACGTGTCCCACTCCTTCAGGAACGGGACCGGGTGCACGTAGAGATCGGCCTCGTCGCGCGCGATGCGCGCACATTTTATGCCCACGGAGCCCGAGATCACGACCTCGACGGGGGCGAGTCGCGATTCCAGGTCGGCCAGCGCCGGATCCGGGTGTGAGCGCGATCTGATGAGGCGCAGAGGTTGCCCGGAGGAGCCCGATATACGTAGCGGCGTGCGCAATTCGCTCGCCGTGCCGGGATCCAGCACAAGCCACGCCCCTCGGGTCACGTCTCCGAGGTAGAGCCGCCCGACCGCCGGCTGGTAGACCGCACCGAGAAGAGCTGCTCCCCTCTCAGCGAGGCCGACCATCACGCTGAACTCTCCGTTGCGTGCAATGAACTCCTTGGTGCCGTCCAGCGGATCGACAATCCAGAGACGCTCGGCGTCCGATACCCGGGCCGGCGGTTTCGACTCTTCGCTGAGCACTGGCTCCGCCGTCCGCTCGCGTAGGTACTC
>JBDHIM010000217.1:0-2944 GCA_039587445.1 Gemmatimonadota bacterium
TTCGCGCCGGGAACCATGAGCGGAAGTCTGTCGCTCATCTTGCGCTTCTCCTTGCGTCTCTCGACGCCCGTTCCTTCAAGGGCTGTTCTCGCGATGGCCGTTCTTCAGATGGGGCAGATCAGCTGACCGAGCCTCTCCGTCAGTTTGAGGTTCTCCGAATAATCCACGGGGCAATCGATCACCGACACCCCCTCGTGGTCGAGTGCCTCCCGGATGACGAGCGGAAGCTCCTCGGCGCTCTCCGCGCGGAAGCCGGCCGCCCCGAAGCTCTCGGCGTAGCGGACGAAGTCGGGGTTCGAGAAATCGATGTGGCTTTCCCTGCCGAAGTGCTGCATCTGCTTCCACTTGATCAACCCATACTCCGAGTCGCTCCAGATCAGCACGACGATCGGCGTCCCGACACGGACCGCGGTCTCGATCTCCTGAGAATTCATGAGGAAGCCGGCGTCTCCCGTCAGCGCCACGACCTGCTGGCTCGGGCGAGCGACCCGGGCGCCGATCGCTCCCGGCACCGCGATCCCCATGGAAGCGAAGCCGTTGGAGATGATGCAGGTGTTCGGCTTCTCGGCCTGGTACATCCGGGCCGTCCACATCTTGTGGGCGCCGACGTCACTGATGACGATGTCGTCGGGCTCCAAGACCTGCCGCAGATCCCACAGGATCTTCTGGGGCTTGATGGGAAAGCCGGTATCGTGGGCGTGTGCCTCGAAATCCTCTTCGATCGCTCGACGGAGGCCGGAGGCCGGGAGGCCATCCTTCGGTTCGACGGTTTGGGCGATCGCATCCAGCGCGCTGCCGAGGTTCCCGACGACGCCCACTTCGAGGATGTAATGCTCGTCCACTTCCGCGGGACTCGCGTCGATGTGGATGATCTTCTTGTCACGGGACGGATGCCACAGGTACGGGTGGTATTCGACCATGTCGTAGCCCACGCAGATGATCACGTCCGCCCGATCGAATCCGCACGACACGTGGTCGTGTGCCTGCAGCCCGATCGCCCCCAGGGAGAGGGGATGGGAGAACGGTATGACGCCCTTTGCCATGAACGTGGTGGCGACCGGGACGTTCAGCCGCTCCGCGAACCGCAGCAGCGCCTCCGAGGCTCTGGCCCGGATCACGCCGTTGCCGGCCATGACGATGGGGTATCTCGCTTCCGAGATCACGCGCGCCGCCTGCTCGACCTTCTCCAGCGGAGGGTCGGGTGGTACCGCCGCCTGCACCCTCAGCGGCGCCGCATCGCCCGAGTCCAGCGCGGCGACATCTTCGGGGAAGTCGATGAAGCTGACGCCGGGCTTCTCCGCCTCGGCGACCTTGAACGCCTTCCGGACCACTTCGGGCACGATTTCCGGCGCCCGCACCTGCGTGCTGTACTTCGAGACGGACTCGAACAATCGAACCAGGTCCAGGTGTTGGTGACTCTCCTTGTGCATTCGGGTCGTCGCCGCCTGACCGGCGATCGCGACCACGGGCGCCCGATCCATGTTGGCGTCTGCGATTCCGGTCACGAGGTTTGTCGCGCCCGGTCCGAGCGTGGCCAGACACACTCCCGCACGTCCGGTCAGCCGACCGTAGACGTCTGCCATGAAGGCGGCCCCCTGCTCGTGGCGCGTGGTCACGAACCGGACCGAGCTGTCGAGGAAGGCGTCCATCACATCCAGGTTTTCCTCGCCAGGAATGCCGAACACGTGCGTGAGGCCTTCGTTCTCCAGGCAGCGGACAAACAGCTCGGCGGCTTTCACGGAACACTCCTCGTTAACAGGATCGGCACCCGGACTGTTCTGTGTGTCCTCGGAGGTGCTTCGCTATGAACTATGGATGATGTGGAGCAAATGCGATCGGCACTCAGTGAACCTGGAGGTGATGACACGAGTTCCACACTCCGCATCGGCTGCCACGCCGCCGCGCGGGCCAAAGACTGCCTGCTCACGGGAAGCGGACGGAAGTAGCAGCCGGCTGGTCTGTGAGCACCTGTTCGATTAGATCAGGTTAGGCCGGGTCGTGAGGGTTGGGGTGGTCGCGCCACAATGGGTGATCTGGCGGAAGACTCCCAGTCCGAGGGCGGCCCCTGCCCTTATTCCTGTTAACGATGCCCAGACCCGCATGCGGTGGATGATCCCCGTCGTACTCCTCTTCTTCCCACCCCTGGCCGCGCACGCTCAGGAGCCCGGGTCGGCCGAGGACACGACTCGCACGGTGGCCGGGAGGGTGGTCGCCGATGAGACTGGTGAGCCGCTCGAGAACGTGCTCGTCGAGCTCGTGGCCCAGGGACTGAGTGCGCTCACCGACTCCCGCGGTCGTTTCAAGATCGAGGGGGCCGCACCGGTGCTCGACACCCTCGTAGCAAGCTACTTCGCCATATCGGAGACGCGGCGAGCGCTCGACCTCTCACGTCCGGGCGATCAACGCGTTGAGCTCAGGCTGGCGGGAACGCCATCCAGCCCGGAGGAACCGGAAGAAACGGAGGCTTCGACCACCTGCTCCACATGGTACGTAGATGCGCGCAACCGCGCCGACCGCCCGGTGGAGATCTTTCCCTGGTTGGGCAACCCGGACGTGGATCTCGGTTCGCTTTCCGAGACGGAGCGGGAGCGCGGCGCGGGAGATCTGATCACGGTGCTGGGCGTGGGCGAGCGGCAGGGCATACGACTCAGGGCCACGTGGCCCATCCTCATGCTTTTCGGCTCGCGGGTGAGCGAGGCGGCCAGCGGGGTCCAGGACCGCCCCTTCGTCGGCTGGATCACGCCGGAAGAGCAGGAGATCAGGAGAATGCAGGGTCTGCGCTTTCAGATCTCGTGCGAAGAGTCGGAGGAGTAGCCGGGCGAGGACGCACATCCGAACGAGATAGATGCACGAAAGCCCACACGTGGCGGGCTTTCGGCTCTACGGTTTGTGGGCGGCTCCAGCGTGACGTCGTCCCTAATCGTCGTCTTCGTCGTCTTCGTCG
>JBDHIM010000057.1:0-13552 GCA_039587445.1 Gemmatimonadota bacterium
GACGGGCTCCTCTCAGTTCGTACCGGTCACTCCGGAGGGTCTCGAGGAGGGCGAGTTGCTTCGACTCAACGTGACGCGGCTGGTGGAGTTGGTGGCCGGCGTGGACACGCTCACCCGGATCCGACTGACCGTCCGTGCCGCGCCCACGGATGCTCAGGCTTTCGGCTTCTGGGAGTTCGGCTCGGTCGAGTCTCCCCTGGCTCTCCAGCCGGAGTTGCTGATGCTCGTGACTCCGCCTATCGGGTTCCCCGTCCCTTGACCGCGGGCCGTGCCGAACGGAGGAGGACGGCGATCGCGGCGCTTGCGGTCTTCACCGTCGTGCCGTGCCTGCTTCTCGCTTTTCCGTCAGAAACACGCGCTCAAACGCCCTACACGGCGGTCGGCATCGGCTATCCGATACGGTCGATCGATGCGAGGTCGATGACTCTCGGCGGGGTCACCAACGGCCTCCTGGGTGGGACCTTCTCGCTGGGAAACCCGGCCGACCTCACGCTCCATGCCTCGGCGGCCGTGGCCGCGGCCATCGCCGGAGAGGATGTCACTATCAAGGCGGCCGGAGGAGACCAGAGCACCGGTCGCAGCTGGTTCCCCGTCATCGGAGCCGTCGTACCGATAGGGGATTGGGCGTTCCGGGTCGGATTCGGCGGCGTCCTGGATCAGGACGTGGCCATCATCCTTACGGATACACTCTCCACCTCCGTGGGCCGATTCGAGTTCGAGGAGCTCCGAACACGGGACGGTGGGGTGAGTCAAATCGATGTCTCGGCGGCGCGAAAGCTCGGACCCGTCTCGATAGGGGTCGGCATCCAGCGACTCACCGGCAGCCTTCAGCAACGTCTCCGGCGACGCTTCACCGAGGACATAGACAGCACCGGCGTGCTTCCGAACGGGGTGCTGGAGCGGGCGGAGACCGATTACGGAGGCTGGTCCGTGAAGGCGGGCGCCAACGCCGAGTTCAAGGGACGCGTCGTCGTCAGCGGCAGCTTCTTCTTCGCCACGAACCTCAAGGCCGATCAGCTCGGGACCCTCATAGAGCGCACTCTGAGACTCCCCAACGGATTCGAGGGTGGGCTGAGCGCCCTGATCACCCCGCGCCTGCTGCTGGCGGCGGGTGGCGGTTGGTCGGGATGGTCGCAGACCGAGCCTCCCACGGAGGGCTTCGCCGTCGCCGACGCCAGCTGGCTCGGCGGTGGACTGGAGTACACGGCTTTTATCGGGAGCATCCCAATGGCGTTTCGCGTCGGCGGTCGCACCAGGAAGCTGCCGTTCGTGCTGCCGGATTTTGAGCAGTCCAAGGAGAACGCAATCACCGCCGGACTCGGAGCCAGGCTCGGAGGCCGGGTGAGGGTGGACATCGGCCTCGAGTTCGGCAATCGTGGTGATCTCGAGGCTGCCGGTACGGAGGAGAGCTTCTCGTCGCTCAACCTCACGGTGGGGATCATCCAGTGACGCAGCTCGTTGCTCTGAAGCGGAACGGCGGTCGGCAGCGTGCCACGGATCTAGCGGCCGCCACCGCGAGCGGCACGCGTCGACCGGCTGCGGGCAGCGTCTACATCGAGACGTACGGCTGCCAGATGAACATCGGCGACACCGAGCTCATGGCCGGAGTCCTCGCCGAGGACGGCTTCGTGCGCGTCAACGACCCGGATCAGGCCGATGTGATCCTCGTGAATACGTGTGCGATCAGGGAGCACGCCGAGCAGCGGGTGCTCGGACGGCTGGGACAGCTGCAGCGACACCGGAAGCGGCGTCCCGATCTCGTGCTCGGCGTCACCGGCTGCATGGCCCAGCGCATCGGTGACCGGTTGCTTGGAGAGGTGCGGGGTGTGGACCTGGTGGTCGGGCCGGATGCCTATCGTCACCTGGGAGAGATCGTCGACGGGATCCGCCACGGTGCGGTCGAGAAGGGGCAGGCTCTCCTGGAGCTGGACGTCACCGAGGATTACTCGGGCCTCTCATCCGTGCGGGGGGAAGGGGTCTCGGCCTGGGTCACGGTTCAGCGCGGCTGCGACCACCGCTGCACCTTCTGCATCGTTCCCTACGTTCGCGGACCGGAGAAGAACCGGACGCCATCGGGGGTGATCGCCGAGGTGGGGGAGGCCGTGCGGCGAGGGTACAGCGAGGTGACGTTGCTCGGGCAGACGGTAAACTCCTACGCCTCGGGGGATTGGGACTTCGCCGACCTGCTGAGGACAGTCGCCCGGGTTCAGGGGCTCAGGCGGGTCCGCTTCACGTCGCCTCACCCGAACGACGTAAGCGAGCGCCTGCTCGAGGTCATGGCCGAGGAAGCCGCGGTCTGTCCCCAGCTGCACCTTCCCGCCCAGTCCGGGGCCGACCGTGTCTTGAAACGCATGGTGCGCCGGTATACGCGCCGGGAGTTTCTGGCGACCGTCGAGATGGCGCGTCGGATCGTCCCGGGAATCGCGTTGAGCACGGACATCATCGTAGGTTTTCCGGGCGAAACGGAGCCGGATTTCGAAGCCACGCTCTCGCTGCTGGAGGATGTCAGGTTCGACGATGCCTACCTGTACAAGTTCTCGCCGCGCGACGGAACGCCGGCCACCCGCCTGCCGTCCGGCGACGACGTGCCCCCCGACGTGGCCCAGGCGCGCCTGGAGCGAACGATCGAGCTGCAGCGTGGGATCCAGCTGGAGGTGAACCGGGCCGAGGTCGGCGCGGTGCGCGAGGTCCTGATCGAGCGGGAAGCACGATCGGCCGGGGACCTGCTAGGCCGCACGGCCACGAACAAGGTCGTGGCGTTTAGGGGGCCGGCCGAGTGGATCGGCAGGTACCTTCAGGTTCGGCTGACGGCGACCTCCGGAGCCACCTTCGCGGGCGAGGTCGCGTGAAGTTCTGGATGCGCGCCCTCTCGTTCATCGCCGTCGCGGCGTTCTCTTTCGCATTCGCCGCGGCCAACGCCTCGGAGCGCGTCACCCTGAACCTCGGGATCCTCACCCTGCGCTCCGTCTCGCTTCCGGTGATCGTCTTTACGTCGGCACTGGTCGGGATGGTCGTCGTGTTCCTCGTGGGGCTCAAGGCGGACCTGCGCACGAGACAGCTCCTCCAGCGCTACCGTCAGGCGCTCGAGGGGGACGAGGAGCCCCGTAGAGGCACGCTGCCCACCGACTGATCCTGCCCCGTTCGCGGGGGCGGTCCGCCCCGACAGAGGTAGCGGTCCGGTCCGACGGATCCGGTTGATCCCGAGGTGACGCGACCGGCCCAGACAGGGCCATGTTGCGCTTCCTCGGAGATTTTGCCGTCGCCGTCCGTTGAATCAGAAAGGCGGCCCATCCGACCGCCTGACGCCCGGTCCGCTGGTTCTGGTCGCGATCTGTCTTTGTGGGGGCACGTTGGCGGGCTTTCGGTCCCTGGGCGTCGGCGCGAGCGCCTGGATCTCACTCACCTTCGCTCTCGCGGCGGTATCACTCGGATGGATGCACGGCCGAGCTCAGCCGGCCGGTTGCACGTTGCACGGCGCTCGCAATTCGTCCCGGCTGAAGGGAAGAACGACCGCAGGCCTCCTTCTCGCCGCGACCTTCGCGGCCGGAGCCGCTTCTGGACAGGTGGCGGATCTTGAGGCCGGACGGTCCTGCCTCACCCGGCTCGAGAACGGACAGGCCCTGAAGGCGGGCGGTCGTCTGGCATCACCATTGGCGGCGGAACCAGCTCCGGCGAAGGCGAGTCGATCATCGGCGATCTACGTGCGGGTGATCATCGTTGGTGCCGAGTTCCGGACGGAGGCGGGCGACTGTTCGGTCCCTCGGCTGCTCGCCCTCGTGAGACGGCCGCAGCACGCCCTCCCGGCGGGAACGATCGTGCGGCTTCGTGGCAAATGGTCGGCCTACCGCCGGCCGGGAGCCTGGCCGCGGCGTCCGGAGCGCCGTGGCTATGTTCGCGCGAAGATCTCGGCAGCCGCGCCAGCCGGCCCGTCGATCGAACCCGCCGAAGGTGCGCTCGCGTGGCCTGCGACTCCAGCCTCCGGGCTTGGCCCGCTCCAGCGCGTTCGAGCCGCCGGAATCCACAGGGTCGAGAGCCGGCTTCCGGCCGATGTGTCACCGACTGCCGTCGCCATCCTGCTGGCGGAGCGCGGCCGGCTCGACCCGGCGACCAGTCGCACGTTCGCCAACGCCGGCCTCGCGCACCTGCTGGCCATCTCCGGCCTGCACGTCGGAATCCTGGCCGCGGCCGCTCTCGCTGCAACCGGCATCTTCGCGGTCGGCGCCATCCGCCACCTCGTCGCCGCCCTCCTCGTGCTGGGCTACGTGCTCGTTATCGGCGCTCCGCCCGCGGCGGTGAGGGCCGCGCTCATCTTCTGCGGCTATGCGGCGAGCCGGGCACGAGGGAGTCCCGCACGGATCACAGACATGCTCGCCCTCGCCGCCACGCTCGCGGTGTTGGCGGATCCGCTCACGTTGCTCGAGCCCGGCTTTCAGCTCTCCTTCGCCGGATTCTCCGGCCTTCTCCTCGGGAGCCGCGTGGTTCGCCGGCTCGATCGAGTCTCGGAGGCCTCACCATCGGTCGCTCGTCGACGCACTCGCCGAATCGTTCGATCCCTGAGCCGCGGGATCGGCGCGAGCGCCGGGGCGTTCGCCCTGACCGCTCCCATCGCCGCGTGGCACTTCCAGCGGACGGCCCCCGTATCCGTCGTCTCGAGCCTCATCGGCTCCCCGGTCGTCGCCTTGGCCCTTCTAGCGCTCGCCGGCGTCCTCCTGCTGCCCGGACCCGCGGCAGATACGCTGGCTGCCGCAGCGACGATCCTCATACGCTGGCTCCAGGCGCTCGTCGAGGCATTCTCGGCTCTTCCTCTCGGTCACATGCTCGTCGGCAGGCCGGGCCCGGTCGAGTGGCTTATCGTCGCCAGTGGTGTGATCGCCGTCCTTCTCTTTGCGGCCGGCCGCAGCGCCTGGCGGGCAGCCCCCTACGTCGGCCTGGCGGTCTGCCTGGCTGCGGTGGCGCCGGCGTTCCGGGCGTGGCGCGGCGCCGGACGGACGTTGCTCTGCACGCTGGACGTCGGGCAGGGTGACGCCACGGTGCTGAGAACGCGGCGTGGACACTGGCTCGCGATCGACGCGGGGCCCCGCTTCGGAGCGACCGATGCAGGGGTCCGGGTCGTCCTCCCGTTCCTGCTCTCGAACGGAGCCCGGTCGCTCGAGCTGTTCGTGCTCACCCACCCGGATCTGGACCACCTGGGCGGCGCGGCAGCCGTGCTCGAGCGCCTGCAGGTTCGGCGAGTGCTGGACGCTGCGCTTCCGGTTCCGGCGGCGCGATACGAGGAGTATCTGACAGACGTCGCGGCGGAAGGATCGAGATGGCTCGTGGGAAGACCGGGCGCCCGCCTGAAGATCGACGAGATCGAGGTTCTGGTCCTCGGCCCGGCTCTCTCGCCGAGCGGCAGTTCCGCCGAAGCGAAAGAGGGACGCCGGCCGATCAACGCGAACGAGGCGAGCCTGTCGCTCCGGATCGAGGTCGACGGAGGGTTCAGCTACGTGAACGCGGGCGACGCGCCGGCAGCGGAGGAAAGGCGGATGCTCATGTCGTGGCCCCCCGACACACTTCGGGCGGACGTCTTCAAGGTGAGCCATCACGGCAGCAAGACGTCGTCGGACGTAGGCTGGCTCGAGGCTTTGGCTCCACAGCTCGCGATCATCTCGGCCGGCGCCGCCAATCGGTACGGGCATCCCCATCCGGTGGCGCTCGCGCGACTCGACTCGGCCGGGATCGACGCCGTGTGGCGGACGGATCTGGACGGCACGGCGTGCGTGAGTGTGGACTCGGAGGGCCGGTGGCACGTGGAGGAGATCTGATGGAAGAGGGTCCGCGGCTACGGAGCTATCGCAAGCTCAAACGGCGCTGCATCTTGAGAGGACGACCGAAGATCGATTTCGAACGTGGGAGGGTCATGTGGTCAAGGCCGTAGTCACCCTGCACCGCTTCATCATCGAGGAGGAACGGAGGCATCCGGAAGCCACCGGTGACTTCACGAGCATCCTGTACGACATCGCCTTTGCCGCGACGTTGATCAGCCGAGCCGTGAACAAGGCAGGCCTGATCGACATCCTTGGAGCCACCGGCGATGAGAACGTGCACGGGGAGCGGGTGCAGAAGCTCGACGAGTACGCGAACAAGGTCATCTTCGACTCGCTGGACCACGGCGGCCACCTCTGCCTCATGGCCTCAGAGGAATCGGAACAGCCGATACCGATTCCCGAGCAGTTTCCCAAGGGAGACTACGTCCTCCTCTACGATCCGCTGGACGGCAGCTCGAACATCGACGCCAACGTCTCGATCGGGACGATCTTCTCGGTGCACCGTCGGCGCGATATGCAGGCGGGCGACGGGGCGCTCTCGGATCTTCTACAGCCGGGCGTGGATCAGGTGGCCGCGGGATATGTGCTCTACGGGTCCTCGACGATGCTCGTCTACACGACCGGCGCGGGGGTGCATGGCTTCACGCTGGACAACTCGATCGGCGCCTTCCTGCTCTCGCACCCGCGCATCGAGATCCCGGATCCCGGCAAGCGGATCTACAGCGTGAACGAAGCCTACTCCCAGCGCTGGGGCGATGGGCAGAAGGCTCTCGTCGAGCGGCTGAAGACGGAAGGGAAGTTCTCGCTTCGCTACATCGGATCCCTGGTAGCCGACTTTCACCGCACGTTGCTGTACGGCGGGCTCTTCATGTACCCGGCCGACGCCGAGTCACCCAAAGGGAAGCTGCGGCTTCAGTACGAGGTCTCGCCGCTCTCCATGGTGTGCGAACAGGCGGGTGGTGCGGCTACGGATGGGCAGAACCGGATACTGGATGTCGTGCCGAGCGAGCTGCACGAGCGGGTCCCGTGCTACATGGGCAACAAGGAGTACGTGGAGCTCGCCAACAAGTGCCTTAGCGGGTAGGCACGGCGGCTGGGGGCGGCACCCTTCGCTCGCTGACGCGCTTTGGGCGCCGAGCCTCCTCGCTTCGCTGCGAGGTCTCGACGCCGCTGCGCTCATTCGCTTGCCGAAGGGTGCCACCCCCAGCCTGTGAGACCGCTCGCTAGATAGGCGGTGGGTGTTCGGAGGTCTCTCGCTTTGCTGCGGAGTCTCCTCAGAGCGCTCGTCGGTCAGGATTCCAGGCTGCATCCGAGAGTAGGGCATGCCGAGATACGATCTCAGCGCGGACGAGACGATCCGGGTTCTCGCCGGTGAGAGAGTTGTTCGTGTGGCGTTCCGCGACGGTGAAACTTCCTACCTGATACCGCTCGGGTATGTCTGGCTGGACTCGGCGCTCCTCGGCGTTGCCGATCCGGGGCGAAAGACGCGCATGGCCGAGTCGAATCCGTCCGTCGCCTTTCAAGTGGATACTTCAGCGGAGACCGGCGTATTCGAATGGGAGAGTGTCACCGGCGACGGCACGTTTCAGGTCGTCGTCGATGAAGCGGAGAGGCAGCAGGCGATTGCAGCCCTTCAGCCGGTCATCGCTCAAGCCCCCGAGTGGTGGCAACGCGAGCAGGTACCGAGGATGGCGGCCGGGTCGCTGGTCGTCTGGAAGATCACCCCGACCCGCATCTCCGGCTGTCGCTACGCTCCGGCCACGGAGTAAGGTGGGGGCGCGCTCGTCTCGCCTTGCGCGCTTTGGGCACCGAAGGGCCGAGATTCACCGGTAGGGGAGGTTCTCATGAGTCGCCCGACAAGGATGCCGCTGCTGATCTTCCTGCCTTTGATGGCCCTTAGCCTCCTGGCCTGTGACCCGGGTCGCGTCACCGGGTCAGGGCAGCTTGAGTGCGACGCCGACCTGCTCACGGGCATCTTCAGCCACGACAACAACGAAGACCTGACGAGATGCCTTCAGGGAAGGCGCCCGCTCACGGGTGGCTGACTAGCTGCCACTCCCGATGCGGCGGCGGTGTCTCGGGAGCGAGTATCGGACGCGCAGCAGCAGGCCGACGGATTATGAACCACCGGCGTCCGCCGACTCGCGGAGCGAGACACCGCCGCCGATGAGCGGAAGCCCCCGTCCCGGCTGAGCGGAACGGGGGCTTCGGTTAAGGTCAGAGCGAATCAGGCGTCGGGCTCGCGTGCCTGCCCCGCCATTATGCGGCTCCGACTAGAAGACGAACGCGATACCGAGTTGCCAGCGCGTTCTCGACTCGGGGCTCAGCGCGAAGGCCGGATCGATCCTGCCCTCGTCGTCCGCCGACGGGCCGATGTAGTCGAAGATGAAGTTGCCATCGTCGGCGCGGCCTCCGTCCACCTCGGTCACGATGATGCCTCGGTCCGCACTTCCTTCACGCCACTCCGAGCCGAACAGGTTGATGACGTCCACCACGAAGTCGACGCGGCCTCTGGAGCCGGTCGGGATGCCGAACCTCATCTGCATGGAGAACCGGTTGTTCCAGTCGTAGCGGCAGCTGCTCCGCTTCATGATGCTGCCGCGCTGCGACGAGAGGCACTCGTTGGCGTTGATCAGCGCGTCGAAGGCCGCCTGGTCCTCGGGGGTCTTCCAATGGAGCTCGTTCGAGTTGTTCGGGATGTAGAGGGCGTCGTTGTCGCGGCCGATCTCCGGGGAGGCATAGCCGTCGCCGTTGATGTCGCCCTCGGTGGTGAGACTGTACGGTAGTCCCGATTGCCCGAAGTACTGGGGAGTCACCTCCAGCAGCCAGCCGGAGCCGAACGTCCAGCTACCCGTAGCGGCCAAAACCACCTTGTGGGGCCGCTCGTTATATCCCGAGACCAGATCCGGGTCGTTGGGGTCGGCATCGATCGCGTTCCGGCCGAAGTTGGAGGTGGCCTGGCTCGACTGCTGGACCTGGATGTCGTCTATGTTCGCGAACGAGTAGGAAGTGTTGAACGCCAGCCAGTCCATGAACTGACGCTGCAGCTGGAACGTGAGTATCAGGGACTTGTTCTCGTTTCGGTTCGTCAGCGCCACGACCTGCCGGAAGCGCGGGTCCAGACGGAAGTCCGTGAAACAGCCGCCGTTGTCGCCGCAGCTACGTCCGATTACCGGGTCGAAGTCGACCGGCGTGCCATAGATCGGGCGGTTCCCCTGGACCGGGTCCGTTCCTCTCTGCGGGCCGAGGTTCTGCTCCTCGAAGAACGCGTCGTTGATCGACTTGGTGTAGAGGACCTCGAACGTCGCGGCGATCCCGCCCGGCAGCTGCTGGTCGATCCCGCCGCTGATCTTCAGATCGGTCGGGAATTTGAACTCCGGGTCCATGTACCAGACGCTCTGCAGCGCTGATGAGGCCCCGCTCCCGTCGGTGCATGTCGTGGGCCGCTGGTTCGGGTCGAACTGAGGCGCGGTGGCCGCGCCGCAGAACAGGATATTCGACTCCTTACCGGTGTTCTGGTAGGCGTTGGAGATCCACACGTAGGGAGAGCGTCCGGCGAAGATGCCCACGCCTCCCCGGAACTGCGTCTGCAGGTCTGCCTGGTTGTTCCAGTTGAAGCCGAGGCGCGGCTGCCAGATCACGTTCCCGGAGGCCACTTCCGAGGTGTTGATCCCCAGGATCTCCATCGCGTCAGCGTTGAAGCGCGGGCTGTCAGGGAGGATCGGGATGTCGGCTCGGATCCCGAGATTGAGGGTGAAGTTGTCGCTGACCGTCCACTGGTCCTGAACGTAGAAGCCGAGCTGCATCGCGCTGAAGTCCGAGGCGGCCTCCTCCAAGGTCGGCGGTCCGCCCGGCGCGACTACGCGCTTGGTGTACTGGGACGGAGTGTTGGCGGCGAGAGCGGCCGCGTCATCGAACTCGTACAGCCCGATGGCTGACTCCTGGAAGACGTTGAAGAAGCTGTAGAACTCGTTCGACGTCCCGAACGTGAGGCGGTGGCCTCCCATGTTGGCCGTCAGGTTGTCGGTGAGCTGGAAGACCTTGTGGTCCTGTCGGTTTCGCTGGGAGAACCGCGTGCAGCCGAAGAGATAATCGGGGCCGGAGCTCCCGACGGTGATCTCCTGGTAGTCCTCGTTGCAGTTCCGGCTCTCCTTGGTCCTCGAGTAGTTGAGCAGCAGCTCGTTGTTCCAGTTGTTGCCGAACTGCGAGAACCATTCGCCCACGATCGAGTTGTAGTCGGTCGTGAACGGTCCGAGGTTCGAGGTGAAGCTATAGTCGCGCGAGCTGCGAGGGCCTGAGGGCAGGTCCGACCCTTTTATGTAGTTGTCGCGGATGACGAGCCGGTTCTTCTCGCCCAGGTTGAAATCGAACCGGACGAAGATGTTCGTGCGCGGGTTGCTGAGCGAAACGGGGCCGGGGCTACCGGCGTTCACGCCGTACTGGTCCTCGAGGATCCCCGCGATCACGGCCGCCTCGGCGGGATCGGCTCCCACCGACGGATCATTGAGCCGGCCGTCGAACGGCCGGTTCTCGGCTTCGTACTCGCCCGCCGCGTACATGAACACCTTGTCGCTGACGATCGGGCCGCCGAAGCTGAGCCCGATGTTCGTATCGTTGAACTCGCCGAATTCGCTGTCACCGATGCTTCCGGTCAGGGCATCGTTGGAGTAGTTCGCGAAGAACGAGGTCGTCCATTCGTTGGTGCCCGACTTGGTGACCACGTTGATGAGCCCGCCGGTGAAATTCGACTGCCGGACGTCGAACGGGGCCACCAGGATCTGCATCTGCTCCACCGCCAACAGGGAGATAGGCTTGGCGTTGGTGTCGCTGCCGGGAGCTCCGCCTTCGCCGACCCCGAAGAAGTCGTTGGTGACGGCGCCATCGATCAGGAAATTGTTGTATCGGTTCGGCTTCCCTGCGATCGACGGGGCGTCCTCGAACTGGTTTACGTACGGCGAGAGGAGCGTCAGCTCCAGAATGTTCCGACTTCGGGTCGGGAAGGTCTCGATCTCCCTCTCGGAGATCTGGGTGGCCTGCCCGGTGTGCTCCGGACTGAACACGGCGGCCTCGGCCGCGTCCACCGCGACGGTGAGGGCCTCCACCTCGACGGCCGATATGGAAAGCTCGAAGTTGACGGTTCTCGCTTGGCTGAGGGTGACCGAGACTCCCGTCTGGATCTGCGACCGGTAGCCGATGCTCTGCGCCTGGACGGTGAACGGGCCGCCCGGCTGGAGGTGCAGCACGGAGTATCGGCCGCTTCCGCTCGTGAGCGTCCCTTGAGTCTGGTTCGTCCGGGTATCGGTCACGATCACCTGGACCCCTTCGATCCCGTTGCCGTCCTGATCCATCACGGTGCCGCGGATCTCCGAGGTGACGACCTGTGTCCAGGCGGTGCCCGCCGTCAGCAGCGTCGCGATGGCGACCAGTCCGATGGACAACGTTGATCTGACAAGCTTCTTACTCATGGGGACCTCACGAGTGCGGGGTGGATGTGCGCGAGTTCCTTGGCGAAGTCGCTGAGCATCTCTGCGAGATAGCTAACCAGGGCGGATAGCGCATCGCGTCTCCAAGGTGGTGGAGCAGTGTATGGAAACACCTAAGTGATGCTACACGGATGTAACGCGCGCGTAAAGACGTATATGACAGAGGGCCCCGCCAACATCACGGGGCCCTCTGGGTTTACGGTTCGATTCTCGGTTTGGCGCTGCGGTCCGGCTAGTTGCCCGGCACCTTCACGTCGATCCACACGAGCCGGTGGTCCGAGCTCGGGAACGGCCACGTCCCCACCAACGAGAACAAAGGATCGGCCTCGAGCGGCCAGAACACGCTGGCATCTTGGATCCGCAGGTTCTCTCGCGGCAGGACGTAGTCGGCCCGCAGGTTGCCCGGGGCGAAGTCGCTGAAGTCCGCCGTGTCGAACGCCGGGTCGCTGATGTGCGTGTCGTTGGCCCCACCTTGGAGGGCCGATTGTTCCGGTCCTCCCTCGCTGTCCGGCGTGTTCTTATCGTTGACGAGCGGATGGTCGAGGAGCTGCTGCGCTGCGCCCGGCGTACTGTCGCCGTCGTACGGATCCGCGTTCTGGTCACCGGCGATGACGAACATATCACCCGGGGGCAGTCCGCCGGGCATCCCGTTGTCGTCGTAGATGTAGCCGGAGCGTGACGGAATGATGTAGTCCGCCCAGAACCTGATCTCGTCGTTGTTTCGCGTCCCGTTGCGATCCTCGGGGCCGTCGAACACCGGCGGCGTCGGATGACTGGTCAGGAAGTGAACCACCTTGTTGTCGATCTGGATCGGAATATCCCAGTGGCTCTTCGAGGAGAGCCTGAAAACCGCGAGATCTCCGGCGTCATAGAAGGACATTCCCGTTGCCGGATCCACGGGGAGGTTCGCCCCCGGCATGTCCTTCCACAGGAAGAGCTGGAAGGTCCGAATGTCGGCCGTGTTGATCGGATACATCGAGTACACGACCATCCCAAACTGGCCCGGGAAGAAACCGAAGCCGAAGGCGTCGCCCGGTCCGCCGATGCTGCCATTCTTGTCCAGATCCCGGCCCGACGGGATCCCCGTGTTCGACGGGGCGACGTACCGGTACGGATAAACGATCGCCTTTGCGGTGCCCGTCCCGGAGACATTCTGAGCGATGGACAGGTAATTGTCCTGGAATCCCTGCGCCGCGACCCCGCCCGCGTCGTAATCGAACTCGTTGATCAGCAGGACATCGGGTCGGGTCTGCTGGATGATCTCCGCGATCGTGTTAGGCTGGGCGCTTCCAGGCGAGGAGAGTTCCGTAGCGAGGTCGCCGGCATTGAAGCGGTTCAGCGACGCGTTGAACGTCGAGAAGCGGACGATGTTGCGTGCCGCTCCCGGGTTGTCGGCAGAGGCGCTAGCCGCCGCGACACCGGCGACACCGGGCTCCGTGACGGTCTCTCCGCAGGCGGCCGCTACCAGCAGGCACAGCGAAAGGATGGGAATGCTCTGTTTGCGCATCGGTGACCTCCTCTACTGCTCAGCGCGAGGATCGGAAGACTGAGGAAAGAGAGGATGAGAGCGGACGCCGCACCGGCGCAAGAGTAGAGGCGCCGCAACGCTGTGGCGCCTCTGCAGCTACGTCGAGGCCAGCCTTCGGATCTCCGGCTCCACCTCGGCCAGCAGGGCTTCCCTCTCGGCCTGATGAAGGAAGGCGCTCCGGAAGCCGTTCAGGACGAGCTCGGCGATCTCATCCAGGGTGAAGCCGAGGTGCTTCCAGGCGCGTAGGTGTTCCTTCGTAACGGTGGTCCCGCTCATCAGGCGGTTGTCCGTGTTCAGGCTCACGACGAGGCCCCGGTCGAAGTAGAGTCGCACGGGGTGGCTTGCGAAATCCCTCACGGCGCGCGTCTGCACGTTGCTGGTCAGGCAGATCTCGAGTGGGATCCGGTGGTCGTTCACGAACTGCATGAGGTCGGGCCCCTCGTACAGACGCGTTCCGTGGCCGATGCGGTGGGCTCCGCAGTAGTGAAGGGCCTGGTGGATCGACTCCGGTCCGTAGGCCTCGCCGGCATGGATCGTGGCGTTGACGTTGGCGTTCCGCACCATGTAGAAGGCGTTCTTGTGCTTCTTGGCCGGGTAGTTGTACTCGGCTCCCGCGAGATCGAACGCCACGACCCCCCGGTTCTTGTAGGCGATCGTGAGGTCCGCCAGGTCACGCGAGACATCCGCTTCCATGTTCCTGATGCCGCAGATGATCAGCGAGGAGTCGATGCCGA
>JBDHIM010000058.1:0-13515 GCA_039587445.1 Gemmatimonadota bacterium
TCGTCCTTCCGCCTCCCGGGCCTAAGCTGTTAGACTCTCAGGACATCGCCGGGAGAGTGCGCTCATGCCTCAGCAGCCTCGAATCGTCGTAGTGGGAAGTGCCAATGTCGATCTCACCACCTTCAACGACCGTTTTCCTCGTGCGGGTGAGACGATCTTCGGCCGCGATTTCAACCTGGGATTCGGAGGCAAGGGAGCCAACCAGGCGGTTGCGGCCCGCAGGTTCGGCGCTGAGGTACACTTGGTCGCCCGGGTGGGCGACGACCTTTTCGGCCCCGCCGCGATCCAGAATCTTGAATCGTGGGGAATCGACTGCTCTCACGTCCAGATCACTCCTGAGGTCTCCACCGGCGTCGCTCCCATATTCGTCGAGGAGTCCGGACAGAATCGCATCATCGTCGTCAGGGGCGCCAACGAAAGGCTGACTCCGACCGACGTGAATGGCGCCCTTCCGGTGATCCGCGACGCGGACTGCGTGGTTCTACAGTTCGAGATCCCGATGGAGACGGTCTACCACACGATCGATCTGGCAAGCACCCACGGCGTGGCGTGCATTCTCAACCCGGCTCCCGCGCAAACGGTCGACTTTCAGAGAGTCTCTTCGGTGGACTACCTCATGCCAAACGAGACTGAGGCTGAGACGATTGCGGGCCTCCAGGTCACCAACCTCACCGAGGCGGAGGAGTGTGCCCGGTACCTTCGGATGCAGGGCCTTCCGAGGGTCGTTATCACGCTCGGAGAGCAGGGGGCAGTCTTCGCCGAGGGCGACTCCTTGGACCCTCTGGTCCCCTTCCCGGTCGACGCTTTCGACACCACGGGGGCCGGGGACGCTTTCATCGGGAGTTTCTCCGTGCGGCTGGCGGAGGGTCGCCCTCCAAAGGAGGCTTTGTCTCAAGCCTCGCTCTACGCGGCGATGTCGACGACCAAGGTTGGTACGCATGAGTCGTTTCCGAGCCGGGAGGAATTCGAAGCCGAATGGCGGAGGCGAAAGGGAGAATCGGCCTATTGAGCGAGATGGAGGCTTCACTTGTGATCGGTCGCCAGCACACCGCCTGAGGTGAAGGAGAGGGGCGAACATGTTCGTACTGGAAAGCTATCCACTCGCCGTGTTCTTCTGCCTGATCACGATGCTCTGCTGGGGATCGTGGGCCAATACCCAGAAGCTCGCGCAACGGGAATGGCGCTTCGAACTCTTCTACTGGGACTACTGCGTCGGTGTCCTGCTCGTTTCACTGTTTTTTGGCGTCACTCTCGGCAGTTTCGGTGAAGGCGGACGTCGTTTCATCCAGGACCTCGCGCAAGCCGACAGCGGTTCGCTCCTGCTGGCCTTCGTCGGAGGAGTTGTCTTCAACGCGGCCAATATCCTCCTCGTCGCGGCGATCGCGATCGCCGGAATGGCGGTCGCATTTCCGGTCGGCATCGGACTCGCTCTGGTCCTCGGAGTCGTCATCAACTATCTGGCGACACCCGTCGGAGACGCGACGCTTCTGTTCGTGGGTGTGTCTTTCGTGGGCGCGGCGATCGTGCTGGATGCGCTGGCCTACCGCCGGATCCCGGGGAGCTCCGAGGCTCTCAGCCGCAAAGGGCTCGTCCTCTCACTGGCATGCGGCATCCTGATGGGGTTCTTCTATCGTTTCGTTGCGGCCTCGATGTCTGCGGACTTCGCTCAGCTCGAAGCCGGAAAACTGGGGCCCTATTCCGCCGTCTTCATCTTCTCGCTGGGAATCTTCGCGAGCAACTTCCTATTCAACACGCTGATCATGAAACACCCGTTTGCCGGCGAGCCTATCGTTCCCTCCCAGTACTTCTCGGGAGACGCCAAGACCCATGCCATAGGGATCCTCGGCGGAACGATCTGGGGTATCGGAATGACGCTCAGCATCATCGCTTCCGGGCCCGCCGGATTCGCCATTTCATACGGACTGGGTCAAGGAGCCACGATGGTCGCCGCGTTTTGGGGTGTGTTCGTGTGGCGGGAATTCAGAGAGGCTCCGAAGGGAACGAACCACCTGCTGGCGCTGATGTTCCTGAGCTTCCTCCTGGGTCTGGGACTCGTCATAGCGGCACGATTCTGAAGGCGCCCCTACCTAAACCACAGGGCCGACAGCAGGACGCCGGCAAAGCCGCGGGGAATACAACGAGAAGGCCCTTTTCACGCAGCGCGTGTAGCAACCCACCGCGTTCTGGCCCAAGACAGGAGCATTAGCAGCACGACGACGGGGGGAACGGCGGCCCAGGCAAGCAACACGGCCAAGGGAACAGCCACTGGAAGTATCAACAGGGCGCCCACAAGCGGTGAGCGGCTAAACGCCCAGACCCCGACCAGGATGCAAGCTCCTGCCGATAGCCCGGCTATTCCCGCCGTGGGCCCTGGGTAATGGCCCGGAAGGTCTGCTCCGAGCCAGGCTGATATCCCGACGACCATTGCTGTGACCGCCAGGAAACCTGCCAGCCCTCTAAAAACCCTCTCGCTAGGCAGCGGGTCACGCCCCACCATGCTTCCCCGCCCGTGGCTCACAGGACTCCTCCTTGGCACGAAAGCTTGGCACGAAAGCGGTGTTGGCAGGACAAACCAAACTTCGCCGTTATCCTGGACCCACGCAAGTATATGTCATTCAATAAGATGCGGAAGCGTATAGATACGGTTGGGTACGGCTAGTGAATTCTGCGAGGACGGGACCAGGAGCGTCGCCGATTCGAGCGACTGCCACTCACGCTGCGCAACTCCCCTTAGAGAAGCTCCTCGCCTATCAACGCTCCGGTGACCGCATCGAAGATGCGCATCACCGTCGGCAGCGATGCCCCGGAATCGTAGATCCACACATTTACGACCTTCTTGTCCTTTGAGGGGCGGTGGACCAACCATGCGCCCTGCGGTACCTGTCGCTCCAGAGTCGAGCACTCTCCGGCGTCTCGCTGGTGCCCCGGTGGCGTTCCGGGCACCCAAATACGGCACTCTCCGGGTGGTGGTAGATGACCCGGTGGAATGCCGAGCGTGGCCGCGGTAGAGGTCGAAGTCCGTACGGTGCCCGACGAGACAGGTGCGCTACGGGCCGATGGCCTTGGCTCTGGAGGACTGTTGGAGCTACTAGAGCACGCCACCGCCACGACTGCTGTGGCCATTAACATAACGGTTCTTGATCGCATTGATCCCCCTGGCTCGCGAATCTGGCCGCCGATGTCGGCGGCCCTACGCTTTAGACTGAGCCAGAGGTGTGCCAGTTACCGAACTCGGGCGAGAATACCTACTTACAGGTTCGGACGTTGAGGTGCGGTGTGCCACCACTTGCCACCAACGGCACAGTTTTACCTGGCAGTCGTGAGGGCAGGTCGCGGTGGTTTCAGCTCAGTGACGGTCGTGTCTGAGGCTGTTGCGGTGACTTGAGCGGCTCAGTCTACGTCGAGCTCTTTTGATGCGCAGTCGAACGTGGTCAAGGCGTTTGTAGGGCTCAGTGAGATCGTGGCCGCAGTGCCGGCATCTCCGTTCGGAGGACAGCATGGGAGCACTACAGGCGGGGCACCCTGCTAAATACAACATGGGAACAACCTCTTCCCTAGGGGATGCACAAATATAATGTGACGCGGGCATTGTGCGGTAGGTCCGTGACAGAGCCCGCTACCACACGGCGTCCGGTCTGAAGCTGGGTTCGCGCGGGAGTGGCTCGCTCAGATCGCTACGTCGCAGTCCTGTTTGGATGGTCGACGGCGGATCTAAACCCGCTTTGCGGAAGGGCCGGCCTTAGGCGCTTCCTCCTGGTACGGAGCGGCCTGCATGCCAAACAGCCGGGCGTACATGCCGGCTTGGCGCATGAGCTCTTCGTGCGAGCCGCTCTCGACGATGCGACCCTCCTCCAGGACGTAGATCCGGTCGGACATCCGGACGGTGGAGAAGCGATGGCTGATGAGGAGGGCGGAGCGCTCCCGCACCAACCGCCGCAGCGTCCCGAAAAACTCCGCCTCCGCCGCCGCGTCCAGCGCGCTCGTGGGCTCGTCCACGACCAAAAGCTGAGCATCTCCAGCGAAAGCGCGTGCCAGCGCCACCTTCTGCCACTCGCCGATGCTCAGCTCCTCGCCGTCCTTGAAGAGCCTCCCGAGGACGGTGTCGTAGCCATGCCGCAGCTCCCGGATGAACGGGTCGGCGCCGGCGATCCGCGCGGCCTCCTCGATCCAGCTGCCCTCCGGCTCCCGGCGAACGTCGCCGAACCAGATGTTCTCTCGCGCTGAGAGCTGGTAGTGGCCGAAGTCCTGGAACAGCACGGCCACTTGGCGCCGGTACTCCTCTGGCCGGAACTCGCGCACATCCACCCCGTCCAGAGTGATCCGGCCCTCGTCCGGGTCGTAGAGACGGCATAGAAGTTTGGCGATCGTGCTCTTCCCCGCCCCGTTCGGCCCTACCAACGCCACGACCTCCCCCGGTCGGATCACGAGCTCCACGTCGGCCAGCAGCGGCCGCGAACTCCCGGGATAGCGGAACGACACGTCCTCGAAGATGATCCCCTTCCGAATCGGAACTGGAACCAGCCTCGGGTCGTCCGGTGCGGCCACCTCTGACCGGACCCCCAGAAAGTCGTCCAGGAGGGAGAGGAAGAGGTTATTCTCGTATAGGCTCCCTACGGCTCCGAACAGCCCGCCCATGACCGACTGCCCCTTCTGCACGGCGCCGAAGTACATGACCAGGTCGCCCAGCGAGAGGACGCCCTGGAAGGTCTGAAGGGCGATCAAACCGAAGGACGCGAACACGGCGAGCGCGGCCAGTCCTTGCGCCCCTACCTCCCCCATGATGCGGCTGCGTGAAAGCTGGATCTTCTCCTCGCGCAGGATTGCCCGCAGGCTCCGGAACCGGTCGATCAGCGGCGGCCCGAGCCCGAACGTGCGGACCTCCTTGGCCGGAATCGCATTGACGAGGATCCAGCTGAAGTAGTTCGCGCGGCGCTCGGTCGGCGCGCGACGAAGCTGCCACCGGTAGGTCCGGTCGGCGTGTCTCAGACGGACGAAGAGGCTGGGCACCACCGCCACGATCAGGAGGCCGGCGAGCACCAAGTGCACCGTGGCGAGCAGTGCCACGATCCCCACGGCCGTCAGCCCGGTACGCGCCATCTGGAGGAGGCCTGTCAGGACGCGCGCCGGTCGGTACGGAGCCTGCTGCTGTGCCCGGTGCAGGGTGTCGTGATAGCGGGCATCTTCGTAGTAGGCGAGGTCGGCGGCGACGGACTTCTCGTGGATGACCTCGAGCACGTGATCGGTGACCAGGTGCCCCTGGGCTTCGCTCGCGAGGCTCTCCACAGAACCGACGAAGGAGGCAAGGAGGCCGGCCAGAGCGGCGAGGCCAATGTAAAAAAGAACGGTCTCAAACTCGACGGTGGACGACGTGACGCCCGCTGCCACGGCGTCCACGATGAGCTTGGTGAGATACAGGATGAGCAGAGGCAGTCCGGCCTGGATGATCACCAGGACGAGCGTCAGAGACGTCCACCTTGGAGAGCTCTCCCACACGAGCCGCAGGGCGCGGCCCAGACGAAGCGATCCCCGCAGCTTCGTCAGGGCTCTGCGCAAGAAGTCCAGTGGACGAATCCTCCCCTATCCGGTGTCTTAGCCGAGCGCCCCCGTACCTGAGCGTACAGGGCGCGTACCTCTTGAAACACCGCGGATCGCGTACGATGGATGGCGGACGCTCGTGGCCGCCAGGTCTACACGCAGCACACGGAGAGCAAATCGTGCTCAACCTAACGAGCGGTTACTACTTTCGCTGAATACCGCCGGAGAGAGGACCTGGAACCTCAGCCAGGAGCCTGTCAGGGCCAAAGTTGCTTCCCGGTACGGCATTTCCTATTTTTAGAGCCCCCTGTAAAGGTAGAGCACTTCACTCAAGGAGAGCTTGATGATCCTTATAAAGTATGAGAAGCCGACCGTAACGGACCGTGGCTCGATCGCCAAGCACACCTTCACGCGCTGTGCCTCCGGTACGGGGAGCGCGGGCGATCCGCCGAAGGATTGGCAGGACTTCCCACCCGACAAGTTCGGCGAGTGCTCTTCCGGGCACGCTTCATAGCGGAAGCGCCTGCCCGCTCTCAACGCTGACTCTCCCTCTGGTGATATTCCGTGCGCCCGGGTGGGCGAGATCCATCCGCTACTTGACCGCAGCTACTACCATCGCCTCTGCAGGCTGAGGGTGGGCGTTCAAGGGCGAGCTTCGCTCTGGCGGCGCCAGCTCTACATTGAGTGACGCTGTGGAACAGTCCGTTTCAGCCAGGAACCCGCGGGTCGTGCATTCTCGACTCGCGCACGGTGAGGCCGTGCTCCTGCACCTCGATTCCGGGGCGTACCACGAGCTGAACCCGATCGGCGCAGCTATCTGGGACCTGCTCGACGGACACCGAAGCGTGTCGCAGATCGTCGACGAGATTCGCGCGCAAATCGCTGATCCTCCGGACGATCTCTTCGATGTCGTCACGGACTTTCTCGCGGAGCTGCGCCAGGGCGATCTCATCAGCTGATGGGAGCGATCGCCATCCTTCTCTCCCGGACCGGACCTCCGGACCCGGAGACCGTACGGCAGATGCTGGACGCAGCCCCGCATCGCGGCGACCGCCAGGCGGTGGACGTCATCGGGCAGGTGGTGCTGGCCGTCTGCAACGACGCCGACTGGGTCACGGCCACGCTCGCGCGCCATGACGGCCAGCTCGCCGTCTTCTGCGGATCGCTGGACAATGATGCGGATCTGCGAGCGGATCTGCGCCGGGAAGGAGCGCCAGAGCCAGCAGCCCGAACTCCAGCCGCGACCCTGCTGGCTGCGTTCAGCCAGTGGGGAGAGGATGCCGTCCGACGGGTTCGCGGCAGCTTCGCCGGGGCGATCACCGATGGTCGCACCCTGAGGTGTTTCCGTGACCAGTTCGGCGCCCGCCCGCTGTTCCACCACGACGGTCCCGCCGGTTTCTTCGCCGCGACAGAGGTGAAGCAGGTGCTTGCGGGAGCCTCGATCCCTCGCGAGCCGGATCTCGACCACCTTCACGGCGTCCTCTTCGGCGGGCTGAGCCGGAGCACCGCTTATCGCGGCGTGGAGCGCATCCCGAAGTGGGGCATCGCCTCCGCAGGCCCTCAGCCCGGTCTCACTTCCCGGCAGTACTGGGATCCCAGCACGTGTGTGGAAACGGCGAAACTTGGTCCCGAAGAGGCTGTTGAAGGGACGCTGGAGGCGCTGGATCGAGCAGTGAGCCGGGTGCTGACTGGACGCGACGTGATCCTGCTCAGCGGAGGCCTGGACTCGCCGTCGCTAGCTGCCTTCGCGGTGCGTGCCCGGGGTCTGGTCGACCCGGTTCAAGCCCTGACGTTTATCTATCCGGACTACCCGTCGACAGACGAGCGGGAGTGGACGCAGATGGCGGCCGATCACCTCGGCATGCCGCTCCACCAGTGCGTAGCGGACGCTGGAAGCCTCGATGATCTCGACCACTGGGTAGCGGTCCTGGACGGTCCGGTCGATGTCGTCTCGATCCCGGAGTCAGCCGAGTCCTACGCAGCAGCGCGCGCCCTCGGTGCCCGGACGGTTATCAACGGCGAGATCGCCGAAATGCTGTTTGAGAGCCGTGCGTACCTGCTGGACCACCTCCTGTCGCACGGCCGACTTCGCGCGGCGGCGCGCAGGCTCGCATGGCAGCGAAAGGCGGGCAGGACCCGCTTGAAGATCGCCCGCCAGGTCATTCGCGCCGTGGCGCCCCCTCGGCTGCTCACCGCGTACCACAACCGCCAGCCCCGCCAGCCGCGCGGGCTCCCCGCCTGGGTGGACGCCCGACGGCTGACCGCCTCCGGGCGAGGCCCCCCGATGTCCAGCATCAGCCCTCGCCGCCGGTGGATTGAGATGCAGACGGCCCCGTTTATCGGTCCAGGCATCGGCTTCGAAGCCGACGAGATCTGCGCCGCATGGTGCGGCGTCGACAGCCGCCGGCCCTTCGCCGACGTCGATCTGTGGGAGTTTGTTCTCAGCCTGCCTGCGGAAGTGAAGTTCCCTAACCGGCGCCCGAAGCCGCTGCTGCGGGAGACGATGCGCGGGCTCCTGCCTGACGAGCTTATCGACCGCGGAGACAAGACGTTCTTCGATGAGTTCCATCTGGCGAAAGCGGATTATCCGACGCTCAAGCGGCTGCTGATCAACATGCCCCAGCACCTGAAAGGTGTCGACTACAGCCTCCTGCGCGAACGGCTGGAGCGCGAGGACATGCGGGTCTATGAGTTGCAGTGGGCGCGCAACGTCGCCAGGATCCACGCTTTTCTGGACCAGTGGTGACGACCCCACCGGGCCTCCTCGCTCGCGGTGCCTGCTACGGCTATGAGGTCCGCTCCAAACTGGAGTTCGACTACCTGCGTGCCGGGGGAGGAGACCCGCTGGAGATCGCAGCCGGAGCTCCGCCGGACCGCTCTCCCGGAGCACTCCTGCGGGAATGGCTTCCGCCGCAGTTCCCGACGCATGTGCGCCTACACGCGGACGGCGATCGCTATCGGCTCTGGATCGCTGACGCCGGATGGTTTGGCGTCGATCAGCACGCGCCTCGTCTCATCGTCCCGCCTGACGGGGATCCCGTGCGGCGCGAGGAGCGCATCTGGGGGCTGCCCGTCATGCTGTGCTTCCTGGCGCGCGGTGATGTGCCGCTGCACGCCTCATGCGTCGAGATCGACGGCAAGGCGCTGCTGCTGGCCGCGCCAGGCCGGCTCGGGAAGACCACACTGGCCACCGCCTTCGCCGCGGATGGCTATCGCGTGCTCGCCGAGGATCTGGTCTGCGTGCGCCCCGGCTCTGCGCCGGCCGTCATCCCGGGGCCGGCGATGCTCCGCGTCCGAAGGGACGTGGCCGATGCCTTCAGCGTCGCGGGTGTGGCGGAGTTGCGACGAGACGACGACCGCGCGCACCTGTCGCTCGGGACGGCACGCGGCACATGTGACCCGGTTCCCCTCGCGGGCATCGCACTGCTGCATGAGGCGGACAGGGACCCTCAACTCGAGCGAGTCGCGGGCGCCGACGTCGTGCGCGATCTTTGGGCCCTGAGCTTCAACCTGGCTACAGACGACGATCGCGCGCGCTGCTTCCGGGCCGTCGCCGATCTGGCATCCACGGCGGCGACCTGGAATCTCACCCGCCGTCTCCGCCTCGAGGATCTTCCTCCGACCATCGAGTGCCTGGTTGACGCGATGAGCGGCGATGCCTGACCGACCGCGGGATGTGGCGCCAGGATCTGCAGGACAAGACGTATTTGGACGCGCTCATCTGCAGGCGGAGGGGGACGCCCCGTAGCGCGCCAGCTCGGCGTGTCCTAGCCGTCCCGGCGGCGGACCTACCACCTGACCGTCGACCTCCACCCAGGCGTGCGCCGTGTGGTCCGTTGGCTCGGGAGGGAGCCCGATCACGAGCTCGGCCGCCGTCCCCTGCCGACGGAGCTCCCACAAGAGCACGAGCGACATCGCCAAGCAGCGTGGCGAGAACGGTCCCACGCCGATCACCCGCCGGACGATCCTCCCGAGACGGCAAGGCTCGAGGGCACTCGCATGCCGGTCCACGGGTGTCTGGTGGAGCCCCCGCACGACCTCGGGCAGCGCTGTCCGTCGCAGCGCGAGGCGGATTCGAACGTAATCCTGCCAGATGCTCCACCCCAACCTCAGCTTGGCTGAGATGGAGAGGGGTCCGGACGCCCAGTCGGTCAAGCTTGCCGCGCCTCGGGTTTGATCGCGGCTTCCAGCAAGACGAGAGGCGTTCCACCTCGCTCGGGCATCGGCCAGCTTGGCTAGGGAATCTCGCTTCCGGAGCTTCGCTCCCAACCAGCTCAGAGGTTGCGACAGGCCGAACTTGAAGGCGAGTCGCAAGATGCGGAGTGGGAAGTAGAGGAACGCCAACGCGGGAGGCAACTGAACGAGTCTCCAGTCGGAATCCTGTGGCACGAACCCATGGCAGACGAGAATCAGCAGCTTGTCCAGATGGCGCTCACGCAGGCCGAGCTGTTGTCTCATTCGCTCCAGCCGGTTGATCGGGCCCCTCCGATCTTGAAGGAGACGCTCGCCAACCAGCGCCGTGATGGAGGCCACCGCGGCGTCCGACCGCACTCTACACTCGATGGTTTCTGGGAGTGGAGCACCCAAGAGCTCGCGGGCCAACCGGAGCCCGAGGTCGACCATTCGTCCGCAGCCTGAGGCGTCCGCCGATACGAAGAGCTTCTGCCAGTTCAGATCTGGGTAGATGCGAAGGAGTTGTGAAAGGTCGCAGAGCCACTTGAGCCTCGGCCAGGGCACCGGACCGTGCTTTGCGCCGTGAAAGCAGAGGAGGAGCAAGGTGACCTCGGGCGAGAAGCTCCGGAGCTCCAATCCTCCGATCCGGCATGACCTGATTTGGTCCCACAGGGTCTCGACGGGGATGGCCGTCAACAGATATGTCGGGGCCAGTTTCCAGTGGAGGTCAACGACCAGCCCGTCGGTCGGCCGTAGGAAGAAGTACGCGTACATTCTCCACCGGAAAGCCGTCTCCTGCGCACCAGCCAGATCTGATCGAGTCAGCAAAAACCCGAGAGAAGACAGCACCTGTTTCGCGCGGGAGAGATCCCCCTCACGGACCAGGATGTCGATGTCGGAGAACTCTCGCAGCGCAGGGTCCGGATAGAGGGTGTGGGCGAGCACGGCGCCCTTCAGCGGAATGCTCGGAATCCCCGCTTCTTCGAGCGCCCCAACGAGCTGGAGGAGCTCGGCCGTCATGTAGAGGTTTTGGTGGGCCGTCGCCTGGTGCCGGAGGCGGAGGCGCTCGAGCATCTCATCGGGCACGAGCCGAGGGGCGACGGCGTGCAGGTTGTGGGAAAGCAGGGGAAGCACGCCGTGCCAGTGGGCCGCTTCCCACACGACGTCCCAGTCTATCCCGTCCTGAAGCAGCACCCGGAGCGACTCGCAGGCAGCCTCCGGCAGATCGGTCCGGCCGCACAGCATGAGCAGGCGCATCTCCGGCGATGCGGCATGGTTGCCGTGCCGAAACGCAGCCGCTGGGGTGCTGGCCTCACGCCACACAGGCTTCTCCGGAGCGATAGGTCGTCGTGCCGCGCCTGATCCTGTAGCTGGCTCTGCTGTAGCGCCGAGCCAAAAGACGCAGAAATCGCGCCCGATGGCCGGGCGACTCTGCAATCCGTAGCGGGATCAGGGCGCGTCGCTAGCGCCTCCGACTACCGCCATAACCTTCCACAAAACCGGCACTTGTGTGAGAACGCCAATGGAGTCCACAACAGGATGCCACCAACTCCCACACTTCTTACCCCAGAACAAGGAACGGGCTTTGGATCGCCTGCTCAATGGAGAGACGATCACGGCTTCCGCCCAAGCGGTGAATGCAGATCGACGAGGGGCGGCTCCCGAAGGCTCCAATCCAGCAACCAGCTAGACTCGTTACCTAGTTTCTCCAAAAACTCTCAGCAGGAGAGCCCCCGCCGCACCGACCAGAATGCCTGCGCAACCAGGGAGTATCGCCACAAAGAAGAACAACACCGCGAGAAGACCAGCACGGATTCACCCGCTGAGGTAGCAGCACGAGTCTCGGCGGATGCGGGCGGAGCGGCTCTCCGAAGGAACCGCCCCCACTCCAGACTACGTACAGCACGAGAAAGGAGGCGTCGTCGCATGTCCTTGCGGACGCCGGTTTTCAAGACGGATCGCGGACATCCGTCTCCGTCCTCCTGAGTCCGCAAGCGGCCTTCCCTACCGGACTTCCGGAACACAACTTTCTCGCTGAGTCCGCCGCAATCCCCCCGCGTCCGCGTAGACGAGTAACATATCAGGTAACACCTCCGCGGGTAGCATTGGTAACTTCCCGGCAAGTCATCGAACACCTCGGAGGAAGCACTCGTGCCAAACGCGCCAGATCCAAGACGGCTACGCAACGCAGCCTGCCATGTCGCCCACGAAGCCAAGATGCTGAGGTGTGCCTGGCAGAGACATGGTGCGGACTCCCTCGCCTGGACAGCCTGGTTCGTTCACGCTCGGACACTGATGGAGTTCTTCTCCCAGGAGTGCCCTCGCTACTCGGACGACATCTGTGCCTGGCATTTCTTCCACACTCCCTCCGCGGATGGGATAGCAGAGTGGAAGAAGATTCGCAGTCAGTTCAGTCGGCAGCGACGGAGGCCCACGCGGTACGGCAGATACAGGAAGGCCGTGAACAAGCTGGCGGCACATCTGACCTTCAGTCGGATCCGTTACTCGGGCTGGGCTCGGGGTGGGACAGGATTCGAGCCATCCGAAGAAGTTACCATCTACCTCCTCGATCTTTACGACTTCTTCATCGAGCAGTTGTCATCCGCAAGACGGTCCTGGTTCCCCTAGCCAAGACCCGCGCGGAGCGACGGCTCCCTGCCCTACACAGCGTGCAGCGGCACCCGTGGGCAACACGAATCGGTTATGAGAACCGACGCCACACGTTTCCGCGCAACGACTTACGAAATGCTGTTACCCAAACTGACACCCGTCATTCGTTGGTTGAGACCGCTGCATGACCGGCTCAGGGTCCGTGAGGAAACGGGGCCGCGCTGAGCATCTGTCCGAGTATCACCAAGCAAGAAGCGCCTTAAAGCGGTGGGGTGAGCGGGCGATCGACGGGCGGACCTCGCAAGGAAAGGCTCTCACGTCATGGCGCGACGCACTCGTCGAGGACCTGGGCGGCGAGGAACAGGTCAGTACCCAGCAGCTCACGGTCATCGAACTGGCCGCCCGGACGAAGGTGCTGCTGGATGGGGTAGACGCGTGGTTGTTCGGGCAGCCTACGAAGCACGAGGGCGCAACCCGGCTGTTCTCCAAGCGGGACCGGAAGCTGTATCCAATCGTCCGGCAGCGGCAGGCGCTCGCCGACTCGCTCGCCCGTTACATGGGGCAGCTCGGACTGGATCGGCGGGCGAAGGTCCACGACCTCGACGAATACGTCGTCGAACAGTACGGCGAAGCGTCGGAGGAGTGAAGGCAGCGCCCAGCGTCATCGAGTTCGTCAGAGACGCGCAACTTCTCGGACTCACCCTATCGGACGCCCAGGAGACCCTCCTGCGGGCGGTCTACGGCCTGCCTCTGAGCAACGCGCAGCTAGGTCTCTGGCGAGCGTGTACGGGCCGTGAAGCCTACCCAAGCGAGCCGTACTCCGAGGTGACCGTCATCGCCGGGGCTAGGGCGGGAAAGGACTCACGGATAGCCGCTCCGGTCGTCCTGTACGAGGCGATCTTCGGCGGTCACGACCGGCATCTTTCAAAGGGCGAACGCGGCATGGTTCCTCTCGTTGCCCAGGACCGCAGGGCCACAGCGATAGCCTTTGGCTACATCCGCGAGTACCTCGAGCATAGCCCGCTCCTTAGCGGGATGGTCGCGAACACCCTCGCGAGCGAGATCGAGCTCACGAACGGGATCACGGTCTCGTGCTTTCCGAGCACGCTCAGGAGTCTTCGCGGGTGGTCGATCCCCGTCGGAGTACTGGACGAGCTCGGATTCTTCAGGCTAGAGGGTCAGGCCGACGCCGACGTA
>JBDHIM010000001.1:0-57469 GCA_039587445.1 Gemmatimonadota bacterium
CCAGGATGGAGATCGCCCCGATGATCACGATCACGATGGAGACGACCATCGCGAAGATCGGCCGGTAGATGAAGAAGCGGCTGAACATGGCTACTCCCCGCCCTCCTCACCCGCTTCGGGCTCGTCGCTCTCTTCGCCCGGCTCGTCGCCAGTGGCGGCAGGTTCGCCCTCGGTGCCTTCATCGCTTCGAGCGTCGACGGCCCCACCCGTTTCTGCCGCCACTTCGGCCAGCCGCGCCGCCATCTCCTCCTCGGTGAGCGGCGTGACCGGGAACCCAGGCCGGGCACGCAGGAGGCCGTTGGACACGTATGTCTCGCCGCTATCCAGGCCGTCCGTCACCACGATCATCCCGTCGTCCTGAAGCTGCCCGAGGGTCAGGTAGCGCTGCTCGACCAGGTTCCCTTCTCCGATCACCATCACGTACTTGCCGCCGAGGTCGGTTCCGACGGCGGTTTCCCGCACGAGGACCGCATCCTTCCTCAGCCGCCCAGGGAGGCGGACTCGCACGAACAGGCCGGGGAATAGGACGCCGTCGGAGTTCGGCAGCGCCGCCCGCAGCTCGATCGTCCCCGTCGTCGGATCGACCGTGTTGCCGACGAAGTCGATCTTGCCCTCGTGGGGGAACGCCTCGTCTGCGGCCGTGCCGATGTACGCCTTTCCGTACTCGGCCAGCTCTTCCTCGCTGAACTGATCCCGGTTGCGCCCGAACTCGAGGAGCGCGAGAACCAGAGATTCCGGCGCATCGAAGTAGACGAAGATCGGATCGATCTTGTTCACCGTCGTGAGGAGCGTCGGCTCCCCGTGCCCGACGAGGTTCCCCGCGTCCCAGAGGTTTCGGCCGACCTGACCCGTGATCGGCGAGCGCACCTCCGTGTAGTCGAGGTCGAGCTGAGCCCGGCTCAGACGGCCGCGGGCACCCAGAACGGCGGCGATCGCCGCATCTCGCTCGGCCGTCGCCTTGTCCACGTCCTGCTCGCTCACCGCTTCCGTCTGGGCGGCCTGGAGCACGCGCTCCAGATTCGACTCCTTGAGGGCGGAGTCCGCGACGGCCGCCCTCATCGTACCCAGCGCCTCATCCCGCGCCGCGCGGTACTGTTCCTGCTCGATCACGAACAGGAGCTGGCCCTCCTGGACGATGGTGGCGGGCTCGAAGGTGATGCGCTCGAGCATCCCGTTCACCCGCGCGCGGACCTCCGCCGATTCCACCGCCCGGGTCGTCCCGGTGAACTCCGTGGAAAACACGACATCGCGAAGAACGGGCTTCGACACGGTAACTTCGGGCGCCGGCGGGCCCTGTTCCTCTCCGGAGCCGCAACCGGCGACTCCGATTGCCGCGGCGACGATCGCCGGGAGAAGCGTCCGCCGGTCCGATTTGCCGGTCATCATTCCTCGCTTTCCCGGCTCGCCCGGGCCTGGAGGGTCGCATCGCCGCTCACCTGCCATCCGCCGCCCAGGGAGCGGTTCAACAGGATCAGGTTCTGCACGACGAACCCCTCGCTCTCGGCGAGCAGGTCCTGCTGGTTGAAGAGCGAGCGCTGCGTGTCGAGCACGTTCTGGAAGTTGGTGAGGCCCGACAGATACTGCGTCCGTACGAGATCGACGGCCCGCTGGGAAGCGTCGACCGCTTCGGTGAGCCGGTCTCTCCGTGCTGTCTCCTGCGTGTAGGCCACGATGGCATCCTGTACCTCTTCGAGCGCCTCGAGCACCGTCAGCTCGTAGAAGATCAGCGCCTGCTCCGTGCGCGCCTCCTCGACGCGGATCCGATTCCGGATCTTGCCGGCGCTGAAGATCGGCCAGTTGAAGCTCGGGAAGATCGAGAAGAACCCGGTGCCCGCCGATCCGAGGTCCGTCAGATCCAGCGCCTCCATACCCACCGATCCGCCGATCGAGAAGCTCGGATAGAGGTCGGCGGTGGCCACGCCGATGCGGGCCGTCTGGGCGGCCAGCTCGCGCTCGGCCCGGCGGATGTCGGGCCGTCGGCGCAGAAGGTCCGCGGGTATGCCGACCGCCACCGCATCGGTGGGCTCGGGTATCGGCCGCGCGATGCCGAGCTCCTCGTGAAGCGAGCCCGGCGTCTGGGCCAGCAGCACGGCCAGGCGGTTCAGCGACGCCTCCAGTCCGGTCTGCAGTGTGGGGATCAGCGACCGGGTCGTGGCCAGGTTTTGCTCCGCCTGCGCGACGTCGAGCACGGAGGTGAGGCCGGCGAGGTAGCGATCGCGGGTCAGCTCGAGGCTTTCTTCCTGCGCCTGCACGTTCTGGCGGGCGAAGGAGAGGCGCTGCTGGAAGGTCCGGACGTCCACGTAGGCGGTGGCCGTTTCCGCGTAGAGCGTGACCAGTACGTCCCGGTAGTCCTCCACCGAGGCCTGCAGGCTGGCGGTGGCTGACTCCACCGTGCGCCGCACGCGGCCGAACAGGTCGAGCTCCCAGGTCAGATCGAGCCCGAACACCCAGGAGGAGAAGGGATCGGCAACCGGCGACGCTTCGCCATCGCCCTCCCCGTCTCCATCCCCGTCACCCCCACCACCAGCCACGCCCTCCACGCCCTTCTCGCTCACCTTTTGGTAGCTGTAGGCGCCGCCGAGAAAGATGTCCGGGTAGAAGCCACCTTTCGCGATCCCTCGCCGAGCGCGAGCCTCGGCGACGCGCGCCACCGCGGCCTGGAGGTTCAGGTTCGCGAGCTCCGCTCGCTGGATGAGGTCGGTGAGCACGGTGTCCTGCAGCTCCGTCCACCACATCTCGAGCGGGGCATTCTCGTCCTCGAGCTCCTCCACCACGGCGGCGCGCCACTCGTCGGGTACCGAGTAGTCCGGTGCCTCGTAGTCCGGACCGACGGTGCAGCCGACGAGCAGCAGTGCGATTCCGGGCCACAGCTCTTGCCTTGCACCCATGTTACCTTCCTTCGTCCTGGCCTGCGGAAACACTTCGTCCTGGCCTATGGCTCGTCGGTTAATCCGATACGAGACGGACCATTATGCGCTGAGGTTGGAGAGACCACCATGACGCAGATCACCCGCAAGTCGCTCAGGGAGTCGATGTCCCTTCGCCTTCAGAGCCTCTTTGTCGCCCTCATTCTGTTCCTCTGCGTGCCGTTTGTCTTCCCGGAGCGGTACCACGGTTTCACCCTGCCGCTCGCGTTCATGCTGGTGACGTTGGCCGCTCTGGCTTCGACGGGACAGCGGCGTGGCACGTTGATTCTCGGATTCATGCTCGCTATCCCGGCCGTCATCGCGAGCTGGATGGAACCGACGGACCCGACCTTGGCGATCGCCGGCGGGGTCTCCCAGGTAGTCTTCCTGACATGGGTGACGGCCGGGCTGTTTTTCCATGTCCTTCGCGCCCGCCGGGTCAGCTCAGATATCCTCTTCGGTGCAGCGTGCGTTTATCTCCTGCTCGCAGCAATCTGGGCGGGGGGTTACGGGATCGCGGACACGATCGAGCCCGGCGCCATCGCCGTCCCGACCGAAGACATCGGGACCCGTGCCGATCTCCACTCAGTCGGCGGCGAGAGGGTCCGCTCCTATTTCAGCTTCGTGACTTTGACGACGCTGGGATACGGGGACGTTCGGCCGGTCTCCGACTTGGCCCGCATCCTGGCCATGCTGGAAGCCACTCTCGGCCAACTCTTTCTAGTCATCGTGGTCGCCCGCATCGTCGGGATCCACACCGTGCTGGAGATGAGAGGGGGAGGCAAAGGGACGGGAAGCCCTGTCTAGGCAGCCAGCTCAAGGGCTCCGAGGAATCCGGGCCGCTCTCCGGCCTTTACCGGTGCAGATGCGAGCTAGCCGAGGTGCCGGCGAATGAGCGAATAAGGTCAGGTCGGCGTCGGCGCGGCGTCCTCGTCGAAGTAGTCCAGCTTGTGCAGCGGCATCACAACGCTGGTCAGCACGTTGACGATGTGGGCGTTGATCCGCTTGTAGTAACGCGTACCGAGCACGAGGGCCGCCGACGTGGCCGCATCGTAGGAACTCCGCGCGATGACCTCGACGAGCCCGTCGCACCTGCGGCCCACGTTCTGGCCGTGGTGGATCAGGCTCATGGCCCGCTCCTGCTGGGCCTCGGCGAAGACCTCCGCGGTGACGGAAAACGCCTCCTCCACCGAGGATCTGATCTCCTGGAGCTCCGCTACGTGGTCGTCCTCGGGAAGGGGACCCACGAAGAAGTCCCTCACCTCGCCGAGGTTCTTGGCGTAGTCCCCGATCCGCTCCACGTCCTTCACGAGGCTCATCAACGCGAGGCAGTACGGCACGCTCTGGGTGTTCTCCGGAAAAGAGAGGTGCGCGACGACGGCCTTGCGGATCTTGCGCTCCAGTTTGTTGACCTTCACGTCCTGCTTGTAGATGTAGCTGCGATCCTCGGAGGTCGCCGCATTCGTAAAGAAGATCTGACCGGCGCTTACGGTGATGTCGTACGTCTTCTGGAGCATTTCGGCGAAGTCCTCGCCCATCGCATGAAGCGGTTTGCTGTCCCTGAAGACGCTCAGAAGCTGTCGAAACATTAAGACCTCCCGGTCACCTAGCTCAGAAGCTGATCCAAAATAGCGAACAGGGCGGGCAATCCATAAAAGAGCCCGACCACGTAAGCGAGTGCCCACTTCCTCGACCTCACGGCCGCGTCGGCCAGCCAGCGGGCGGCCCTGAGCGGGATCTCCCTTATCGTCGGCAACGGATAGATCAGTAGCGTCGCGGTGACGTTGAAGAGGAGGTGGACCAAGGCGATGGTGACCGCGGCCTGAGCGTGCGGGCCCGTGGCGGCCAGCGCGGCGAGGAAGGCCGTCACCGTCGTCCCGATGTTGGCGCCGATCGTGATCGGGAACGCCTGATACAGGGTCAGGATGCCCGCTCCGGCCAGCGGCACCAACAGCGACGTCGTGACAGCGACGTCGTGATCGAGCTCGACTGGACCATGACCGTCACGATGACTCCGACGAGCATGGCCAGCAGCGGGCTCACATCCAGCGCCTTCGAGACGAACAGCTCGACCCGCGTCTGCAGAGTCGAGCGCATCACCTTCACGAGCAGGATGAGAGCCGTGAAGATGAGGACGCCGCTGACAAGGATGAGGAGAACGGCCTCGACCCTCTGGTTCTCGAACAGGAACCCGATCACGCCCTTGATCGGCCTCAGGCCGGCCTTGAGCGTCCCCTTGATGGGGCTCTCGTACGCGGCGCCGCCGAAGCCCGTGACGTACGAGGACAAGACCGTCGCCGAGCGCTGCAGGAAGCCGGTTGCCAACTCCAGCGGAAGCAGCACGGCGACAGCCATGTAGTTGAAGAAGTCGTGGCACGTCGCGACCGAAAAGGCGCGCCGGAACTCGTCCGGCCTTCCCATGTGGGCCAGGGAAACGACGGAGTTGGTGACCGTCGTGCCGATGTTCGCGCCCATGATCATCGGCACGGCGTTGGCGATCGGCAGTGGGTTGATCGGTGCCGCCACGAGCCCGACAATCAGCGACGTCGTCACCGAGGAGCTCTGGACGAGCGTCGTCGCGAGAATACCCACCATCAACCCCATGAAAGGGTTCGAGGTGGCCCTGAAGAAGGAGTCGAGGAAATCCTGGCCCAGCGACTTGAAGCCGTCGCCCAGCCCGTTCACTCCCAGGAGGAATACGAAGAGAAGCGCGAGTACGACCAGCACTCGCACGAGAGGTCTCGGCGGCACACCCTCGCCGGGGCGCTCGACTGCGGGAAGTGTCACGGACATTTAGCGGGCAAACTGACAGGTACACATCCCGCTCGGCAAGTAGCCGGCTACCCCCCCGCCGCCTTGGTCCGAACCGGAGGCGCAGGCCTCGGCGGGAACCGCTTCGGATCACGCTCGATCATCCCCGTGATCTCCTCGATGGCGCGCTCGAGCTGAAGATCGCGTCCCTCGATCACCGACTTCGGCGTGTTCTCGACGATGATGTCGGGATCGACCCCGTGCCCCTCGATGATCCACGAGCCATCCAGGTCGTTCGTTCCGAACTGCGGCACGAAGACGGAGCCGCCGTCGATCAGCGGGCCGTGGCCCGTGATCCCGATCACGCCTCCCCAGGAGCGCTTCCCGATCAGCGGGCCCAGGCCGGCGCGCTTGAACATCGCCGGGAAGATGTCCCCGTCGGACGCCGAGGTCTCGTTCAGAATCGTCACGAGGTGGCCGTAGAAGACGCTCGAGGGATAGGTGAGCGGCCACTCGTTGGTGCGCACGAACCGAACCCGCAGGATCTCACGCCGCAGCCGCTCGATGAGCATCTGGGAGACGTTTCCGCCCCCGTTCCCCCGCACATCGATGATGAGGCCTCCCTTTCGGATCTGTCCGTAGTACCACTTGATGAACTCGCGGATGCCGTTCGAGCCCATGTCCGGCAGGTGCAGGTATCCCACCTGGCCGCCCGTCGCCTCGTCCACGTACCGCCGGTTCTTCTCGGCCCACGCCAGGTACTTGACCGGAATCTCCGAGTCGATCGGGTTGAAGCTCACCTCGCGCGACCCGTCCGCCGTCGGCCGGTCGTTGACCGTCAGCGTGACCGGTCGATCGGCCTTGTGTAGAAGCAGCCGGTACGGGTTGTCGGGCCCAACCAGCTCAACTCCGTCGATGGCGAGCACGTAGTCCCCGACTCGCACGTCCACCCCGATCTCGGTGAGTGGCGAGCGATAGCGGTCCTCTTCGTTCTGACCCTCGAAGATCATGGACACCCGGTAGCGACCCGAGGCCTCGTCCAGCTCGAACCTCGCACCCGGGAGGGCCACCTCAGGCCGATCCGGCGCCTCGAAGTCCCCACCCGCGATGTAAGCGTGCGACACGCTGAGCTCCGCGACCATCTCGCCAATCAGGTAGTTAAGGTCCGAGCGATGGGCGACGTGTGGCAGAAGGGCCCGGTATTGCTCACCGAGGGCTTCCCAATCGTAGCCGTGCATGTTCTCGACGTAGAACCAGTCCCGGAAGCGGCGCCACACCTCATCGAAGATCTGCGCCCACTCTTCGGCCGGGACCCGGTCCACCATGAGGCCCTGCGTACTCACCGCCTTCGACTCGCCGCCCTTGGCCTTCACGTCGTACAGCTTGTAGCTCTGGCCGCTCCGCACCAGCGCCTTCTTCCCATCGACCGACAGGGCGTATCCGTCCGCATCCTCGGCGAGGGTCGTCTCCTCGCGGTCCTCTAGAGAGAACAGCTTCAGCGCCGGCTCCACGCCTGCGGGACGGCCGTAGTAGAAGGGCGAGGTTCGGCGATAGAGGAGATGGCCGTCGACGGTCGCGAGGTTCGAGTAGTTGTCGTACTCGATAGGGACGCGTGCCACGCGCTCGGCGAGACCCTCGAAATCGATCCGAATCGGGGGAACTGCCGTCTTGGGCCCGGAGCGGTCGCCCACCTCCTCATCGCCTTCGCCGTCGCCCGCCTCCTCGTCCGCCTTCCCGTCGGTCTTCACTTCGTCGCTCTGGGGTGGAAATGGGTTGGGCACGTCATTCCGCAGAGCTAGGGCGTAGATGCCACTCTCCCGATCCACGACGTAGTTCCACTCGAAGGAGCCGATCTGGGGCGCGAAGGATCGGTCCGCGATGTAGAACAGATAGTCGCCGGCCGGGTCCCAGGCCGGCTGGAACTCGTTGAACATCGGTCCCGTGACCCGGTCCAACCGGTTCTCGGCGAGATCCCAGATGTAGATCGAAGCAAAGCCGTTCGGGTCGTTCAGGCTGAACGCCAGGTAGCGGCTATCCGGCGACCAGGTGTAGTCGAACACCTGGCCCTGCCGCTCCTCGGCGACCTGTCGGATCTCCCCGCTCTGAACAGCCACCACGTGGATCCGGCCCTCCTTGTCGCTGAACGCGATGTGCGCTCCGTCCGGCGACCATCTCGGGGTATAGCTCATCCCGACGCCGTGGTCGGTGAGCTGCCGAAGCTCTCCCGACCCGTCCTGGCTCACGACGTGGAGCTGCTCCTCTCCGCTCCGGTCGCTGATGAAGGCGATGCGCGTCCCGTCGGGAGACCATTCCGCACGCTTGTCGTGCGCGGAGGATGAGTTGGTGAGGTTCCGGGTGGGCCCTTTCTCGATCGGGGCCGTGAACACGTCGCCGCGGGCCACGAACAGCGCGCGCTCACCTCTGGGACTGAGGGCGAAGCCCTCGATGTTGCCGGCCGCGCTCACCCGCGAGGGACGCATGGCCACTCCGTCGTTCGGGACCGTGATCGAGAGCTGCGTGACGCTGCCGTCCCGGGAGTCGTAGACCTCCAGCTCGCCATTCAGCTCGTAGACGACTCGCCGATCGTCGGCGCTGGGCCACCTCACGTCCCAGGTCTCGCTCTCCGTGATCTGCCGGGTCTCGCCGCTGGCCACCTCGTAGGCGTAGAGGTTGTTCGTGCCGTCGCGGTCCGACGCGAAGTAGATCTCCTCCCCGACCCACATCGGATCCCGGTCCGCGCGCGGGTGGTCCGTGACCGGCTTCGCCTCCAGGGTCTCGAGATTGAAGATGTAGAGGTCCTGAGCCCAGCCACCCTGATAGCGCTTCCAGGTCCGGAAGTCCCTGAATAGCGGCGAGTAGACGACCCGGGTCTCGTCCGGAGAGAGCGCCCCGGCCCCCGAAATCGGCATCGGAAGCGGCTCGGGCAGCCCGCCGTCGAGCGAAATGGTGTACAGGCGGCTGTCGGTAAGATCCCAGCCGTCGCGCAGAGAGCGGTAGAGCACCCGTCCGTCCCGAGTCCACCCGTACACCTGGTTGTCGAATCCCCACCGGTCCGCCAGGGGACCGCGAGCCGGATAGTACGTGAGCTGCTTCGGGACGCCACCGCCACTCGGGATCACGTAGACCTGCTCGTCACCGTCGTACTGCCCCGTGAACGCGATCCACCGGCCATCGTGCGAGAACTTCGCGAAGAACTCGCGGCCCGGATGCGAGGTGAGGCGCGTGGCTGTGCCTCCGGAGGCCGGAGCGAGCCAAAGGTCGCCGGCGTAGGAAAAGACGACGCGTTCTCCATGGATGTCCGGGTATCGAAGGAGCTTGGTCTGGGCATTGGCCGCCTGAGGTACGGCCATGGCGGCCACGATGAGAGCGATCCACAGCGTCGCTAGATGGCGTCGGATCTTCATGGTTCTCTTGGCTCCGGTCTGGGATCTCCGCCGCGCCTCGGACAGATGTAGGGGCGGGAACGACGGACGTCCGCAGTATAGATGGGGGCTCGGGAGCAGCACCGTCGGGCAATTCTGGACGGCGAACGTCCGGGTTCTCCCCACATCAGCCTTCCTGGAGAACCCTCGTTGCCTCACATTGAGGCGATGCCCGGAACCAGGCGACATCTGCTCTTTTTGTTCCCCCTTGCGCTGACCGTATCGGCCCTCGTTTGGGGGACCACGAATCCGTCCAATCAGCGGGACTGGGCCGCGAACCTGGCGGTTCTGCCCGATGCGGAGTTCGAGGGCGATCTGGTTCGCGTCCACAATATTCGGAACACATCCTACGAGACCCCCGCCATCTACACGCCGGCCTACTACGATCGAACGTTCGACCTCAACCGCCTGGAGACGGTCTGGTTCCTGGTCGAACCCCTATCCAAGAGTGGAGCGGTGGCGCACACGTTTCTCAGCTTCGGCTTCGAGGGTCCCGAGTACGTCGCAATCTCGGTGGAAGCGCGAAAGGAGAAGGGGGAATCCTACAACTTCCTGAAGGGTCTCTTCGGACAGTACGAGCTGATGTACCTGGTCGCGGACGAGATGGACGTGATCCGGCTCCGAACGAGCTACCGGCGGGATGACGTTTACTTGTATCCGATCAAGGCCTCACAGGAGTCCATGCGAGAGCTCTTCGTGGCGATGCTCTCCCGCGCCAACCAGCTCCGCGAGCGTCCCGAGTTCTACAACACACTCACCAGCAACTGCACGAGCAACATCATCGGGCACGTCAACGGGCTGTCACCGCGCCGCATCCCTTTCAGCCTCGCGCGACTACTCCCGGGATACTCGGACCGGCTGGCCTACGGGCTCGGCCTCATCGACACGGATCTTCCGTTCGAGGAGGCGCGCCGTCGCTTCAAGATCAACGATCGGGCGATCGAGTACGCGGAGAGCCCCGACTTTTCCCTCCGCATCCGCGAGGCAGGAACGGACTGAGCGGCCGGAGGCGGGCGGAGGCGGCCGCCCGGCAGGTCCCCCCCGAACGCCGAACTGCTCGTCCTTTCCGGCCACGACAGTCCGTCAGTGTGCGGCGGTCTCCTTCTCCTTCGGCACGATATCCACGAACTGGCCGTAGGTCATCGGCTCCTCCAGACGGCACGACCAGGCGAGGCGGTCCTGCCAGACCGTCATGTCGGGACAGCCGTCGCACATGTCCGTGCGACCGTCGGGAAGGACATCCGCCGGCTGGATGATCATCACGGACTGCATGTGCGCGCGCCCAAGAGCCCTTATCGGATGTGACGCCAACGTCCGCAGGTATGAGCCCGCAGCCCGAGCCACCCCATGGTCGAACGGTGCCAGGAGCATCATCGCGCGACCCCGGCGATGCACCCTCGGGCTGCTGTACGCCAGATACCTGCCGTGCCTCAGGTGGTGGGATGTCTGCGCCAGCTCCATGAACTTGGATCCGACGTAACCGTATATCTTGTCTTTCGTTCCGAGCCGTCCTGTAAGAAGCCACTTGAACGAGTCCGGGCGCTGCGTGCCGTTCAGATACGCACAGGGCGCGAAGTCGGGAAACCTCTCGCGGATGGTCTCCACGATATCGGTCGACTGGATGTCGATCTTGCCGCCCTCGACACCTGCATAGGGCACCGGCTCGAAGTCGATCTTCTCGCCGCCCGCGTAATAGTCGAAGTCCCCGTTGATCAACCCCGCCCTGAAGGCGATGAAAACGATCACCTGCACGATGTCGATGTGCTCCTGCCCCCAGGCGACGACCTCAGGGACGTACTCCAGCGTGTCGTCGTACACGGTCTGGTTGAAGGAACAGATCAGATCGCCGACACTGGCGATCATCTCCGCGTACTGGAGGCGGAGCTCGTTGTGCTCGGCCTCATTCTTATCGCGCCAGTGAGGCCGTCGCTGCTTGCTGTCGATGTGGAGCGTGAGGCCCCACAGGCCCGCTCGCTTGAGCTCGACCAGCAGCTCCCGATCGAGCGCCAGCCCGTTCGTGTTCAGGATCGGCTTGATGCCGCGCTCCGCGACCATGGCGATGATCTCGGGGACCTGCGGGTGGGTCAGAGGATCGCCCCCGGCGACGGAGATTCCGTCGGAGGCTCGGAGGCGGGTAAAGAGGTCCAGCTCCCAGCCGATGTCCTCGAGCGACTTGTGCCCCTTGGGATCGTTGGTCCGATAGCAGCCGAGGCAGGCGAGATTGCATGCCGCAGTTGGCTCCAGCCAGGATATCGAGTTGTCCGGCAGACTCCACGGCAGTCTGTACAGCTCCCGATGATCCAGTTTCATGATGAACGCCTCCTGTGGCCGAGATAGGACCTGGTCCAATTCAGAGCAGGGCTTCAGACAGCCGGTCTGGGATCCCAGAAACCTAAAAGGACTTCGCGCAGGCGTAAGTGGGGGGAACCCCCTCAAGCACTGTACGGAAACGCCCCACATTCTTCGCGCCTTCGCGGGCAAGCGGCCGAGTACGGACTCAACCGGAACGAGTGGTTTCGGGAGGTCAAGCTGATCCTGCAAAGCAAGGTGGGGATCGAGCCCGCGGGCCCGGAGGGCGGGTAGCTCCTGCTCGGGCCGGCGCGTGGCACTCGGGCTACCGGATGGGCCGACCTCTCACGAAGTCGGCCCCATCCTGACGAGGCCGCGCGGCTAGTCGAACAGCTTGTCGAGCTTCTCGGAGAGCTCGTTCCACTTGTCCTTCGCCCAGCCTGTCATCTCCGAGACCCCTTCTCGCAGACGCGCCATGGCGAGGTTACCGGCCACCGCGTCCCAGTCGACCGCGTTCCACCACTCGGCGATGTACTCGGGACGCCGGTTCTGGTAGTTCAGGTAGTAGGCGTGCTCCCAGACGTCGAGGCCGAGGATCGGGATGCCCGCTCCCGTTGAGACCGGGTTGTCCTGGTTCGGGGTCGCCGTGACGATCAGACCGTCCTCGGCGACGCACAGCCAGGCCCAGCCACTCCCGAACACCCCTCCGGCCGCTTTGGCGAAAGCGCCCTTGAACTCATCGAAGGAGCCGAAGGACTCGTCGATCGCCTCGGCCAGCGCACCATCCGGCGCTCCGCCCGCCCGGGGGCCCATCACGGTCCAGAAGAACGTGTGGTTGACGTGCCCGCCGCCGTGGTTGCGCACCGCCGTGCGGATGTCGGCCGGGATGGCGTCCAGGTCCAGTATCAGCTCCAGCGCCGTCTTGTCCTGAAGGTCGGGATAGCCCTCCAGCGCCTTGTTCAGGTTGGTGACGTAGGCCTGATGATGCTTGCCGTGGTGAATCATCATCGTCTTGGAGTCGATGTACGGCTCGAGCGCATCGTAGGAGTATGGGAGATCGGGAAGTCGGTGCGCCATGTCTATCCTCCTTGGATCGTGAAGTCAGCCCACTGAGCTCGACAGACCGCGGAGCTCGAACATAGACAGTACGGCGCAGCGGACCGCTCGACTACTCTCTACAAGCATAATGTTGGTGCGATATGTTGGTGCGGTTGCCGATAATATCTGGCTGTGGGAATGAGTGATGCGCATGGAAGGACGCCGATGACATCGATCCGCTGGTCCGACCTGCGGGGAGCGCTAGCCGATTTCCGACGCACTTGGCCACAGCTGCTGCTCACCGATCTCCTCGCGAGGACCCTCGCCGTAGTGGTCGTGACACCGCTGGTTGGGCTGCTGCTGAAGCTGTTCCTGATGACGACGGACGACGGTGTCCTGGCGGACACGGACATCGCCGCTTTCGCGCTGCACCCGATCGGGCTGGCAGCCATCGTGATCGTGGGAGCCGTCTCGTTGGGGGTCTGGTTCGCCGAGCAGGGCGTCCTGATGACCATCGGGTTCGGCGCGGTCGAGGATCGCCAGGTGACATGGCTAGACGGAGTGCGTCACGTGTTCCGGCACGGAGCCCAGCTCGTGCGTCTGGCGGGACAGATCATCGTGCGTTTGCTCATCGTCGCGGCCCCGTTCCTCGCCGGTGTGGGCGGCGTCTATCTCCTCTTGCTGGGCAAGTACGACATCAACTTCTACCTGGCCGACAAGCCGCCTGAGTTCTTGTGGGCCGTTGGCCTGGCGGGCCTGCTGCTGGCCGGCCTGGGAATCATCGTGCTGAAGAAGATCGCGAACTGGATCCTGACGATCCCGCTGGTGCTGTTCGAAAGCAACAAAGGGACACAAGCGCTGCGCGAAAGCCGACGGACGACAGCCGCACACGGATGGAAGATCGCTCTGTGGCTCGCTGCATGGCTGGTATCGATCGCCCTGCTCTCCTGGCTCGTGACCTTCTTCATCGGACTCGTCGGAGATCTCCTGGGTCCTGACGTCGGAGCCAGCCTGTTGCTGATGGCCATCGGCCTGGCGGTCACCCTGCTGGTCTCGGTCGCTGTCAACCTGACGGTCTCGATCATCACCATGACGCTGCTGCCGCTGTTCATCGTCCGCCTGTACAGGTCGATCGGAGGTCCCGGAAGACTCGTGCCCGCGATCGCAGACCGAGGCACGCTGGGAGACCGGACCTCCCTCACGATCCCCGGCAAGAAGTTCGTGTGGGCCGGAGCGGCCGCGTTGATCGTTGTGGGAGGAGGTGGCTACATCGCCGCGAGGAGCGTGAGCCAAGTCGAGGATGTCGCGGTCATCGCGCATCGCGGCGCCTCCGGACAGGCGCCGGAGAACACCATGGCGGCATTCGAAAAGGCGGTCGCGGACAAGACGGACTGGATCGAGCTCGATGTGCAGGAAAACGCGGACGGCATGGTCATCGTTCAGCACGACAGCGATTTCAAGCGGGTGGGACGCGACGACCTGAAGACCTGGAATGCCACGAACGAGGAGCTTCGGGTCCTGGATATCGGCAGCTGGTTCGGACCCGAGTTCTCGGATCAGCGCGTGCCGACGCTACGCCACGTGCTCGAGCGAGCAAAGGGCCACGCGGATGTCGTGATCGAGCTCAAGTACTATGGCCACGACAAGCAGCTCGAGTCCAAAGTCGTCGAGATCGTGGAGGAGACCGGGATGGAGTCGCACATCATGCTCATGTCCCTCAAGCGAGAGGGACTCCGCAAGGCCGCCGCGTTGCGGCCTGACTGGACGCGCGGTCTGCTCAACACCGTCAGCGTCGGCGATCTGACCCGTCTCGACCTGGATTTCCTCGCGCTCAACGCCGCCGCTGCCTCGCGCTCTCAGATCCGCCGGGCTCACTCACGGGGCATGAAGGTCTACGTGTGGACCATCGACGACCCCGTGCAGCTGTCGGTCATGATGAGCCGCGGGGTCGACGGAGTCATCACGGACAGACCCGACGTGGCCAGACAGGTGCTCGAGTTACGGGAGCAGCTGAGCCCCCTAGGGCGTCTCCTGATCTGGATCGCCGGTGAGACCGGGCTTCTGCGCGGCGCCGACGAGGTCTCGACCGAAGAAGACGCCTGAGGCCGTCGTTCCCGAGACTCGGAAGGGATGCTTCAAAGCGGAGTCCGGTCCGTTGACATGAGCATATATGCATGTTAGCATGCTCATATGAGTCATCGTCTGCAGGTCCTCATTCCAGAAGAGCTTGACGCCCGCATTCGCAAGGCGGCGCGCCGCCTTCGCGTCTCCAAGGGCGAGTGGGTCCGGCGGGCCGTCGAAGCCGCCCTTCAGTCCGCAGGCGGCCCGCAGGATGGCGCGGATCCGTTGCGGCAGCTCGGCAGCCTGGAGGCTCCTACCGCCGACATCGACCAGATGCTCTCCGAGATCGAGGCCGGACGCAGTTGAAGGTCTTCATCGACTCCAACATCCCGATGTATGTCGCCGGAGCCGCTCACCCGAACCGGGATCCGGCACGGACATTCCTCGAACGGGTGCAGGTGGGCGAGGTCGAGGGCTGCGCTAGTACCGAGGTCCTGCAGGAGATCCTCTACCGCTATACGGCCATCGGCCGAAGGGACCTCGCACGGTCCGTGTACGACCTCTTCGTCTCGGTCTGCCCGACGGTGTACGACGTGACGCTCGCCGACACCGACACGGCTCGCGACCTGGTGGTCGAGTTCCCCGCCCTGTCGGCCAGGGACTGCATCCACGCGGCGGTGATGCAAAGCCATGGGATCGAGCTGATCGCGACCTTCGATGAAGGATTCGACACCCTGCCGGGAATCCACCGCGTCGGACTGACGTGATCGGACTCACCAATCGTTCAGAGTTGGATTCCTCCTGCTACTTCGGGAAGAGCAGCTGGAGCTGGAGGCGAAGCGACCATTCGGGCCCGATCCGGTTGCCGTCTTCGCCCTCCGGAGTGACAACGTTGTAGAACGCCTGGACGGAACCGTTGATCGGCTGACGGCCGATTTTAAAGATCTTTCCACCACCACCACCGAACGGCACGATCCACCCCTCGCGAGCCGGCTTCGTCCAATCCGAGGTGATGATCGGGGCGCTCGACAGATACCAGCCGCCGGGGAAGTTGTAGTTGACGAAGTACTGGATGAGCATCTGGTTCAGGTCGTCGCGATCCGAGGATCCCGCGTAAGACCAGACGTTGTTGACCAGGAGGCCGATCAACGTGGACCCAGGCGTCGCCACGAGAACGACCGATGGACCGGCCGCCCATTTGCCCGAGCCGGTATCGTCGCTTGTCCCCGTCGGGAAGAGCAGAACCGGACCGGCACCCACCATCACCGGACCCGCGTCGGCCGGCGTGAAGAAGGCCGTGTAGTTGAGGTCCCCGAGCCCCCAGGTCGTGCCGTTGGGCCGCGTCACATCGGGCGACGAAACGACCGGCAGGATCGTCCGGTTGATCAGCAGGATGGAGCCGGACAGCTCGACCGGGATCACCGGCTGAATGTTGAGCACGTTGGATGTCCGGTTGAACGGCCCGATCTGAAAGCTCGTGTTGTTCTGAAACGGAACGCTGATCAGGTTGCCGATCGGGTTTTGCGCCGCCTTCGCGAGTGAGGCCGCCTCGGCCTCCTGATCCGCGGGCCGAGCTTCCTCTTGGGACTCCTGCGCTCGGAGGCCGGCTGGAATCGAAAGCACCAGCAACGCCCCGATCAAACTCGTTCCGATCCTTCTCCGCTCTATCTTCATCTTGGTAGGCGTCCCTTCAGTTGTCTATTCATGGATGGGCGAAACTCGTTTCGTGCGAAGAACCTGCGCCGCCGTGTCTGAAGATGTTATCCGGGCCCCCAGCGCTCCCACCGCCGGCCGGCTGCATCCAGGACTCGGGCCAGGTCCTCGGCGAGGAGGTATCCCTCCGCCACCAACTGACGCGCAGCTGCCTCGATGTCCGCCAGATAGGCCTCTCGGGATGCGTACAGGGACGAGCTCGCCGGCCGTGGATCTCCCGTTCGGCTTTTCTCCGCCGGACCCCGCGGGAGCGGAATCGACGTGCCGCGGAAGTCGGCCAGCTCATCCTGCGGCCCCGGGAGGCCCACGCGAAGGCTCCATGGGGCATACGTGGCGAGCGGCACCCTGACCTCTATGTTGCGGAGCCCACCGATCTCGTTCCCCAGCTCGTCCACCTGCGAGGCCAGCGACGGAAACGGACGGCCCAATTCCGGCGGCTGCTTCGTGACGACGCCATCGGGCCAGCGAGGCCCGTAGTCGGCGCGGTACGCCACATGGATGACGTCCGGAAAGACGACGCCGGGAATGTCCGGAAAGCGGATCTGGTCGATCGGCACCAGGGTGCCGTCCGCGATCCGCGGGTAGCGACTCTCGGGAGGCGGCTCCCCCTTCCCTGCCCAAACCATCATGCGGACCAGCAGGGCCCGCAGGTTGAGGAGAAAGTTGACATCGTTGCCCCGGAAGGCGGCTACCTCTTCTTCCGCCGTGAGCAGGGGCCAATCGCGAACTGGTGCCCGCTCCACGAAATGCTGCGCGCTGGCAAAGTGGTAGATCCGCTCCTCGGGAAGCGGATCGACATCCTCCTGGCCGTCCGGCGTCGTGTGCAGGAGCGAGGCGGCGCGGCCCCAGTACTCGTAGCCGGTGTTCGTGTAGAAGACCTTCGGCCTGTACTCCGGCGCAAGCGCCTCCAGGACCCCGTCCTCGCGCCCGGTGAGATCGTCGCGCTGCGTGCGGCCGCTGAACGGGAAGAGGTCGGTCGGATAGAAGAATGCGGAGAACCGGTGCCCATCGCGGGAGGGCTGACCGAAGCGATGGTTGAAGCTGCCGCGGCCGGCGCCCGCCGTGTGGATCATCAGGCCGTCGAACGCCTTCCTCCCCTCCTCGTCCACGTTGAAGCCCTGGTAGAGGAAGTGGCGAAGGAAGCGGCCGGTCTGCGAGATCCCGATGCCGATTCCGTGGCGAACCCTGAACGGGCTCTCCGGATCGTACTTCGCGTAGGAGATCATGTCGCGGATCGCGGCGAGTCCCAGGCCCACGACACGCGGATCCACGGCGGGGTACACGAGCTCGTAGATCCCCCCCGGCTCGAAGCCGTCCGGCGCGTGGATGTGAGTGAGGCTCTCCCGGACGCCCGCGTCCGTCTCTTCCGCGAACCGCCACTCGCTCCTCGGCACGACGAGCCGCTCGCCCTCGCGGCCACGGCGGATCGTAAGCACCACGTCGCCCGACTCGGGATCCGAGACCGGATACGCCCAGTGGTTACGGTGCCCCAGCGCCAGCGTCGTGGTCGGCTCGGCGATCACCCAGTCCGCTCTTACCAGACCGGCGATCGGCCGGCCATCGGCCCCTCGTGCCACCGGGACGTGCAGCCGGAGCAGATCCTCGGCGTCGGGAGGCACATCGAACTGCCAGCCGACCCAGATCACGGTCAGCCCCTGCCGCATCAGGAAGCCGTCGCCGAAGTGTTCCTCGTCCTCCGGATCTCGTGAGAAGGCCGCCGCGTTGAAGTAGCCGAGCGACGCCTTCCCGCCCCGGTTGCTCACCTCCAGGAGGGCCATGTCGGAGCCGCGCGACGGGTCCTTGGGGCGCAAGACCATGAAGTTGGCCCACGCCTCCACCATCCCGCGCTCGTTCCGCGGCGCCAGGGCCAGATCCACAATTCGCCCGTTGGCCGGGTCACTGGGGTCGAACTCGAAGTAGACCCGCCCGATGATCCTCTCGTAGGGACCGGCATCTCCCCAGCTGCGACCGCCGAGGACATCCTGGCGTGCCTCGATCACCACGCGAACGACGCGCGCCGAGAGGTCGGCGGGAATGCTCAGTGCGACCAGCAGGCAGCACGTGATCCCAAGGATGGCAGTTCTAATCCGACATTCGTTTGGCATCCGACATCCTGTTCGAAATGGAATCAAGCGTCCCCGGCCGACGTCTAATGTGACGAAAGGGGTCGGCTTCTCGTCAGTATGCTGAGCAGCCCGAGCAGCGGGGTCGGATCTCGACTCGAAACCAAGCGAACTCTAGGTAGACCGTGGCCCCCGCCCGGTCGAAGCACTCATAAAGGAGACTACGATGAAAGGTACCCAGGAGTCGAACACCGGCGGCTGGCGAAGGGGAGCCAGTGTGGTCACCCTGCTCGTGCTGGCGGCTGGCCTCAGCGCCTGCAACGGCTCGATCGACCCTGTCGGGATCGCCAGCGACCAGTCGCTCTCGGGGATGGCAGATACGGAGCTTGGGGCCGTCCTGACCGACATGACGGAAGCGCTCGGCTTGAGCGACGGACAAGCAACCGACATCGTGGCGATCGGCGATCGGTACAGCGGTATCGTGGACGAGCCCGGCACCTTCTGGTACGTCGCCGCCGACCTCCAGGGCGTGCTGAGCAGCGCCCAGATCGATCAGCTGGCGGCCAGCCGGGCGGCGCTGATGGAGCGGGCACGCCAGGCGATCCTCGCTCAGCTCGGCTTCGGCGGCGAGCTCTTCGGCGGCCACGGTCCCGGTGCGATCGGACCCGGTGGACGCTTCGGCGGAGGCGGATTCCCCGGCGACGGAGGGGCGCTGGGCGGCTTCTTCGGACCGGGCGAAGCGCCAGACTGCTCTGAGATCGGGGAAGCCTTCGGCGGACGATTCGGTGGCTTCGGCAGAAACTTCGGCGGTCCCGGACACGGGTTCGGCGGCTTCGCGGCGGGCTTCGGCGGTTTCGGAAACTTCGCCGACATCGAGCTCTCCGATGCGCAGCGAGCCGCCCTCCAGTCGATCATGCTCGAGTACGGCCCTCAGCTGATGGACCTCATGCAGCAGCTGCGAGACGGGCTCATCTCGGAGGAGCAGTTCAAGGAGCTCGCCGAGGCTCTCGGTGAAGAGATCCAGGAAGCGATCGGCGACGTGCTGACGGACGAACAAGTCGCCGCGATCGAAGAGCTGAAGGAGCGTGCCCGCAGAGCGGCCGAAGCCGAGCGTGCGGCCAGAATCGACGCCCTTGGGCTGACCACCCAGCAGCTGGCCGACCTCGAAGCGCTCAGGGGGAGTCTGGCGGAGCAAGCGTGCGAGACGATCGTGGCCGGCGGGTCAGCGGATGACCTGCAGACGGCGCATCAAGAGGCCGTAGCCGAAATCCTGAGCAACGATCAGATCGAGATCATCGAGGTGCATGGCTCTCTCAAGACGCACCTCTTTGTCTACGCCATCGAGAACGGGGACTTCACCGAGCGGTTCGGCTTCTAGCCGAGTGCGAACCGACCGGCCCCGGTCAGGTTGCGGACCGAGGGAAGCCCGGAGGGGTCTCCAGGTTCCTTCGGTCCCAGGCCGCCAGGTCGGCGGCCGCCTCGTAGGTGCTCTCCAGAAAGGCCATCAGCTGCGCGTCCGGGTCCGGCGACTGCCGGACTTCCTCGTAGGGAAGCATGAACTCGCCCATCTCCTCGCTGAAGAACGCGCCGGCTGGCTCGACCTGCGCTTCCGCGAAGCCCTCGGGCGTCGGGTACGCGTATGCATAGAAGATCGGGGTCGGAAAGGCCTCCCCCCCTGGCCAGAACCCGGCGCTGGACACCTCGTGCGAGTAGGCCTCCCGCGTGACCCAGTCCGGAAGTCCGGGAATCCCTCCGGGGTGAGGCGGCGCCGGCCGCCCGGAGAAGCGCGTCACGGCCAGATCGCAGCTGCCCCAGAAGAAGTGGACCGGGCTGTTCTTGCCCAGAAAACGCGCCCGAAACGCCGTGAACACCCGGTCCGTCTGAAGAAGGACTCTCCAGAATCGCTCCGCGTAATCCGCATCATAGGAGTCGTGCTCACGATCCTCTTCGAACGGAATCGGGTCCGGAACCTCGTTCGGGGTCGTGTTGATGCTCACTCCGACCCGCAGTTCCTCGAGCTTCGCCATCAGCTCATCGTAGAAGGAAGCCACCGAGCGCGGCTCCAGCTTCATCGACCCGGAGCCGCCGTCGCTCGTCTCGATGGACAGCCGCCGGCCGAGGAAATCGAAGTCGACCTGGAAGAACCGGGATCCGTGCGCGACCGGCGAGGTCGTCAGGCCTCGGGCGGTCAGGTAGAGCGGCACGTGCCACGAGTGGTTGGTCCACGGCGTACAGACGAGCCGCACCTTTCCAACTATCTGGGTCCACATGTGAAGCGTGGCGCACGTGTCTCCCCACTCCTCGAACGGAAGGCTCGGCCACGCGGGGGCGCTGCCGGACGTCTCGGAACCGCCGTTGTCGCTCATCACACCTCCATCTCTGCGGCAGCCTGGTCCATGCTCTGCGGGAACCCGCGCCTGGCTGGCCCGGCCTGCCAGGCGGCATTACAGTGTCGCCGATGGGCGGACTATCCGCCACATCCACAGGTCGCCCAAGCGAAAGAGACCCGGATTGTTCAACAACAGCCCACTGTTGTCTGACAAAGCTCCACTGATACTGGTGACCATCCTCTGCACCTCGCTGGCGGGGTGCAGCCTGACGTCCCTATTCGATTCTGACGACGAACCAGCGAACGGCAACAACCCTCCCGGAGAGGCTCCATCATACCTCGGCGCGTACGCCGGGAGCATGAACGTCTTCGACCTCCAAACCGACGATGAGTGGCTTGATCGACCCGCCACGCTGGAGGTCACGTTCGACGATCTGACGGGTAGGGTCGATCTCTCGATCAGCATCTCGGAGCTTCCCGGCGGCACCAAAGAGATAGAGGCGGACGGCTGCTCGCCGGGGCCAACCACGGTGTTCTGCAGCAACGTGAGAGGCTCCACGCTCTCCGATCTCGAGTTCTCGTTCACCAGCTCTTCCGCCTCGGGGCACATCCTCGAATCGGAGCGCCAGGCAGACGACACCTTCGTGCCGGTGTTCGAGGCCGAAGGACCGTTAGCGGAGCAGTGAGTCCCCGCGACGCGACCCGCCTCCGGGCTCGCTCGATCGCCGACCTACGGTACGGACCCTTTTAGCGAAGGACACGAGATGAATCGCGCGCTGCTCACCGGTCTCCTCGTTCTGGCCGCCGCCATTCTCACACCGGGCCTGGCGGCTGCCCAAGAAACAGAATCGACGTTCCTGGGGGTGGGCGAGCCGGCTCCCGATTTCGAGCTCGTCGGCGCCACCCGATACGGGGTTCTGGAGGAACCCGTACGACTGAGCGACTTCCGGGGAGAGACGGTCATCCTGGCCTTTTTCTTCCGGGCCAGGACGCCTGGGTGAACGATTCAAATGAACGCGTACCGTGATCAGTACGCCAGCCTGTTTCGCGGAGGACAAGACATCGTCCTCATCGCCATTTCATCCGAAACGCCCGAGGAGCTTCGGTCCTGGGCGAAGGACGCTGACTTCCCCTTCCTGTTCGCGAGCGACCCCGAGGGCGCGACCTATGCGGCCTACGGCGGGACCCCGCGCGAAAACGGGATGCCGGGCGGTCGGTCGCTGGTCGTGGTGGGACCCGACGGGCGCATCGGCGAGGTGGTTCCGCGCTTCCGGGAAGTAGATCCGACCGCCTACGAGGAGCTCCAGGCGATCATCGATCGGATCGCGCCGGCTCCTGAAGAAGAGGCCATGTAGGACTCAGGGGGCCTAGGAATCAGGAGCCGTTGAACCCAGAACGGCCTCCACCGCGGCCATCAGATCCTGCTGGGGCCCCACCCCCGTGTAGGCGACCCGCCCGTCCGCTCCGACGATGACCACGACCGAGGTCGTGGGGACCTCGTAGGCCCGGACCGCGGCTCCCCGGTCGTCCCACAGATAGGGATAGCCCGGATCGTGCTCCTCGACGTGACGCCGCACGCGCCGCGGGGACTGGGCGACGGCGACGGCCACCGCGACCACGTTCAACCGGTCTCCGTAACTCTCCTGAATCCGGTCGAGCTGCGGCTGAAGCGCCTCGCAGTTCTCACACCATATGGCCCAGAACTCGATCAGCGTCGGCCGGTCGCGCATGTAATCCAGGAGCTGAACGGGGTCTCCGTCAAGATCCTGCAAGGCAGCCGCTGGAGCCTCAGATCCGACCGGGAGGCTAACCGCATACTCGTCCTGGCCGCACAGGTCCTTCGGAACGACGAGGGTCAGCGGGAGGAGGGTCAAGGCGAGCCTCACCGCACCCGACCACCCGACTCTCCCGATCAGATCGCTCACAGATTGTACCCCGCCATGACAAAGTAATACTGAGCCACGACCAACATGATCACCGCGGCCACACGCTTGATCCACAGCATCCAGCCTCCTGAGCGAGGCAGGCGCGAGAGGGCTCCCGAGAAGAGCCCTACCGCTACGAGCAAGGCGGTCATCCCCAGGGAAAAGACGAACAGGTAAAGGAACCCCATCGCTCCGGCCCGGGTCGCCGCCACCCAGGTAAGCACCACGGCGAACGCTGGCGCCCCACACGGCGCCGCGACGATTCCCGAGGTCGCGCCCAGCACGAACACGGCGCCGTAGGTGCCGCCGCCGCGCCTTCCCGCCCACTCCATAAGACGCCGCGGCACGCGCACGGGTATCACATCGAGCATGGCGAGCGCGAAGATGAGAAGCAGATTGCCGATCGCGAGGCGCGCCCACGGGCTCGCACTAACGGTCCCGAACAACGTTCCCGTCAGGCCGGCAAGGAGCCCGAGAAAGGCATAGAGCAGAGCGAGACCGGCGGCGTAGGTGAGCGTGAGACCGACCGTCCGAGCCCGACTCTGTCCCTTCTCCGCCGTTCCGGCGATCACCGAGGCGGTGATCGGAATCATCGGATAGACGCAGGGCGTGAGGCTCGTGACCAGTCCCGCCCCGAATAGCGTGACGAGCGCGAGCAGAGGGCTCGAGGAGAGAGTCTCCGACAGTCCGCCGGCAGCCTCGATCTGGAGCAACGTCACGTCGATCATGTCGCGTGACGTTATGGGCGCCGGCGCGCCCAGGAAACTCCCGAGCGCCGGCGGGCCGACGGGGGCTGAAGCGCGCTACGAGGAGATGCCTCTACCTGAGGGCGGTCAGTCCCGCAGCGTGCAAAGCAACCGAGAGGCTCGACAGCGACTCGAGCGTTTGCTCCTGCCTCTCGAGGGCGTTTCGGAGATCCTCGTTGGCCAGCTCGGCGTCATCTCCGATCGAGGCGAGCCAACCGTGGAGGTTCTTGTGGTACGAGTCCCACTCACCCTCACCCTCGGGAGAGAGGGATCGCTCGCCTTCGATCCGTTCAATCTCCCGCTGCACCGATTCTGTCATGTCGTTGTAAAACAATACCTTCTCTGTATAGACTTGAACTTCTCTATTCGATTCATGATAAGCTTCGCGCAGTACCGCGCGAACGAGAAGAGGCAGGCTCGCGGCGTGCGGCCGACTCTGCCTCACGAGCTCCTCCCAGCGGGGCTGCACCGCTTCGATCGAGGCCGTTTGAGTCAGCACGATGCCGATCGACCTGACGTCGGCCATCTGAAAGTCGTCGAGTACGGCCCGGAGCAGCCGTTCCTGGGACGGCGTCAGATGGTAGGTCTCCCGGACTGCAGGCGCGGCGAGCCGCTCGAGCGCGGGCTCGGGCGCCTCCTCCGACGCCTGCACGGCAACGGCTCCGAGTGGAACCGGTGACGGGCCCTCGTTCTCCGCAGGCTCCTGAGCCAGGAGGAGCTCTACGCCCATGAAAAGCACGCAGGCTACAAGCACCATCACGACTCGCTGGACACGCTCGCTCCGTCTCATGGCCGGCTCTCCTTAGCACGCAAACCACGCAAACCACGCAAACCGCCGCCTCGACTGGCGATTTGTGCAGACACAGATAGAAAGTTCAGATCTCGCCGCTGGCCCCTGCCGACCTCAATCGCGGCATCCTGCCTGTTCTCGATGCGGCCCGACCCCGAGATCCAACATCAAACCGGGATCCTCCATTGCAAGATCGAGACGCGTTCCGTCTTGTGGTGTCCCGCCCGGCGTCGTGCGGCTGGCACAAAAGGCCTGGTGCGTGAAGAATAAAGGGCGAGCCTACGTCGGCTTGCCACCGATCCCCACCACGAACCACCCGAAGGGATGAGATGAGAAAACTCCGGAGCGTGGCCGCGGCCGCCGTTGTGATCGCCCTCGCGAACTCCCCCGCGTCGGCCCAGACCCCTGCGGACGCCGATGCCCTCGCGGACGCCTCCGTTGAGCTTCTGCAGGAATACCTGCGCGTGGACACGACGAACCCCCCGGGCAACGAGTCTCGAGCCGTGGAGTTCTTCGCTCGCATCCTCGATAGAGAGGGGATTCCGTACGAAACGGCCGAATCGGCGCCGGGTCGTGGCAACATCTGGGCTCGCCTTGAAGGCGGGAGCGAGCCCGCTCTCCTCCTCCTTCACCACAGCGATGTCGTCCCGGCCGATCCGGCGTTTTGGGACATGCCCCCGCTCTCGGGCGAGATTCGGGACGGTCACGTATACGGGCGTGGCGCCCTGGACACGAAGACTCTCGGGATCCTGCACCTGCAGGCGTTTCTCGCCCTCCACCGCGCCGGACACCCCCTGAACCGCGACGTCATCTTCATGGCGACGGCAGACGAAGAGGCGGGAGGCTTCTACGGCGTCGGGTGGTTGGTCGAGAACAGACAAGAGGCGTTCGAGGGCGTCGGGGTCGTCCTCAACGAGGGCGGCCGGACCCTCGTGAGCGAGGCGGGCGCCAAGCAGGTGGGGGTAGAGGTCACGCAGAAGGTACCGGTGTGGCTCCGCCTGGTGGCGAGCGGCGTCCCGGGGCATGGCTCGCGGCCCCGAGCCGAGTCGGCGGTCACGAAGCTCCTCGAGGCGCTCGACCGCATCCGCGAGCACGAGTCGGAGCCGCGTCTCCTCCCGGTCGTGGACCGCTACTTCCGAGGTATCTCGGAAGCCAGGGGCGAGGAGTGGGCGGAGCTGCTCCTCGACATGGCGAGCTCGATCCGCGAGCCCGGCTTCCTGGCCCGCCTTCAGGACCACGACCCGACCCTGGCCGCCCTAACGCGTAACACCTGCTCGATCACCCGGCTCCATGGGAGCGGCAAGATCAACGTCGTTCCCCCGACCGCCGCGGCCGAGCTGGACTGCCGGGTGCTGCCGGATCAGGACGTGGAAGCCTTCGTCGCCGAGATTCAGCGGATCGCGGGCGAGGAGATCGAGGTCCAGACGATGATGGCGTTCACCCCCGCCATCTCGCCCACGGATACGTACCTCTATGCCACTCTCGAGGCGGTCATGCAGGAGCGATTCCCGGACGCGGTGGTCGTTCCGGCCGTGTCGAGCGGGTTCACGGATAGCCACTTTCTCCGCGACCTCGGGATCGCCGCCTACGGCTACACGCCCCTTCTCGTGCCGGTGCAGGACCAGGCGGGCGTCCACGGCAACAACGAGCGCATCTCGATCGAGAACGTGCGCCGCGGAACCGAGATCATGCGCCAGGTTGTCGAGCGCGTCGCCCTTGATTGAGGTTGATCGAGGCGTGTTTCGAGTGCGGGTAGCGCGACAGAGCTGATGCGATCATACCCCGGGCGCATCCGGCCAGCGCTTCTCGTACTGCCTGCCCTCCTCTCCCTCCTTGCGGTCGCGCCGGATACTCCGGACGCGTCCGACCTTCCACGCCTGGGGCCTCCCGGGGACTCTCTCCCCGAGGCGGTTGCGGCCACGCTCGAGGAGTGGCTGCCGGCGCAACTAAGGGAGTCGGGCGTTCCGGGAGCGATCGTCGCGGTCGTGGGCGGCGCGAAAGTCGTTTGGGAGGCCGCCTACGGTAAGGTCGGCAGCCCGCAGTCCAGGCCGGTCGACACGGAGACGCTTTTTGCCGTTCGGTCCGTGTCCAAGAGCGTGACGGCGCTGGCGGTTCTCATGGCGGTGCAGGAAGGGCTGGTCGATCTGGACGCTCCGATCAGCGACTACCTGCCGGATTTCAGCGTCCACAACCGTTTCGGGGCGCACCCGGAGCGCCGAATGACGCTCCGCCATCTTCTGTCGCACCGGGCCGGCTTCACGCATGAGACGCGGCTCACCGACAGCGACGACGACGACTTTCCGAGATACGTAAAGAGCATCTCGGATACCTGGCTGCGGTTCCCGGTCGGATACCGGCTCGCATACGCCAACCTCGGCGTCGATCTGGCCGCCCACATCCTCCAGGTTCGCTCCGGTGTGCCCTTCCCTCGATACGTGAAGGATAAGGTCCTCGACCCGATCGGCATGACCCACAGTACGTTCGACTTCAAGGTCGTCGAGCGGGAGGAAAACCGCGCCATCGGCCATGCCCCGGACGGCGATGTCGTCCCGCTCCGCTTCCCGGAGCTCGCTTCGGCCGGGCTCTACTCGAACGCCCGCGACATGGCCAGGCTCGTCCAGTTTCATCTGAACGCCGGCGTGGTGGACGGGAAGCGGGTCCTGAGAGACGACCTCGTGGAGCAGTATCACTCCATCGCCTTCGCGCGACCCGGGCAGCGATCGGGTTACGGCTTTGGCCTCGTCCGAGAGGTGACGGGTCATACCTTCAGCCTCTACCACGAGGGCGGAGGACGTGGATTCCAGAGCCTGATGATCGTCTACCCCGAGCTCGGCTACGGCATCGTGCTGCTCATTAACCGCGATGGCAACGGGCTCACGGGACAGCCAGGACGTGAAGTCATGAACGGACCGATCTTCGAGCGTCACGGCCCGAACATCGTCGCCGATCCCGACACGTCGCGGATGCTCTCCGTGAAGCCGGATGATCCGAGGGTGAGCTCGGTTCTGGGGCGCTACGGGGGAGAAGACGGCTGGGTGATCGGCTACGAGGACGAGGTACTTGGCGTCCGAACGAGCCCGGACAGCTTCTACCCTCTGGTAGTCTACGAAGACCGTGGAGAGCTCGTGGGCATCTTCGGTGCCTTCAGCGAAATACGCTTCCTTCCGCCGGATGGGGCTCAGCCACGCACGCTCATGATCGTGAACCGGCGCTACAGCAACGACCACATCAACTACCAGGCGCTCAACGACTCACCCGCCGATCCGCCGGGTCCGGACAGACCCGAGTGGCGGGAGCACGTGGGTGAATACGAGGTGCTCTGGCGCGGCGAACCAGACCGCACCGTCGGCGTAACGCTGAGAAACGGTTACCTGTACTACGGCGAAAGAAAGTGCGTCGAGCACGAGCCGGGTCTGTTCTTCTCCAACGACGGTGAGGCGATCGACTTTCGGTCCGATCCGCCGACCGCGGCCAATCTCAAGTTGAGAAGAACGGAGTAGACGTCCCCGGCTTTCACGCGGACCGCCTCCCACGCCCTGACACGGGCCCGCACGACGCCCGGGCCGAGCCGGCGAAGCCTACTGCCGGCTACTGCCGGCCCTCCCACGCTCGGCTCAGCTCCCACCAGAACCGGCCACGCTCGCCGGGGTGGTTCCCGATCTGGTTCATCGTCGCGGCGTCGTAGAGGCGGCCGTTCACCATCGTGTAGGTGACCCTCTCCGACAGACGGAGGTTCTCCAGCGGGTTGCCGTCGACGACGATGAGGTCGGCGAGCTTTCCGGGTTCGAGAGACCCGATCTCCGCATCCATCCCAAGGTAACGCGCCGGATTCAGCGTCGCGGTTCGGATGGACTCCAGCGGCGTCATGCCCCCCTGCTCGAACATCCACATCTCCCAGTGGACGGCCAGTCCCTCCCGCTGCCCGTGCGCGCCGATGTTGACGATGACCCCGGAACGGTCGAGCCGGGTGGCGGCCGACGCCGCCTGGACGTGGTTCCACTCCTCATCCGGCGCATGGACCGGGCGTCGGGCCCTCGCATCCACCCGGCGGCGGGGCACGAAGGTGAGGAGCCTCTCGTTGGCCCACACGTCCGTGTGCCGGTACCAGTAGTTCTCTCCCCCGAGCCCGCCGTAGGCGACGACGAGCGTCGGCGTGTAGCCCACCCGGGTCTGACTCCAGAACTGCACGACATCGTCGTAGATCGAGCCGACCGGCAGCGCGTGCTCGATCCCCGTGTGGCCGTCCATCACCATCGACATGTTCGCCTGGAAGAGAGCGCCGCCCTCCGGCACGACCATCATCTTGAGCTGCCGCGCCGCCTCGATGATCTGCTGACGCTGCTCGCGTCGCGGCTGATTGTAGCTCTTCACGCTGAACGCACCGGCCGCCTTCATGCGCTTCAGGTGGAAGACCGCGTCGGCGAGACTGTCCACCTCCGCCTTGTAGGTGCCGGCTGCCCCGTAGAGGATCGTCCCGGTGGAGTAGATTCGGGGCGCGGTGATCAGGCCGGCCCGGGCCAACTCGCTCGCCGCGAAGATCTCACCGGTGTCGTTCGACGGGTCGTGGATGGTCGTGACCCCGAAGCCGAGGCTGGCGTGGTTGACCCAGCTCTCCTGCGGGATAATGCCGGCGCTCCCCATCGATCCATGCCAGTGAGCGTCGATCAGCCCGGGCATCACGGTCTTGCCGCCCGCGGCGATCACCAGGGCATCGCCCGGGACCTGGACGTCGGAGCGCGGACCGACCGCCACGATCCTGTTTCCTTCCACTACCACAACGCCATCCTCGATCACTTCGTCCCCGCGCATGGTGATCACCCGTCCCCCCACGAGCGCGACCGAGCCCGTCGGCACGTCCGTCCGAACGGCGAAGCTGAGGTTCGTCCCCTCGGTCGGGGGCTCCGGGAGCTCTTCCGGCGCTCCCTCCAGGAACGCGAAGGCGTTCGCGAGATCCAGCGTGTAGAGCTCGGGGCCCAGACTCCAGTGCAGGCTTCGGCTGTCACCGGACCAGTGCAGGTACTCCCCGGCCTCTTTCGAGGCGCGGCTGATGGGGATGCTCTTGGTTTTCGGACCGAGCTCCAGCGTCTTGCCGGTTCGCACGAAGGGGGCGACGAAGGCGTAGTAGCGTTCCTGCCAGGCCAGCCATTCCCCGTCCGGCGAGACGCTGAACTCACGGGCCCGACTCGTCTCCACATCCGTTCGCTCGTCGCTGCCGTCCAGCTCCAGCGAAGCAAGCAGCGACTTTCGCTCGACGTCCGTCCCGGTATACCGCATCACGAACACGCGCTCGGAGTCCGCTCCGAAGTGCGGCCGAGTCCCGTCCCGGGTCACGAGAACCGGCTCGGCTCCTCCGGCGGAAGGCACCGAGTAGATCCCGGTCTCGCGAGACCAGGTGGGCGAGCGAAGTCCGCCGCCCCCTGTTTTCCGATAGACCACCGTCCCGCCGTCCGGACTGAAGGCGGGCTCCACGTAGTGACCGGGCTCGACGGTCACGGCCCTTCCCTCTCCGCCTGAGGCGGAGACCACCCGCACACTGCCCAGCTCCTCGTCGCTCCAGGTCGTGTAGACGATCCACCGTCCGTCACGCGAGAAGCTCGGATACTGCTCGAAGTGGTCCGTCTGAGCGGTGAGGCGGCGCGGCGCTCCGTCCGGAAGGTCCTTCACGTAAAGATGGCCAAGCGTCTGGTAGACAACCCGGTCTCCCGCGGGTGCGACCTCGACCCACCGGAGCATCTTCGGCTCGAAGGCGGAGGGGGCGACATCTACGGGGAAGCGCAGTGCCTCCAGGGCCGGCAGGGTCGCCTGCACGCGGAACGGGATCACGCTGGAAGCGCCCGTCTCCACCTGCACCTGCCGGATCTTCCCTTTCGCCCAGAAAACGATCGTGCGGCTGTCGGGCGTCCACGCCATCGAGGGATAGACCCCGTGAATCGCCCACGTCTCTTGCATGTCCCGACTCAAGTCATCGTAGACAGGCCACTCATCACCTGACTGCATGTCATGCAGGAAGAGGACGCTCTGGAATCTGACCCGGCGGATGAACGCCATGTACCGGCCGTCCGGCGAGGGCGTGGGACGGATAGCGCCCCCCGGCCCGCCGAGGAAGCTCTCCGTCCTCCCGGCGTCGCGGTCGAGCCGAAAGACCTGGTAGATCTCGGTGTTGACGTCCTTGTCGTACTGGAACCTGTCGCCGCTTGTCGCATCGCGGCTGTAGTACAGATAGCGCCCATCCGGAGAGAAGGCCGGCTCCCCGACGTCCTTCTGCTCGTTCGGCCGCTCCGTCATCTGAAGGCCCTTTCCGCCCGTCCGATGATAGAGCCAGATCTCACCCGCCCCGAGCGAGCGCGTCGAGGTGAAGTGCTTGCGGGCGGCGATGAACTCGCCGTCCGGCGTCCAGGCGGGGCTGTTAAGCAATCGGAAGCTCTCCTTGGTCACCTGCAGCGCGTCCGAGCCGTCGCGGCCCATCACCCAGATGTTGTCCCCGCAGCCGCGGTCGGTGGTGAAAGCGATGAACCGGCCGTCGGGGCTGAAGCGCGGCTGCATGTCCCAGGCGAAGCCGCTCGTCAGGGCGCGAGCCTCACCGCCCTCGAACGGGATGACGTACAGATCTCCCAGGAGGTCGAACACGATCTCGCGGCCGTCCGGGCTCACATCGAGGCTCATCCACGTCCCTTCGTCCACATCGATCTCGAGCTCGAGTCGCGGTCCGGGCGGGTTCTCCACGTCCCAGCCCGGTTCACCCTCATTGCCCGCCCGGCATGCGGCGGCCTCCGGCGTCTGGGCAACGACGCGTGTTACCTCCAGGAGCGCGAACCAGCCGGCGAGCGCCGTGACGATGGCGAGGGTACCGGCGCGGCATCTCGAAGACGCGGACATCTGAACCTCCGTACTCGGAGCGAAACCCAGGCGAACGTACAGGGAGCGATCCTAATCGTACGCCCCGCGACCCGACTCGTCTGTAGTGAGAATCCTGTAAGGGCCTGTGGTGAGATCCCTCGGCATCCGGAACATCGGATGTCGGCGGAACGTCATATGGAGGAGAGGGTCCCACGGGATAGGGCCGTAGGAATGGATTCGACTGAACATGACTTCTGGTGCTTGATGATGCCGTTCTTCCGAAAGCGATCGACGTATCGGCGACTGAAGCCCGGGTTACTCGCTCCCGTGTGCATTGCCCTGTTGTCCAGCTGCTCGAGCCCGGTCGAGCCCGTCCCCGATGGCTTGTTCGGCGCCTGGGAGTGGATTCGAGCCGAAGGAGGCATCGCGGGCGTGACGATCACTCCGGAATCCGAGGGCTTCACTCTGACGCTCAGGATCACACGCCCGGATCGGATCGAGCTGTCCCGGAACGGCGAGGCGGAGGTATCGACGCGATTCGAGCTGCTGCCCGCCTCGGGCACGGACTTCCCGTTCCCTCCGCGGCTGCGCTATGACGAGCCGATCCTCGGACGGGACGAGCAGGAGCTGAGGCTGTCGGATGGCGAGCTCGTTCTAACGGATCCTTGCTGTGACGGCTTCGCCTATACCTGGCTGGCCCGGCTCGAGTAGACGCGTCCGCCTACTCTTCAAACCCCATCGCCGCGAGCACCGCCGTCTCCATTTGCGCTCGTAGATCGGCGATGACGCCCGCCAGCTGCGGCTCCCCGATCAGGTTCCGGGTCTCGTAGGGGTCGCTCACCAGATCGTACAGCTCGTTCTCGTCGGGATGTTGCATCCAGTGGATGTACTTGTACTCCCTGGTCCGGATGGCGCGGTAGTCCATGTCGAGCAGCCAGGGAAAGGGATTCTCGTACGTGTAGAACTCGATCAGGACCGACTCTCTCGGTTCGGAGGCGTTGCCCTGCAGCAGCGGCACGAAGGACTGGCCCTGAACGTGATCGCCGACCGTAGCGCCCGCGATCTCCAGCACCGTCGGCGCGATGTCGACAGAGGCCACCAGATCCTCGATCTCTCGGCCCGCGTCGACAGCAGGGGAATAGCGGACGAGCAATGGGGTTCTGATCGACTCCTCGTACGGTAGCCGACGCTCCAGCGAGAGACCGTGCTCGCCGTAGAAGAAACCGTTGTCGCTGGTGAAGAGGATGAAGGTGTCGTCGAGGATGCCCCTGGCCGCGAGGGTCTCCACGATCCGCCCCAGGCTCTCGTCGACCGCCAGCATCATCTCCGTGCGGCGCCGGATCGTCTCCTCTCGCGTGCCGAAGTCGAGCTCTTCTTCCCCGAACAGCTCGATCATCTCAGGCGAGCTCTTGATCAGTAGCGCTCTTCTCAGCGCCGGCTTGTCGGTCAGCTCCTCGGCGGACGAGATGATGTTCTCACGACGGGGAAACGTTTTCTCCTCGTAGCGTCCCATGTGCCTCGGCGCAGGGACGTAGGCTCGGGGCCTGGAGAGGTCAACGGATCCGTCGTCGAGCTGTATGGCGTCCGGGTGAATCGCCTTGTGGCCGATGTAGATGAAGAACGGCCGATCCCGATCGCGCTCGATGAACGAGATCGCCCGATCGGTCAGGACATCCGTGATGTATCCCTCAGCGGTGTGGATCCGTCCATCCTCGTACAGCTCGGGATCCATGGTGCGTCCCTGCCCCGGGATCGCGGCCCACTCATCGAAGCCCGGCCTGGGCGTCGGATCGTTGCCCATGTGCCACTTGCCGAAGAATGCGGTCTCGTACCCTTCGCGCTGCAGGGCCCGCGGGAAGGTTTGGAGGCGATGGCTCATCCGGTTGCGCGCGACGTTGTCGATGATCCCGTGCCGAGACGGGTACTGGCCGGTCAGGATGCTCGCTCGATTGGGCGAGCAGAGGGGCACGGAGTGGAAGGCGTTCGAGAAGCGGGCACCATCGCGCGCCAGGCCGTCGATGTGCGGCGTCTCGAGGTACGGATGGCCGGCCACGCCCAGCTCATCCCACCGCAGATCATCCACGACGATGACGATGATGTTGGGGCGCCTGCCTGGGTCTACGGAGTAGGCGACCCCTTCCTCGGCATCCGGAGCCTGGCATGCTGAGGCGGCCAACGCCGCAAAGGCCAGAACCCCCGTCAGAGCGAGGCGGTGGACGCGCCGTTCAATCAACCGCTCTTGCCTCCGCTAGCTCCACGCGCGGGCTGGCGGGGTCGGCCAGCTCAAGCAGCTGATGGTAGTAGGCCTCGGCCACGTCGGTCTTGCCTGCAGCGCGGGCTGCCCGCGCCGCGCCGTAGAGGCTGTTGAACCGCCGGCTCGCATGTTGGAGCGAGATCTCATACTCCTTCAGGGCTTCCTTCGGACGACCCAATTCCATGAGCATGTCTCCCAACTGCTCGTGCACCGGCAGCACGCGACCTGGGCTGAGCGAGCTCTTGTCCGTTTGGTCCTCCAGCGCTGCTGCGGCGCGCATCAGCTCCAACGCCTTCTCGCTCTCCCCTTTCGCCAACGACAACCAGGCCGCGGCCTCGAGCCTCAGTACCTCGCTCGTGTTGCGAGCCCAGATATCGGGATGGTTCCGCAGCTCTCCGGCGATCTCCTCGACCGGCGCCAACTCCTGCTCGGCCACTTCGACGTCGCCACTTCGGGCCGCTCCGACAGCGCGAGCCCAGTAGCGCAAGGCCACGAGCGCGCGCGTCTCGTAGTTGCCGCCTGCCGCCTCCGCTTCTTCCGGCACAGGAAGAGAGGCCGCCTCCTCCCATCGGCGGCGCTCCAGGACGTATCGCACGGGCACGGCCCCGGCGTTGAAGGCCACCACACCGTTCTCCCAGTTCAGGAGCTGGGAGTCGATATGCTCGAGCACCTCCCTGGCCTTCTCATCCCGTCCCTGCTGGAGGTAGGCATATGCCAGGTAATCGAGGGAGTGCATCTCCTGCAGCTGGGCTTGAGCCATCGCGTCGAAGCGGGCACCGCGCTCCCGGGCCGCCTTAGCCGAGCGCGTGTTGGCGTCGATCGACTCGTCCCACATCCCCACCTGCGTGAAGATGTGCGATGACATGTGGAGGGCATGAGCCAGCGATGGAGCGATCTCCAGGTAGCGATGGGCGGCCTCTACAGCGCCGTCGGCCAGCGGGGGATAGTCGTAGCTGTGGATGATGTAGTGAGCCAGCCCGGGATGGTTCGGCATCTCGGCGAACCGCATCTCCAGCATGGCTCCCGTGCGTCTCTGCACGGCGTAGGTTCTGTCGGTCGGGTCGGCGTTGCTGAGGATCGCCAGCACGTAGAAGATCTCGGCTTCGCGGTCCTCGGGATCGCCCGCGTGTACCTCGGCCATCGCCTCTTCGTAGACGCGGGCCCGGGTTCGATGGTCCAGCGTCTCGTAATTGCGGTAGAACGCCGAGATCGCCTCGATGTAGGCTCCCTCCCGCTTCGTGTGCGAAACGAGCCGCGCCTCGCGCGCCGCGGCCGAGGCAAGCTCCAAGTCGCGCTTCGTGGGTGGCGCCCATAGGGGGTGGTAGTACGTCATGGCCACACCCCACCAGGCCATCGCACAGTCCGGATCCCGCTCCGCGATGGACGCGAACACGCCCCGGGATTCCTCGAACTCGAAGGAATGAAGCAGGGCCACAGCACGGTCGAAGTCCACCTGGACATCGCTCGCACACGAGGTCGGAAAGCTGACTTCTCCCAGTCGATCCGCGTGCGTCTGGGCCATCGACGTGGCCGGGAGAATCGCGCAGAGGCATGAGAGAAGCGCCGAAGTACGGAACCGCATTACTGCCTCCTGGTCGTTTCTGGACCGTTCTCGGATAGGTCAGCCGCTGACGTGAATGCGCCAGCCTCCGCCATGGACAAACTGCTTGGCACCGGAGCAGTTCCGCGCTCGCCGCGCCCCTGTGCGGTTCCCGCCGCGCCCCCGGACTGCCCGCGCCTGACTCGAGGACTCTAGTGGCTGAGGGGTGGCGTCGCGAGAGCACGAAACCTGCAGCACTAGGCCAAGCTCGAAACTGCCGCATTCCTTACAGCCGGCCCGCCCATCCGCCCATCAACTGGCCAGCGCCCGGCTGAAAGAGCCTAAGGAGTCGCAGAAGCGATGTCAGGAAAATGTCATTGAGTGGGAACTCTTTTCCCACTTGAGCCGCTCGGAGAGCCGCCCGATCGGCGCACGTGGTTTCATCATCGGAGCCGCACTTCTCGCCGCTGCGGTGGCCGCCGAGGCCATCACGGAACGGAGCATCCTGCTCCCGGGTCTCGCCTGGCTGAGTCAGTGGCTCGGGCGAACGGTGCGCGTGCCGACCGGACTTCTGATCTCCCTCCCGCTGTTGGGCGCCGGGCTGTACGGCCTACGCCGCTGGCGGAAGGAGCTGCCCAGACTCGAGCACTACACCCGCGATAAGATCGGCGGCGTTTTGTGGGAGTGGGAGTGGCAGTTGGGAAACCCGACTCCGAGACCGGATCCGATCTGCCCGCATTGTCTGAAACCGATGCTCGTGGCTCCGGATCCTGCACCCCTCAACGAACACTCGCTGCCGGCCGACCGCGCGAGCTGCGTCTGCGGGTACGAGCAGATGATCGGAAGGGGCGGCACGTACTTGAGCGATCTCTTCAGGGTGGAGGTCGACCGGCGCGTTCGCATCGGCTACTGGCAGGAGGCGCTGGAGAGGTGGGGTCGCCGCGGCCAGCCCATCCCGCAAGCAGAGCCATCCGTCTAGAAGCAGCGGTAGCGTTCGCCTAGCGGCCTGGCGCACTTAACGCCTATCGGCGCTGCACATTGCCAGCCGAAACCCGCGGCCGCAGCTAGACAACCCTTGAGCTTAAATTGTGCAACCCGCTTAATCCCTGCGCTTTACCATCCGTACGCCCTTGTTCGGCACGCTCCGTGACAAACCGAGAGCCCGGTGAGGTGAGCCTCCAAACCGGAACGAGAGGGAGATCATGGCCGACGGTAAGAACCAAGACAGCGTCCTGGACGCGAGCTACGAGGCCGTCAAGGTCGAGCTCGAGAACACCGAGAGGGATGTCGTCATGCTTCGCGAGCGGACCGACAAGCTGCGCACCGCGATAGACGCCCTCTCGGAGCTTCTGCCGAGCAGGTAGTCAAACGTACGTCGCTCGCGCAGAGCGCACCCCATGAACTGGGCCGTGTAGGGCCAGCCGTCCCTGGGGAGCGCCGCGCGGCCGAGCGGCTGCCTCACGGCCCGGCCCCGATCGGACTCCCGGGCGGAGGTCGAACTGGGTCGGGTGCCCGCAGCGTCTCGGCATCCCTATCCAGAAAGCGCCGAATGTCGTTGGCGAGGGCCAGGGAATGCGCGGCTGCGTTCGCGTCGGTCTTCGCCGCGGCTTCGCCGGCCGACACCGTCAGCCATTCCTTCAGGTCAGCCAGTTCGTACTCGGCCACGGCCCGTACCTGCGGCATCGCAGCCCGGGCGGCGAGGTCGATGAGCCCGTCCACCACCACCCTCTCTACCGCTCGCCCCAACTCAGCCTCGTAGCCATCGTCGGGACGGGCGCCGAACGTCGCGTCGCGCAGCGTCGCGATGACTTCCACCAGGTCGGGAAGCGCCGGGTCACGGGCCGCTTGCTGCACCAGGCGCGCGGCGCGCTGCCGGTCGAGTACCAACGACACGGTGAGCTCGGCTGCTGCTGCCGCCGGCGCCACGGCGTCGAACACAAGACCCGTGTACCGCGGAAAGAGCTCGCGGTGCGGGCCGTAGCGGAAGGGCCGCGGCGGTAGGGTCTTCAGCACCGCCTCCGGGATCGCCAGCGCCGCCGGTTCCAGGGTGCGCAGTACGGCGGCCAGGGCACGTCGCTGCTCGTCTGCGGGAAGGAGGCTTGGCGGCGCTGTGTCGTCGCCGCGGAAGGAATAGGCGTAATCCAGTCCCCCGATGAGCTTCACCGCCGCCTCAACCTGGTATCGGTGGAAGAGGTAGAGGGGTACGAGCACTTCCTCCATCGTCGCCAGGGGCATGCCCCGCCTGATCGCCCGCTCGTCGAAACGCTCGAGCGCCGCCTGCCGCACCCGCATGACGCGATCGAGCTCGGCAGCTGCTACGGCCCCGTTGTCCCAAAGGTGCGTTTGTGGATGGGCACCGCCTCGCGGGCGCGCGTCCTGATCGCTCAGAAACGTGATGCCGCGATCCCTCGCTTCCGTCAGGATCCGAGCTAGAGCCGCTTCTTCATCCGTACCTTCTGGGAACTCCCCATAGCCATAGGCGATAGCGACCCTGTCCCACTCTCCCACGCCCACCGCGTACGCGTCATCAAGTTCCGGCTGCCCATCGGCCCCCAGTCTGGCCAGCGGATGTGGGTAGTCCATGACGGAGGCGCGTCCCTGCGCGCTCGCGATGTAGTTGTGGCTCAACCCCAGAGTGTGCCCCACCTCGTGCGCCGACAGCTGCCGGATACGGGCCAGGGCCATTTCCGCAAGCTCGGGCACCTCCGCACCAGTCTCATCACCGGTCTCGTAGGGCGCCAAGAGAGCTTCGGCGATCAGGTAATCCTGACGCACCCGCAGAGAACCGAGCGTCACCTGTCCCTTCAGGATCTCTCCGGTCCGAGGATCCGTCACTCTCCTCCCGTTGCTCCATCCCCGCGTCGAGCGGTGGACCCACTGAATGACGTTGTAGCGCAAATCCATGGGATCGGCGTCTTCCGGGAGCATCTCCACCCGAAACGCACCCCGGTATCCAGCGGCTTCGAACGCTTCGTTCCACCACCGCGCGCCATCCAGGAGCGCCGACCGCACCGGCTCCGGTGTTCCCGGATCCAGGTAGTAGATGATCGGCTTCAGCGGTTCGCTGACGGCGGCAGAGGGGTCTTTCTTCTGTAGCCGGTGCCGCGCGATCAGGCGCGTGACCATCGACTCGCCCAGAGGTGCCGCGAAGTCCACGTAATCCACCCCACCGTAACCAGCCCGCGGGTCCGCGCGACGCGGCTCGTAGCCTCCTTTCGGGAGCTCTACGAAGGAGTGATGCTGCCTGATAGAGACCGTTCGCGGGCTCGGAGCCACCGAGCCGACCCACGAGCCGGCCGAGTCCGCCCTGAAGGTGAGAATGACCTCCGCTTCGGTGTTCCGCGGAAAGGCCTTCGTCCGCGGCAGGTACACCGCGCTCCGGGACGCGTCCAGCTGATAGGCCCCCTGCTCGGTTCCGCGCAGCTGCCGCGCGACGCCGTGGTGGTCATGGATCAGAAAACCGGTAGCCTCGACCAGGACCCGCTCGCCGGTCTCCGCCTTCACTTCGAAGCCCCAGAGGATCGAGACGGCGAACGCGTCCTCGACCGCGATTCGCTCGGCCGCGTTGTCGGAGAGCGCCCGGTACCTGTAGTTCGGCTCGATCATCAGGACTTTCGGGCCGATGCGCCGAAAGATCACCACGTGCTGCGGTCCGAGCTGTCCCCGGTCGAGCCCGATGTCATTGGATCCGATCCCGGCCGGGAGGGAGACGTAGTGCAGGATCTCCTCCTCGAAGCGAGTGATCTCCATCCAGAGCTTTCCCGTCGCCTCGTTCCAGAAAAGCGGAAGGAAGCCATCCAGCTCCTGCATCCCCTCCGTCTTCTCCTCGATCGTCGGGAGCTCCTCCCCTTCCGGCGTCTCCTGAGGGACGACGGGCGCGGCGAGCAGTGCACGTCCGGATGACAGGCCGACAGCCGCTGAATGGAGCGCCCAAAGAGCGAACACGGGCAAGGCCGCTAGGATGGCACGCGCAAGCAGGGTCCGGGGAAGCATCAAGTCCTCCTGAGTTCTGGGTCTCCAACGAAGGTGGGAATGTGGCTGACGTTCCGTGCTGTCGACAACGACTGGCGCTAAGAAAGGGGCGGCCCGAAAAGGACCGCCCCTCCCTGCCGAGAGCGGCAGGACGCGCTTCGGTAAGGACTACCCGGCTGCTTCGACCGGGAAGCCTCTGTCCCGCATGAGGGCGTCGATCGTGGCGTCGCGTCCACGGAAGGCGCGGTAGGCGTCGGCCGGATCGATCGAGTTCCGAACGGCGAACAGGTTGGCGACCAGCTTCGCAGCCAGCTCCTTGTCATAAAAGCCGCCCGGCGCCGCCGCGAACGCCTCCGCCGCATCCGCGGTAAGCACCTCGGCCCAAATGTATCCGTAGTAGCCCGAGGCGTATCCTTCGCCTGAGAAGATGTGGCCGAAATGCGGGCTGCGGTGCCGCATGACGATCTCGCTCGGCATCTCCAGCTCGGCCAGCGCCTCGCGCTCGAACGCGTCGGGGTCAATCTCGGTCGGATCGACCGTATGGTACTTCATGTCCACGAGTGCGGAGGCGAGATACTCCGTCGTCGTGAAGCCCTGGTTGAACGTGGCTGTCTTCTTGATCTTCGCAACGAGCTCGTCCGGCATCGGCTCGCCGGTCTCGTGATGCACGAGGTAGTTGTCGATCACCGCATCCGTTAGCAGCCAACGCTCCAGTAGCTGAGAGTGGAACTCGGTGTAGTCCCTCACACCGCTATTCAGCGTCGGATAGTCGACGGCCGACGAGAGTGAGTGTAGCGCGTGGCCGAACTCGTGAAACAGCGTCTCGGCGTCATCCCAGGAGATGAGGATCGGTTCACCTGGCGCGCCTTTGATGAAGTTCGAGTTGTTGGAGCTGAGCACCGTCCGCAACCCGTCGAACGTTTCGTGGCTGCGGTAGGTGGTGGCCCAGGCGCCCGAACGCTTGCCGGGTCGCGCGTAGGGGTCGAGATACCAGAGGCCGACGTGGTCGCCCGTGGTCTTGTCCGTGACCTCGAACACCTCCACATCCTCGTGGAACACGGGAACGGAGCCCTCCGGCACGGGCGTGAACTCGAAGTCGAACAGCTCGCCGGCTACGAAGTGCATGGCCTCGACCAGCCTGTCCAGCTGCAGGTACTGCTTCAGCTCATCGGAATCGAGATCGTATTTGGCCTGCCGGACTTTCTCGGCGTAGTAGCGGTAATCCCACGGCTCGATCGTGATCCCCGCATCCTCCTCGTCGGCGATCGCTTGCATGTCGGCGACCTCTTCCTCTACCCGGGCCAGCGCCGCGGGCCAGACCGCCTCCAGCAGCTTGAAGACGCGCTCGGGCGTCTTCGACATGCGGTCTTCCAGCCGCCACTGGGCGTAGTTCTCGTAGCCCAGAAGCTGCACTCGCTCGTCCCGAAGCTGCAGGATCTCGGCGATGATGACGTTGTTGTCGTACTCGTCACCGTTGTCACCGCGACCGTAGTAGGTCCGCCAGACCTGCTCGCGGAGATCACGCTCATCGGAGAACGTCAGGAACGGATCCATCGACGAACGGGTGTTCGTGATGGCGTATTGGCCGTCTCGCTCACGATAGGCGGCTGCCGCCGCGGCGGCTCCGACGAACGACCCAGGCAAGCCGCCCAACTGATCCTCGGTAAGGTAGAGAACGTATCCTTCCTCATCCGAGAGCACGTTGTTCGAGAACTGCGTGTGAAGCTCGGCGAGCCGCTTGTCGATCTCCGCGTACCGCTCCTTGGCCTCGCCCTCGAGCGTCGCGCCGTTACGGGCGAAGCGGTCGTAGATCAGCCAAACCAGGCGCTGCTCGTCCGGACGCAGCGACTCCATCTCGTCGCCCTCGTAGACCGCCCTGACCCGGGCGAAGAGGGCCTCGTTCTGCCGGATGGTCGTTCGGAACTCGGCCAGCTTGGGCGACATCTCGCGCTGGATTTCGCGAAAACCCGGCGTCGAGAGGTTGCCTCTCCAGATCCCCCAGTAGGCGAGCACGCGGTCCAGATCACGCCCGGCCCGCTCCATCGCGAGGATCGTGTTCTCGAAGGTCGGCGGCTCGGGGTTGGCCGCGATCGCGTCGATCTCCTCGAGCTGCAGTGCCATGCCGGCCTCGAGGGCCGGCTTCAGGGCCGTGAGATCCATCTGGTCGAACGCCGGCACGCCGCTGTACGGGCCGGTCCATTCCGCCAGGAGAACGCTGCCTGCCAAATCGTCGCTCACCACACCCCCGGTGGTCTCCATCGATGGCTCCGCGCACGCCGCGACGAACGCCGTCGCGACGAGGCCGGCCGTCAGGTAGAGGAGTTTGCTACGCATGAACTTAGCCCCTTTTCAGAGTTCCGACGCGCTCCCACGCCGGGGAAAACGCTTTGGAACAGGTCTTCTTCACATGAGAACGCAGGCTAAGGATGCGCAGGATCGTGAGCCGACGCTGTCGGGATGTGCCCGCCAGCGCCTGTAGGGATTCGTCTGTAGGGACTCGTCTGGAGGATATCGCCGCTGGAGGAGGGGTCGCGCCTGGATCGTCGAGCTTCGGAGCGTAGGTCAGACCTAGCTGGTAACCTCTCTGCTCGTGGCTCTCTCCCGCACGGTGCTGAGGATCGCCTCCTCGGTCTCCGGCAGCAGCCGCATCATGTTGAGGAAGTTCCGCTTGCCGAGGACGGCCAGCTCCGCGGTCGAGATGGTCCTAACGGTGGCGTTTCGAGTCGCGTTGGAGATGAGCGCCATCTCGCCGAAAAAATCCCCGGGTCCGAGCGTGGCGACGACCTGTCCCTCCTTTTCGTCCACGACCTCTACCTCGCCTGTCCGGATGAAGTAGGCGCAGTTGCCCTGATCTCCCTGACTGAAAATCGTCTGCCCCGCCTCATGCTGTTCCATGTCGAAGAGTCGATGAGTCTGTCGGTACTCGTCGATGCTGCAGACGAGCAGGATGAGGATGGATAGGATAACCAGGGGTGGCGCGACCGTGGTAAAGAGAAACAGCGTGCCTCCCGTGGTCTTCAGGACGAACTGCAAGGCGATCAGCAACGCCAGGAAGGTGAGCGAAAGCGCCGTGACCAGGAGAAGGCGAACTGTGCGCGCTCCGAGTATCGGAAAGACCGGCCTGGTCTTCATCGCGCCGCCGCCGTGGGAGCGTCGCCCGCCAGGTGGCCGGCCTCGTGACAGCTCATGCACGAGTCATCGTCGCTGAACAGCAGCTCCTTCATGCCGTCGGCGGTGTGTTCCTCTTCGGCCAGCCACTTCAGCGACTCGGCATGGCACTTCAGACAGTCCTCGTTGCTGTACGGTTTGCGCATCGTTAGAGGGGTCTCGTAGCTGCCGGTGTAGTATCGCATCACCTGGCCGACCCCGGAGATTTTGGCCGTCAGTGTGCCGAACAGACCGTAAGAGGTATGACACTCGTAGCATTGGTTATTCGCGATGTACTGGTACCTGAAGTGCACCGCCGCCATCCCTTCGCTCTCCCCGTTCCGCATGTCATCCACGTACGGCTGCAGCGTCCGGTGGCATGACGCGCAGAACTCCACCCGCTCGGCCCGCACAAGCGCGAGCAGCATGCCGGTGGAGATGGAAAAGGTGGGGAGCGCGACGACCCCGACGAACAGCAGCCCTTTGGCCAACATACCCTGAGTCTCCCGGCGGTAGACGCGGATCAGAGCATACAACACGAGGAGGATCGCGAGGATCAGTGCCCAGGTGAGAATCCTCGACGCCCAGTACTCGACGGGATCGTATTGGAAGTCGGGTATCGACATGGCAGCGGTCGCTCGCGTCGCTCAGCGGCTATCGAAACCCTCTGACACTCTCTTCATCTCCATCCAGTAGGGCAGCCAGAAGGTCTGGTTCATCGCCACGGCCGCCACGACCCCGCTCAGCACCCCGTCCCGCTTTCTGAGGCGCAGGAAGAGCACGTGTCGCGAGCGCAGGGCGTCATCCGTTTCGATGGTGCCGAAGAAGGGAGCCTCGAACACGCCGTCCTCGAATCGAGCATCGCCCAGCGGGCTCTGTACCCGAACCGGCACGGTCTTCCGGCCGTCGATCTCGAGCTCCATATCCCGGCCTTCGCCGACGGAGAGGCGGGCGGGCAGGTCGCCCAGATGGGTGCTCACCGATCCTTTCCATTCCCCCCGCAGCTCCGCGGGCAGAGGCGGCGTCGGCTCCCTCTCCGTAGTGATCTCGGGTCCCTTCGGAAGATCGGGAATCATGGCGGCGAACGTCGCCAGCTCGATCTCCCAGGGAGCGTAGGCGTCGCCGATGCCGCTGTTGATCACGATCGCCACGGCCGCGCTCTCGGCCGGTATCAAGGCCAGGCGGGTCACGGTGCCGGGCATGCCGCCTGTCACATTCACCATCCGGACTCCGTCCAGGTCGACGGCCGCCCAGCCCAGGCCCAGGCGTACCTCCAGGATCTCCTCCGGCATCGTCACGTCCGACGGCTCGTGCATCATCTCGATCGTCTGGCCGGAGAGGATCTGCCCCTGGCCGGGAAGCTCGTTGCCGAGATGGAACATGCCGTAGCGGATGAGGTCATGGACGCTGGAATGGATGGCCGAGGCGCCGACATGGTCGAAGTCGAGATCCGGAACGACGCTTCCTCCATCGTAGTGCCGGACCGCGTAGTCCCGCAGCGCCGGATCCAGGAACACCGACGTGTGCGTCAGGCCGAGTGGCTCGAACACCTCCGCCTTCATGAACTCCGGGTAGCTCATCCCCGCAACGTTGGAGATCACGCGGTCGAGCACGCCGTAGCCGAAGTTGGAGTAGACGAACTCCCGCCCGGGCTGGTCGACGATCATCCCGTAGCGTCGGATCGACTCGTCTTGCTCGGGCGGACGGACGAGCTCGCCCTCGAAGAAGATGTTGTAGTGCAGAGGAAGACCTGCGGTATGGAGAAGCACCCGCCTGACGGTCGCCTCCGCCGGATCTCCGACATGGGAGACGAGCTTCGCGTCGCCAAGATAGTCGTTGACAGGCCGATCCAGATCTATCAGACCCCGCTCGACGAGCACCATCAGGCCGGTGGCGGTGAACGACTTCGAGATCGAAGCGAGGGCGTAGATCGAGTTCGGCGTGGCGGCTATCTGGTTCTCCTCATCGGCCCAACCGAAGGCCTCCTCCCAGACGATCTCGCCGTCCTGGGCCGCCGCGATCGCTACAGATGCGAGACCATGCTCTCGGATCGTTTCCGCGATCAGGCTGCGCACCGGATCGAAGCGGTCGCCGCGAAGCGTGACGGCCGGCGTGTCCTGCCCGCAGGCCTGCACCGAGGCGAGGATGACGCCGAGCGCCAGCACTCGGAATAGCCGCTCGCTCGTACTCCTCATTGTCTCCTTCCCTGCCGCTCGACCCGCAGCATCTCCTAAGCGTGCCGCGAGCGCACCGCGGTTTGTATCGGGAGATTCTTGCCAAGCCGTGTGGGGAAATTCCTGCTTGCGATAGCGACGAGGAGATCGCGGTGGACCGATGAAGTGCCTCCAACGTTATGATTAAGCCAATCGGGAGGGGCCATGGATACGTTCACGCTTCAGACCTTAGCCAATCTCGCGGAAATCGTCGGAGGGGCCGCGGTCGTCGGGGGCGTTGTCTTCGCCGTATGGCAAATCCGCCAATACCGCGAGCAGCGCCGGGACGTGGCCGCCATCGAGATCGTGCGCTCTCTCCAAAGCCCGGAGTTCATCGAGGCTTTCCGTCTCTTGAGTCGGGTCCCGGATGGAGTCACCCTCAAGGCTCTACGAGAGCGTGGTCAAGAGTACGAGGACGCAGCCATCATGATGGGAGCGATGGGAGAGACCATCGGGTTCATCGTCTATCGTGGCGTCGCTCCCTTCGAGCTGGTTCGTGAACAGGCGGGCGGGCTACTACTTGTGATGTGGCGCAAGCTGCATGTCTGGGTCGATCAGGTGAGAGAGGAGCAGGCGTACGACCGCTGGGTGGAGTGGTGGCAGTGGCTCGCCGATCGGCTCCAAGAGAACGAGCAAGAACTGGTAACAGTCGAGCCGGCGTATCGCAGGCTCCCTGTATGGAAGCCAGGACGCTGACGTTCTCTCCTATGGACGACGACTCGCTCCTCGCGGAATGCCGCGCTGAGACGTTCCGCGCCGGCGGTCCCGGAGGGCAGCATCAGAACACGACCGATTCGGGCGTTCGCCTGACCCATCTGCCCACCGGCATCTCCGTCACGGCGCGCGAATCTAGAAGCCAGCACCGAAACCGGAGGATGGCGCTCGCCCGGCTGCGCACAGCGCTGGAGGAGCGGGCTCGGCCCGAGAAGCCCAGAGTCCCTACTAGGGTGCCCAAGCGAGAGAAGAGAGAGCGCCTGGAGGCGAAACGCCGGCGATCCGACCTCAAGCGCCGGCGAGGCAAACCCGACCTGGAGGATTAGTCGGCGGACGTCTGCTAGGTCCAGCGCAGCTCAAGGTCGCCCGCAGAACCGGCTTCCACCCATGTCCCGAACCGCTCCCCTTCTCGGTTCAGCGTATTCCGGACCCACTCAATGTCGGCCAACGCGGGCCGGTCCAGCCGGAAGCGCCGGATGCGCATGGGCGACAGATGGAAGCGGACGAGCCTCCCTGTTGAGCCATCGATGACCGGGAAGTACAGCAGCACCAGCTCCGTCCGGTACTCCTCGTGCCCGGAGATCCCTTCGTAGTCGTTGAGGAAATCGCCGCAGCCGTAGAGGATCGGCCGGCCGCGATGGACCTCGATTCCTTTGAAGTGATGAGACGAGTGTCCGTGAACCAGGTCCACACCGGCCTCTTCAATGAGCCGATGGGCGAACTCCCGCTGAGCGGCCGGAACGGCGTAGCCCCAGTTGGAGCCCCAGTGGATCGACGCCACCACGACGCTGCCGTCGGACTTCACCCTCCTGGTCCCTTCAGCGATGCGCCGTGCGGTCTTCGGGGAAAGGTCGGCCAGGAGGTTCACCCCGGGTCTGTCCGGCCCAGCGGCCCAATCGGCGGGAATTCCGCTCGTCTCTGTCCCGGACCCGAACACGAGCACTCGCCGGCCACCACCCACTTCAAGGGTCGCCGGCGCCGCAGCCTCTTCGGAATCGAGGCCCGCCCCGGCCGTCTGGATGCCTGCGGTGTTCAGCACCTCCAGGGTCTCCTGAAGCCCTGCAAGTCCCCAGTCGATGACATGATTGTTGGCGAGGACGCAGCAGTCGACCGCAGCGGCGGCGAGACAGGGTGCATTCCCCGGGTGCATCCGGTAGTGGATTCCCTTCCCACGCCACCACCGAGCGCTCGTCGTCACGCTCGTCTCGAGATTGATGATCCTCGCGTCGGGCGCCACGCGATCGAGCTCTGCCAGCGCGTCTCCCCAGGGGTAGGAGTAGTCGACCGGGGCCGGGATCGGACCGTTCTCGGCCTCCGCCAGCTCCACATACCGGGCGGCGGACCGCACGTACGGCTCGTGGAGGCTTGGGTCGCCGGCGCTAGGGAGCACCTGATCGAGGCCTCTCCCAGTCATCACGTCGCCGCACAGGAAGAGGGTGACCGGAGCGGGATCGGCGCGGGCTTCACCTGTACCGGTAGAGCCGAGTGGCGACGCCAGCCGCGATCCCGCGACGGCCACGGGCACGCTTGCCGCGCAGCCAAGAAAACGTCTGCGGTCCATAAAGACGGCTCGTGGCCTACTGCAGTCCCGACCCCTCGAGCACGCTAGGGCAGTTGTACGCGGTGAGCCAACGGGTACTGAAGGAACACATCGTAGTGCCGCTTGGGGGCTCCCTTATGGATCTGCCCCTCGAAGTTCATCTTGACGCCGCTCGTCGCGAACATCGGATCATCCAGCGGCATGAAGACGATCTGCTCCGGCCAGCTCTCGTACATGAGGCGGAAGAGTTCGTCGTCGGGAGACTCGTCCAGGATATCGTATTGGACTGTCGAGCCCGATACGATCTTGGCGGCCACGAAGCCGAGAACGCTCGTAGACCCGCCGATGGCATTACTTCGATGAACCAGGTAATCGCCCAACCACTCCTGCTCGGTTCCCTTGAGACGCTCCTTTTGCGCGTGATTGCCGCCAACGTTCAACAGCGTGCGGTGCGCGTAGCCGGCCAGTCTCACGTCCGCGAGACGCTTCATCTCGTTCTCGCGAATCTTGACCGACTGGTCGTAATCATCATCCCGGATGGCGCGCACGGTCACGCTCACCAGCTCGACATCGACCATCTCGGCTACCGTGTCGTACCAGTACGATCCCCAAGCGTCGATCAGCTCGCTTCGGCGGGCTTGCAGATCGTCGCGAAGAGCCGTCAGGGCCTCCTCGTGGACCTCCGGGGGATGGTGCTGCGCAGACAAGAACGCAGCGATCGGGCCCGGATCTGAAAGGTGCTCCGACAGTGTTCGAATCAAGGCCAGGAAGTCGTTCAGGCCGCCGTAGTCCGAGAGATTGACATCAATGCCCCGTACCTGGATGCGCTGCTCCTCCGGCAGCGTGCGATTGAAGTCGCGAATCGACGTGCATAGCAACCCGAAAGACCAGGGTGGAGGTTGCCAGCCCTCGAGCCCCCAGTCCTGGACGAAGTCGGCCAGCAGCCAGTCGGCCATGTGTGGAAACTCGAGCAGGAGCTGACGAAAGCCGCGGGAATGGAGGTCCCGAACGAGCTCCGCCATGAACTCCTGGTGCTCCCGAATCAGGTGCGTTTCACCGACCACAACCAGCTCGTGCTGCGCGAGTCGATCGAGCACGCCGATGGGGATCGATTGGGCCGCGAAGGAGATGCCGTCACGCGCCACCACCTGCTCGAGCTCCAGGCTCGAGACTCCCGTCAGGTCGCTGCATCCCGCGGGTACGGCACAGAGCGCTAGGCAGACCCCGCCCAGCTTCGCTGATACTCTCATTATCCTCCACATCCTCCACGCCGCGGACAGCTGCCTTGGTCGGCTGGCATACCTCGGTTTGCCGTGCGGTCGCGCGAGCGTCCGGCAGAGTGCGCACTCGGCGAATTCGGACGAAGTGAGCTGGCTCGAGAGAACCGTCGTCCATTATGCAGACTACATAGAGGGTCTCGGTACCGCTGTCGGGCGCTCCTCGATTGGCGCTGTGGGGTTGTTTCTGGTACGCCGCTGCCTGAATTGGCGGCGTTTAAGGGCGTGAAAGGGACACCGGCGCGGTACGGATCAACCTAGGCGGGCGGCCGAGCACCTACGTCGGCACCCGTCCTCGTCGCTGGAGCCACCACCGCATGCACCGATGTCCGAGGTCCACGGGTTCGCAGAACATCAGTGGGCAGCCTCCGACGATGCAGTCGACTCCCGCCGACTCGCACTCCCGGACGGCATCTGAGGACACGCTGCCGCCGCCGAATGAACGGTGGAACCAGACTCGCCCGACTCCGTACGTCTTGCACTGTCGTACGAGGTCGACGGCAACATCGGGATGTGTCGCGACGACGAGGCCATCGATGTCGTGCGGGATGGACGCGAGGTCCGGGTAGCAGCGCGCACCCTCCAGTTCGGCTGCGCTCGGGTTGATGGGAACCGCTTCGTATCCGGAGTCCCTCAGCTTGCGGAATATCGCGTTGGCAGCCTGGCTGGAGCTGCGCGAAACTCCGGCTACGGCGATCCGCTCCCCACTGAGGAACTCCGCGACGGCATCAGGCACGTTTGCCATGGCAGCCTCCGAAGTACGCGAGACAAGTTGCCGGACACCTCCGCGGACGAGCGGACTTTCGGAGGCTCTTGGACGAATACCGGTAGGCGCTCCTAGAGGGGCGCAGAGTGCCCGCCTTCCCGATTGCCCTAGACCTGAAACTCCTTGTCCAGGACGAAGACCTTCACGGTCTCCCGCTTGACTCCATCGAACTCCATGGCAGCGTGCGTCTCGGGAGAGTTCAGGATCTCCAGATACGTGTCGAGGTCCTCCGGCTCAAAACAGCACGCGACCTCGTTTTCCTCGGTGATCGAGAAACCGATGGGATTGTCGACGGTCTGACGCCGGAAGAGATCGGCGTGGGTCCGGAAGCCCTCCTCCCACCTCGCGGCGTCTTCAATCTGAGCCGTGATGACTACCTTGGGCATCTCGCGTCTCCTCGTAGAGAGTCAGTTTGGGCAGGACGGCCCGCTGAATCGACCGCCTGTGATGCCGCATAATCCTTGCCCATCCAGCTTATGGATCCGGACGCTTCAGGCACAAGGGAGGCAAGGGCAGAAGCATCGATTCCTACCGATCCTGAATGCGGACCTTCACGTTGCCGGCGTCCACACGGGTCTTGTGCGGACCGATGCAGCCCCCTTCCAGGGGGAAGTCCCCGCTGAATTCGGTGTCGTAGTCGGGGCCACCCGGATACGAGAGTGTGATCCGGACCCTGTCGCGCTCCTCGGAACTAGCCTCCTGCCCGACATCCGCGGCGCGAAGAGCCATGGTCCAACCCGGCTCGCCGTTGAATCGACCAAGTGCCGTTACGGTCGTCGCCGCGACGCAGTTCGGCACCGGAACCGAGGGGCGGAAGAAGACGACCGACTCAATGCTGGTTGACTTGAAAGTGCCGCCTGAGATCTCGGGGAAAGAGACGTTGTGGAATTGAACCACCCACTGTCCCTTCGGAGAAGATCCATCCCATCGATCGGACGGTCGTTCGTTCGGTGTGTGCGTCGCCAGACCCCGTAGCTGGCCGGCGAAGCTGACCTTCCACCCGTCGTTCCGGATCTGGCCACCGCCACTCACTCGACCGTAGACAGTCTCGGGAACCCCGTCGGCCTGGGGCTGCGGTTGGGACCTCTTGTAGGAGATCGGGTTCGGCTGCGGCTGAGTGATCTCCATATCGCCGCACCCGAGGGTGAGGACCATGCCGAGCGTCGCGAACGTTGCGGTCACCATACGTATGCTCATGAGGACCAACCCTCCTTGCCGGTGCACGGTTACAGCTATGCCGGTGTGGAAGGTGCGATCAGGCAGGCGTCCAACGGGGCGTCTGTTCGGCGCAGTCGACAACCACCGAGCAGCTACATGGGCATTTCCGCCCTCGACTTGTGAAGCTCACACCAGGGATCCAGCCGCCGCAAGTCGGGAAATCCTCTATTCTTCCGCCAGATCCCCGAGGATTGGTTGCCGGTTCTGGCCGGTGGTGCAGCCCCTTATTCGCCTACGGGGAGGTTTCTCCTGCTTCTGAGCCCACGGCGCCCGGTTGGCCCGTGGCGTACACGTGTATATCCCGCTGCGGGAACGGGATGGAGACGCTCTCCTCGTCGAAGCGCTGCTTCACGGCCTGGGTGACGTCCCAGTAGACGTCCCAGTAGTCATCGGTCTTGCACCAGGGCCGGCAGACGAAGTCCACGGAGGAATCTCCCAGGTTGTGCACCCTGACCACCGGCTCCGGATCGTGCAGCACGAGCTCGTGGGCCGTCAGGATCTCTTCCATGATGCGCTGCGCCTTCTCAATGTCGTCCTCGTAGCCGATTCCGAACACCATGTCGACACGACGCATCGTCTGCCCGGTCACGTTGTTGATCACGTCGCCCCAGATCTTCCCGTTGGGCACGACGAGGAGCTGGTTGTCCAGTGTCGTGATGACCGTCGAAACGAGCGTCAGGTCCTTGACCTTTCCGGTGACGCCGGCGGCCGTGATAAGGTCGCCGACGTCGAACGGCCGGTAGACCATGATCATCAGGCCGGCGGCGAAGTTGGAGAGGGTATCCTGCAGCGCGAACCCCAACACGAATCCGGCGATTCCGAGGCCGGCGAGCGCAGGCCCCAGGTTGATCCCCAGCACGGAGAGCACCACCAGAAGGCCGGCAAGCCAAACCAGCTTGGAGGCGGTCCCGACGGCCAATCCCTTGAGCAGCTCCGACACGTTGACTCGCCGCGAGCCCAGGACGCGGGTCACCGTCCGCCTCGCCAGGCGGGCCAGCACCCCGGCAACGAACAGGATCAGGAGGATCGTGGCCAGCCGGACGGCGAGCATACCCGTGTTCTGCTCGAACCACTCCATCGCCGCGCTCCACCAGTCGCTGACGAGCCCGCCCACGACCTCGGGGTCGAGGACCTCGGTACCCAGATCGCCGGTGGCCGTGAGCAGAAGCTGCTCGTATTCGGCTGTATGCAGCTCCCGCCGACGCATGAGCCCCACCATGGTCTCGAGGCTCGCCGTCGCGCCCAAGAGGCGCTCTTCCACCGCCGCCAGCTTCGTGTCGAGAGCCACCGTGTCTACCCCGGCCTTCGAGCGTCTTCCCTCGAGCGTTGCCTGCCGCTCCATCGCTAACTCGGCACTCGCGGCCAGGAGCGCCGCCCGATCGGCGAGCGTCGATTCGAGGACTGCTTCTCCGGCCACCACGTCCAAGCCCAGTGTCGTGGCGTATTCGAAGTTGTCGGTGAGGGCGGCGAGTCCGCGGTCGATGCTCGCGTTGAGCTCCGAGAGCTTGATCTCGAGGTCCAGCAGATTCTCCGGTGGCGTACTCGGGCGTGCGGCTTGGGCCTCTTCGATCGACGCCTGGACGATCTCGGCCCATGACGTAACCTCCTGGACCTCCTTTTCGAGTCCGTCTCGAGCCTGCTGAGCGATGCGCGGATGCTGGTCTCCCGCCTCTCGCGAGCTCTGAATCTCCTCGACAAGCTTCCCGAGCACGTCATGGTGAGTGGTCCAGCGTCGCCGAAGCTGGACGAGGTAGAGCTCCCTGTCGGCTTCGCTCGCCGCGTCGTAGCGGGCTTGCAGATCAGCGATCCGTGCCTCGAGGTCGGTCAGCTCGCCTGCCAGAGTCTCGAGCCGTGTCGGCTCCGCCGCGTCCTGGGCGAACCCGACGCGGGCGACCGAAAGAAAGGCGAGGAGAGCAATCACGCCGATGCGAACACTCGAAGTCACGCAGAACCTCCTTTGAGACCAAGATCGTGGAGCTGGTGGAGTCGCGCCCACTATGTAGCTGGCGGGGATCCTAGCGTCTACACCAGGTGGCAGGCCACATCATGCTCTGGCGCTTTCGGCTCGAGCGGTGGGGTGACGTCTCGGCATACCTGCTCGACTAGGGGACAGCGGCTCGCAAAAGGGCAGCCGCGCAGCTCCTCGGTCGCCTTGGGCGGCTCTCCTCTCACTCGGACGCGCGGTCGCTTCTCGCCGCCGCCGGCCCCGGGAACCGCGGCAAGGAGCGCCTTCGTATAGGGGTGAAGAGGTGACTGAATCAGCCGATCCGTTGGCGCCTGCTCCACGAACAGGCCGCGGTACATCACCGAGATGCGGTCCGCGATGCGCTCCACCACTCCGATGTCGTGGGAGACGAACAACATCGCGATGCCGTCCGTGCGTTTGAGGCCGAGGAAGATCTTGAGGATCTGAGCCTGGACCGAGACATCCAGGGCCGATACCGGCTCATCGGCCACGATGAGCTCGGGCTGAAGAGCAAGTGCCCTGGCGATCGCGATCCGTTGCCGCTGGCCTCCGCTCATCTCGTGCGGATAGCGGTAGATGAAATAGGGCTCGATGCCTACTCGGCCCAAGAGCTCGAGGACCCTCTCCTTCGTCTGCGACGGAGGCACCAGCCGATGCAGCTTCAGCGGCTCGGCCACGATCTGGCCGATCTGCATGCGAGGGCTGAGAGAAGCGTACGGATCCTGGAAAACGATCTGAAGCCGGCGCCGAGTCCGCCGCAGCTCCTTACCTGTCAGCCGACGGAAATCACCTCCGTCAAACCGGATGCCGCCCGCGGTCGGCTCCACAAGCCTGGTGACGGAGCGGCCGAGCGTCGTCTTGCCGCTTCCCGACTCTCCCACGAGGCCCAACACCTCGCCGCGCCGGAGGTCGAAATCCACTCCGTCGACCGCACGCACGACTTCGCGACTGCCGGTCCAGCCTTGTCCGAGCGGGAAGTACGTCTTGAGGCCGCGGACGGAGAGGAGAACGTCGCCGTGGCGGCTCTGGTCCGTGGCGGTCAGGGCGAGCAAGCCAGGCTGCATCACGACGCCACCCTCACCTTGTGGCACGCGCACTGGCGCCGGTGCGCCACGTCTTCGAGCGGTGGGGGCTCCAGCTTGCACTGGTCATCGGCGAGTTGGCAGCGCGGGTGGAAGGTGCAACCGCTCGGGAGGTCGAGCAGGTCGGGCACCGCTCCGGGAATCCCCTCCAAGGGCGTGTTCGATCCGGCTCCCAGCACGGGAATCGCTCCCAGCAGACCCTGTGTGTATGGGTGCCTCGGCTCGGCTATCAACTCGTTCGTGTCGGCGGTCTCCACCAGGGATCCCGTGTACATCACCATCAGCCGATCGGCCATCTCCGCGACCAGCTCCAGGTCGTGGGATATGATGAGAATGGCCATCCGGTACTCGTCCTGGATGTGGCGCAGCAGATCCGTAATCTCCGCCTGAACGGTGAGGTCGAGAGCGGTGGTGGGCTCGTCGGCAATGAGCAGCTGCGGCCTCCCGGCCATCGCGATGGCGATCATCGCCCGTTGCTTCATCCCGCCCGACAGTTCGAACGGGTAGCTCCTTGCCCGCTTCTCGGGCTCGGGGATCCCCATCGCGCCCAGGACCCGCACGGCCTCGCGCTTCGCGTCGTGCTTGTCCAGTCCCCGGTGCAGCCGAATGACGTCGGCGATCTGGTCCCCGATTCGGTACACCGGGTTCAGCGCCGCTGCCGCCTCCTGGAAGACGATGCCGATGCCGGCTCCTCTCACCCTCCGCATCTCCTCGGGCGGCAGATTGAGCAGGTCTCTCCCCTCGAAGCTCACCCGGCCGCTCACGACGCGCCCTGGATACGGGATGAGGTCGAGGATCGAGAGGGCGACGATCGTCTTGCCGCACCCCGACTCGCCCACGAGGCCCACGGTCTCGCCCACATCCACGTCGAAGGAGATGCCGTCCACCGCCCACAGCTCCCCGTCGTCGAGGAAGAATGCGCTCCGCAGATCGCGGACGGAGAGGAGCATCAGACGTACTTCTGCATTAGCGCCTTCGGGTCGAGCGCGTCGCGAAGCCCGTCGGCCAGGAGGCTGAAGGAGATGAGCGTGAGGGTGAGCAAGCCACCGGGGAAGAAGGCCACCCACCAGGCGTTCAGAAGGTTGTCCTTCCCCGCCGCGACCATGTTTCCCCAGGACGGCGTCGGCGGCCGGATCCCGAGGCCGAGGTAAGAGAGGCTCGCCTCGGCGCCGATCATGCCGGCCACGGCAAGCGCTGCCGTGACCAGGACCGGGGAGAGCGCGCTGGGGATCAGGTGCCGAACGATGATGCGGTGCGCCGGGAGTCCGATGGCACGCGCCGACTCCGTGAAAGCCTGGTTCTTGAGCGACAGGATCTCGCCGCGGATGAACCGGGCCGTGCCGGGCCAGGCCGTGAGGCCGAGGATCAGTACCAGCACCACGATGTTCGCCTCGAACACCCCCACCAACATGAGCATCAGGTAGAACGTCGGGAACGCTATCCAGACGTCCACGATCCTCATCAGGACGTTGTCGACGACCCCACCAAAATACGCCGCCACCGACCCGTACAGCGTGCCGATCGTCTTGGCGATGATCATCGCCAGAAGCCCGATGGACAGAGATACCCTCGCCCCATAGAGCGCCCGGCTGAACAGGTCTCGGCCGAACTCGTCGGTTCCGAAGGGATGGTCCCAGGATGGAGGCAGGTAACGGTTCGTCATCACGTCGGGAATGGCCGCGGGGTCGTATGGCGCCAGGATCGGGGCCAGGATGGCCAGCGCGTAGAAGAGGATGATGACGTAGATGGAGTAGACGGCGAGCCGGTTCTCGCGAAAGCGCCGCATGGCCACGGCCCACGGACTCCTCCCTAGCCGAGTCTCCTCGCCGGAGCTTCGCTGGATTCGCCCCACATCCAGGCCTGAGTACGAGACCGCCCCCACCAGGATCAGGATCAGGAAGATCGAGGCGAGCCAGCGGTCCAGGAACGGGGTCGAGAAGGCACCGGCGAAGCGCTCCCACCGCCAGGCCATCAGGAAGATGGCGGCCAGCGAGAAGAACATGAGGCGAATCCCACGGCCCGTGTGGCCCTGTGCCACGTGGCCGAGCCCGGGAACGAGGGCCCGGATCCGGTGCGGAAAGCGCCGAGACTCAGCGTTTTCGCGGCGCATCGTACGATACCCTCGGGTCCACGGCGGCGTAGGTGACGTCGGCCAGCAGGTTGCCGAGCACGGTGAGCACGGCTGCGATCGTCGTAGTGGCCATGATGATCGGATAATCCCGCCCGCTGACCGCGCTCACTGTGAGGCGTCCCATCCCCGGCCAGGCGAAAATCGTCTCGATGATGGTGGCGCCGCCCAGAATGAACGGCAGGCTCATGCCGTAGATGGTGACGATCGGGATCAACGCGTTCCGCAGCGCGTGCTTGACGATCACCGTCCTCTCCCGGAAGCCGCGGGCCCGCGCCGCTACGATGTACTCCTCGTTCAGGACTTCGAGGAGGCGGCTTCGCATGTACCGGGCGGTACCGGCAGCACCCGCGATCCCGAGCACGAACACCGGAAGCGCCAGGTGCCACATCCGGTCGAGGAGCTTCCCGATCATGGTCAGGTCCTCGTAGTTCATCGACCGGGTCTGGGAGGTGGGAAACCACCCGAGGTTCACCGAGAAGACCATGATGAGCATCAGCGCCAGCCAGAAGCTGGGGATGGCGTAAACGATGAGCGACCCCACCGTCAGCGTCTTATCCAGCTTCGAGTACTGTTTCACGGCCGAGATGATGCCCAGGGAAATGCCGAACAGGGCATCGAGAATGAGCGCCAGAATCGTGAGCTGGAGGGTGTAGGGCACGGCCTCCGCCACGATATCCTTCACCGGCCGGCGGTGCCGGAAAGAATCCCCGAAATCACCCTTCGCGACGTTCTTCACCCACGTCACGTACTGGACGTGGATCGGCTGGTCGAGCCCGTACCTCTTCCGCATGAGCTCGATGACCTCGGGATCAACCTGCCGCTGCCGCTGCGGCTCCAGGTACATGTCCATCGGATCGCCCGGCGCCAGGCGCGCGATGAAGAAGGTAGCCGTGACGATGCCGAGGATGAGAGGGATGGAGAGAAGAAGGCGCTTGATGATATACTTCAGCATCTACGCCTCAACTACCACGACCACAAACACATAATAGATGCCTCCATACGGATTCATTAGACTGGCCGGGGCCCTCACTCCCCCTCCCACCACAGATCCTCCATGTACCAGACGGGGTCCCCGCGGTGCGGGCTGCTCAAGCCGCGGAGGCGACGGTCGCTGACGAACAGGGTCAGCCTGGGAACGAGGAACGTAACGGGAATATCCGTCTGGAAGTGCGGCCACAGCTCCCGGTACAGCGAGTCGACTTCGGTCGGATTCTGCGTGGCTTCCAGTTCATCGAGCAGCGCGTGTACCTCCTCGTTCTGATATCCGATAAAGGACTCCGGCCCGAACGAGCCGTACACTCCCGGATTCCACCAAAAGATGGCCGCCTCGAAATCGCCGGGCTTGACCCTCGTTTGCCAGACGACCATGGGACCGGGGAGCGTCTGAATCTCCATGCGTATCCCTACTGCTCGAAGGTGGGCCTGGACGATCACGGCGACCCGGTCTCCCCGCCCCGCGTCCGTGATGGCCGTGAAAGCCAACTCCTCACCGTCGCGGTCTCGCACGCCGTTACCGTCCGTATCTACCCAGCCGGCCTCTTCGAGCAGACGCCGCGCGGCGTCGGGATCGTAGGGCAGGGGCTCCGGCACCTCCCTCACCTGCCGCTCGGTGATAACGACGTCGAACACGGGCAGTTCATCCGGAAGATGGAGCAGGGCGTGGAGCGCCGGGCGATCGATGGCCAGCGTGGCGGCGCGCCGGAAGCTGGGGTCGCTGAACACCGGGTGACGGTGGTTCCACATGATTCCGTACCCGGACCAGCCGCTCCAAAACGCACTCTTGTATGTGATTTGGAACCGCTGGTCGTTCTCTATCTTTGGCACGTCGATCGGATTGAGCGGAATGACGTCTGCGTTGCCGGCCAGGAGCTCCGGTACAGCTCCGGCTCCCGAACCATACATGAGGATCACACGATCGATGGCCGGCCGACCTCGGAAGTAGTCGGTGACCGCTTCCAGTTCCGTCAGTGTCCTCTCGAGATGCCGAAAATATCTGTACGGTCCGCTGCCAACCGGATGGGTCCAGAACTCCCATTCGTAGAACTTGTCCGGGTCCAGCCCCGAGAGGACGTGCCTGGGAAAGAAGCTGTGATAGTCGTCCAGGGGAGTGTTCTTGTTCGAGTGCCAGACGAACGTCGAGTCGTCCAAAACCTCGATCTCGACTCCGTAGTACTGCCCGTAGCCGACGCTCGGCAGGCTCATGAGGTCGACGGTGAACTTGATGTCGTCGGACGTGACGGGGACGCCGTCATGCCAGCGGGCTGTTCGGTCCAGATGAACGGTCCAGCTCGTATGGTCGGCAGACGACTCCCAGCTCCTCGCCAAACGCGGTTCGAGACTACCATCGGCGGCCCGCGCCACGAGCGGCTGGAACATGAGGAACTTGTGGGGCGAGTCGGAGACGGGGCTCATGACGAGCTCGTCCCCGTCCGGGACCAGCACTGTAACGGTGACGGGCTCTCTGGCCCTCGAGTTTGCGTCTGTCCTGTCGGCAGACTCGTCAGCCGGCCCGCAGGCGGCGAACGAGACGCACAGCAGGACAACGAGAGGCCGCCACCGAGTCCCGTCTCCCGATCCTGGCACTCCTCTCCAGATCACGGTGAACCGACGGCCCCTCATTCCTCGATCCACAAATCGTCCATGTGCGCCACCGGCTCGACGCGCCACGGGCTGCTAAGGCCGCGAAGCCGCTCGTGGGCCACTGTCAGGCCAACGCTCGGGTGAAGGAACGTTACGGGGACGTCGGCCCGGAAGATCTCCGCGATCTCCGAGGACCCTA
>JBDHIM010000218.1:0-4284 GCA_039587445.1 Gemmatimonadota bacterium
GTCACCGCCTTCGGCTGCACGGACGGAGGAAAGCTGACCGAACCCACGTCGGAGCCCGACATCACCAGCCCGAGCTTCGTCGTATCCCCGCCCGGCAACGGCGCCGACAACGCGCGCACGAAAAGCTACGAGGTGACCATCGAGAACCTGACGGACGGGCAGCCCTTGACTCCGCCTGTCATCGCCACCCACAGGAGAGCTACTCGAATCTTCGACGTCGGAAAGGCGGCCAGCTTCGAGCTCAAGGAGTTGGCGGAGAACGGTAATCTGACGCCCCTCGTTGATGCGCTTTCGGACAGCCGTCACGTCGCGAGCGTCGTCGTCGCGGTCGCCGGTACTCCGCCGCCCGTCCTTCCGGGCGGCTCGGTGACGATCTCCATCACGTCGACTCGTGGGGCCGAGTTCGTCTCGCTCGCCAGCATGCTGATCTGCACGAACGACGGCTTCACCGGCGTGGACAGGCGGCCCCTGCCGGCTAGGGTGGGCCAAGCCCTGGTCCTGTACTCGGACGGCTATGATGCGGGCACGGAAATCAACACCGAGGACTTCGCGGACATGGTGCCCCCGTGCCCGCCGCTGACCGGCGTGTCGAGCTCGGATCCCGGCACGGGTGCGAGTAACCCGTTGCTGGCCGAAGGCGACGTGGTACGTCACCATCCCGGCATCTTCGGAGGAGATGACTTGATGCCTGGATTACACGGCTGGACGGACCCGGTGGCCAAGATCACGATCACCCGCACCGGTTGAGTTCGGACCCTCCGGGGACCGGGGTCGCGCGCCAGAGGCGAATGGCCCCGGTAGCTCCGGAGGTATAGCTTTCCGCGTTGTTCCGGCATCACCTGGATCTCACTGATCCCCGACACTAGGGCCCTCATGCTGCTCCTTCTGCTCACCGGCGTATTCGTCGTCGCGTTGGTGCCCGCCGGGATCGCGCTCGACCGCCGCCTCTCCTCGGAGCTGGAGCGAAAAGCGCGAGATGACCTCTCGATGGCTCCGAAGATCATGGCCGATCGCAACTCGACCGTGGGCGCCGCTCTCATGATGCACGCCAAGGAGATGGCGCAGGCCGAGGGGCTGGCCGCGGCGCTCGCTGCCGCCGACGCCGTCCGGGCCTCCCGGTTGGCGGAAGCGGCGCGGGTCGACGAGCTGGAGGAGATCATCCTCGTCGGGCCGGAAGGTGAGAGCTGGGCCGGACCCGAGGTGGGAGCGAACCTCATCGAGCAGACACGCCTCGGCCAAATGCCGGTGGCCTTCGTCACGGCCGCCGGACAGCCATTCGCGATTAGCGTCGCTCCGGTCATGGCGGGCGACGCGTGGATGGGGGCTGCCGGGGTGGCCCGGGCTCTGGACGAGGCGTTTGCGGCCACGCTCGCTGGACTCACGCGAGCCGAAGTGGTGATCCTGGCCCCCGACGGCTCCGTGCCCGCGATGGCGGCCGCGGATTCAGCGCTGGGCGCCTCGGTGGCCGATTCGGCGGACGCATGGAAGGGTGATGGTGCCGTCAACACTCTGGTCCTGCCGGACGGCCGGACGTACTGGGTGACGGCGGCGTCGCTGGACGAGGCGGGCACCGTTCTCTTCGCCACCGATAGAGCTGCCCGGTTGGCCGTGCTGCCGGCTCTCAGAAGAGGAGCCTTCCTTGCGGGCGGGATCGCCCTGGGGTTAGCGCTCGTCATGGCGGCGTTCGCCGCCTCACTGACGGTTCGTCCGGTTCGCACGCTCGCAAGCGCCGCCGATCGGCTGGCGGAGGGCGACTTCGACGCTCCGGTCGAAGGATCGATGATTCTCGAAGTGGACCGGGTCAGCGCCGCATTCCGCAACATGCGCCAGGCGCTCGCTACCAAGCTGGACGAGCTCGAGGCCGCCAACCGGGAGCTCGTGGATCGCCAGGAGAAGCTGAAGCAGCTGCTAGCAGAGATGATCCAGAGAGACCGGCTGGTGGCCAGCGGAAAACTGGTTACCGAGCTCGCTCACGAGATTCGAAACCCCGTCGCCAACGTCCGCAACTGCCTCGAAGTGATCCGCCGCCGGCTGGACGACGACGAGCTGGGGCAGTTCGCCGAGCTGGCGATGGGAGAGCTGCTGCGAATGCACTCACTGGCGGAGCAGATGTTGGATCTGAACCGTCCGGTAGATCCGGAGGCGAGCATATGCGACCCCGACAGCGTCGTGCGCCTCGTGGTGGCGCTCTTTCGAACGGGGGAGGAGAGCGGTGGACCGGACATACATGCGGATGGAAGTGCCGGTGGGGAGGCCGCCATAGCGCCCGACGCGTTGAAACAGGTCCTGTTGAACGTGTTGCAGAACGCCCGTGAAGCGATGCTCGAGGGCGGGGAGATCAGAGTCCACCTCGAGCGCCGCGACGGGATCATCGAGCTGGCCGTCGAGGACAGCGGTCCAGGGATCGGCCCGGACGTGCTTCCTCGGGTGTTCGATCCCTTTTTCACCACCAAGGGAGAGGCGCATGGAGTGGGTCTAGGGCTGTTCGTCGCCGAGGGAATCGTACGGCGGTACGGCGGCAGGTTGGTGGCCGCGAACCGAACGGACGTGCGCGGGGCGGCGATAAGGATCGAGCTTCCGGCGGTCCGGCCATCGTAGCCGCCGGCATGTCTCGCATTCTCATCGTGGACGACGATAAGGCGTTCCGGCTGTCGACGGCCGAGTTGCTGCGCCTCGACGGACACGAGGTCACGACGGCCTGTGACGCGGTCGAGGCCGGTGAGGCGATCGACGTGCGCGACTTCGATCTACTTCTGCTGGACCTTCGGATGCCTGGCACCGACGGACTCGGGCTCGTCGAGGTTCTGCGCCGGCGCGGTGAGCGAGCCCCGATCCTCATGATCAGCGGGTTTGGGACGATCAACTCCGCGGTCGACGCGCTGCAGCTCGGGGCCGACGACTTCCTGACCAAGCCCGTCGATCCCGACCTGCTGAGTCGCCGGGTGACCGAGTTGCTCGAACGCCGCCCGCTGCCCGATCGCGTGGCCGAGGACTCGCCGGGAGGCATCGTCGGAGAAAGCCCGGCCATGGCGAAGGTGTTCGAGGCGATTCGTCAGGTTGCCCCGACCGAGACGACGGTGCTGGTCTTCGGTGAGACCGGAACCGGAAAGGAGCTCGTGGCCCATGCGCTGCACGATCTCTCCCGCCGATCGCGAGGTCCCTTCGTCCCGGTGAATTGCGCGGCATTGGCTGAGGGAGTGCTCGAATCCGAGCTCTTCGGCCACGTGCGCGGGGCCTTTACCGGGGCCGTCAAGGAAAAGCTTGGGCTCTTTGCCGCCGCCGACGAGGGCACGGTTTTCCTGGACGAAGTGGGTGACATGAGCCTCCGGCTCCAACAGAGGCTGCTGAGGGTCCTTCAGGAGCGAGAGGTCACCCCGATGGGAGGAGTGCGGCCCCGGCTCGTGAACGTGCGAGTCATCGCCGCGACCCATCGCGATCTACCCGCCGAAGTCGCGGCGGGACGATTCCGCGACGACCTGTACTATCGCCTGAACGTTTTCCCGATCCGCCTTCCGCCGCTGCGCGAGCGACGAACAGATGTCGCGCTCCTGATCGAGGCCGCTCTGTCGAGGCTCCGGGAGAGGTCCACCGCCGAGGTGCCGCTGTCCGTTGCCCCGATGGCACTGCGCCTTCTCCAGGAGCACGACTGGCCGGGCAATGTTCAGCGTGGTCGAGAGAGCTGCGATTCGTGTGGAGGGTAGCCGCATCGAGGTTCAGCACCTTCCACGTGAGCTTCGCGCGACGGACGCCGGGCCGGCAGTCGCGAAGGGGAAGCGGTACCGAACAGGCTCGGATAGCACGGACGAGCGAGCCGCGATCCGGGCGGCCCTGGAGGAGTCGAACGGCATCCGGGCAAGGGCCGCCGAACTCCTGGGAATGAGCAGGACCACCTTGTGGCGTAAGATGCGGGAGTATGGCTTGGGCCCCTGACTCGCGCCGAGAGCCAGGCGGTAATCGTGCGCCGACCCGAGACAGGTGGGATTGTCCTGACGCGCAATTGACGCGCAAGTTCAGGCTTATCGACGGGCGAATAGCTCAGTCTGGTCCAGAGCGCCTGCCTTACAAGCTTCCTATGTAAGTACCTGTTGTTGCTTAACTTACATAATTGTCGCGGGCTTATTAGCTGTCCTAGCTAATCCTTCCGAGCTTGATTAGCTAGCCTAGCCAAAACAAACCCGCCCAAGAACCCGCCCACGTGTTTCTCCGAAGGCTCTCCGTCAGGCCAGCAGCGGCAGACGATTCGTTGCGTACGTGATCGCCAAGCACCAGAATGCAAAGCTCGTC
>JBDHIM010000219.1:0-3860 GCA_039587445.1 Gemmatimonadota bacterium
CTGCCCGGCGGTGGACTACCCGGCGGCGGACTGCCGGGAGGTGGGTTTCCCGGAGGAGATGGCGGCGCCGGCTTCGGCGGCCTTTCCAACTGAGACTAAACGACTGACAGGACAACAGAGACAGGCAGCAACGAGATGCCAGCAACGATCAGACTGAAGAGATTGGGCCGCAAGAAGCAGCCCTATTACCGAATCGTGGTCGCCGACGAATCAGGCCCCCGAGACGGCCCTCCGGTGGAAGAGCTCGGGATCTACAATCCGCGCACCGAACCGGCGGTAGTCCGGGTGGACGCGGCTAGGGCGCTCTACTGGCTTCACGAGGGAGCGACGCCCAGCCACACCGTGCGCTCCCTGTTCCGCCGGACCGGCGTGTGGGAGAAGTTCCACGCCGGCGTGACGGCCGAAACGATCGAGGAGGCGGTGATCTACCTCGGTCCCCCGGCTGGTGAGGACAAGACGACGCAACGCGTCTCGGCGCCGCCGAAGAAGCCGAAGGTGAAGACACCGTCGCCCTCGGCAGCGGCCCCAGCAGCGGCTGCCGCTGCAGCTCCGGCGGCCGACGCTGCCGAGGCGGTCGAGGACGTCATCGCGGACGAGGTCGAAGAGACGGTCGTCGAGGAGGCTGCGGAAGATGTCGTGGCGGAGGCCGCAGACGGCGCGGCGGAGGCCGAAGATGTAACTGCAGAGGCCGAGGAAGTTGCCGCCGAAGCGGAGATCCCCGAGGAGGAGGAGGCGCCCGAGGATGAGGCTGCCGCAGAGCCGGAGGCCGAAGCGGAGGAAGAGCTAGCCGTTGAAGCCGAGGCTGCCGAGGAGCCCGAAGCCGAGGCGGAAGAGGAAGTCACCGCCGAAGCCGATGAGGAAGTAGAAGAAGTAGAGGCGGAGGCTGAACAGGAGACAACCGCCGAAGCTGCCGATGCCGAAGCGGCAGAGGAAGCCGAGGAATCCGAGGAATCCGCGGAAGCCACGGCAGAGCCCGAGGAGGAAGAGCCGAAAGAGTAGCCGGGTTGCCGGGCTCCTCGAGGCTCGGGTTAACGGCTTTCGAAACGATGGGCCAAGTTGTCGTAGGAAAGGTGCGGCGTGCGCACGGGATGAAGGGCCAGCTCCTGGTGCATCCCGAAACGGACGACCCGGAGCGTCGGCCGGTTGGAGTGCCAAGGGCTGGAGGCTCGGCTTCGCCGAGATCGGCGATCGCGAGGCGGCAGAGAGCTACGCCGGCTGCATCCTGGAGCTGGACGAGGAGGAGCTGCCCGCCCTCGAGGAGAACGAGTTCTTCCTCCACGACCTGGTCGGACTCGACGTCCAGGATGCGGAGGGCTCGGTGGGGCGAGTCGACTGGGTGTTCGATCGGCCTGGGCAGCCAGTGCTCGTCGTGGTAGATGATCGCGGCGATCGCAAGACGGAGCGGTTGATCCCGTTCAGCGCGGCGATCATACAGAGCGTCGACATAGAAGCCGGAATCGTTCGGATCGATCCACCGCCGGGCCTGCTAGACCTTTAGGCTTTGCCGGGCGCTCGGATCACGAGCGCCGGCGGAGCGGAGCAGCGGCCGGTGCGGATCAACATCTGGACGATCTTCCCGGAGATCTTCGAGGACACGCTCGCCACGAGCATTCTCGGGCGGGCGGCCCAGGACGGGCTCGTCGAGTACCGGGTCGTGGACATCCGCGATTACGCCGTGGATCGGCACCGCACGGTCGATGATGAGCCGTTCGGCGGAGGCGCCGGGATGGTGATGAAGCCGGAGCCGTTCTTCGACGCTCGAGATGCACTGAAGCCGGAAGGACCGGTCGCCCTGCTGACGCCGCGCGGCGCGGTGTTCAACCACGCGACCGCGGTGCGTTTCTCCCTCGCCGAGGAGCTCACGCTCCTGTGCGGACGCTACAAGGGTGTGGACGAGCGGGTGGCCGAGGAGGTCGCGACCGAGGAGCTGTCTGTCGGCGACTACGTCTTGAGTGGTGGAGAGCCGGCGGCGCTGGTCGTGATCGACGCGGTCGTCCGGTTGCTCCCCGGAGCGCTGGGAGATCACGAGTCGGCAGCGACAGATTCGTTCTACGAGGATCTCCTCGCGCCGCCGGTGTACACGAGACCGGCCGAGTACCGGGGCCTGCAAGTCCCCGACGTCCTTCGATCGGGCGATCATCACCGGATCGAGGAGTGGCGCAGGGAGCAGGCAGAACGGACGACGCGCTGGCGGCGTCCCGAGCTATGGCGGGCGTACCGGCAAGCGGAGCGCGAGGATAAGGAATAAATTCGCCGTATAGGAGCGGTGGCATGGATCCCAGGATTCAAGAGATCGAGAGAGAGTATCTGCGGAGCGATCTGCCCGCGTTCGACCCGGGTGACACCGTGCGCGTGCGCGTGCGAGTCATCGAGGGAAAGAAAGAGCGCGTCCAGGCGTTCGAGGGGATCTGCATCGCTCGGAGCGGTTCGAGCGTCGGCGAGACCTTCACCGTCCGGAAAATCTCGGGCGGCGTCGGAGTGGAGCGGATCTTCCCCACGCACTCTCCGTCTATCGCGGGAATCGAGATCATACGGCGCGGCCACGTGAGACGGGCCAAGCTCTATTACCTGCGGGAGAGGGTCGGGAAGCGTGCCCGAGTGCGCGAGCGTCGTTGGTGGCTCTCCGAGAAGCACCGGGCAGCGATGATGGCCACCCAGGCGCCGCCACCACCCACTGCCGAGGAGATCGCGGCGGAAGAAGCCGAGATGGCTGCGCTGGTGGAGGAAGCCCGTCTGGCGGAGGAGGCCAAACTGGCTGCCGCGGCCGCGCTCGCCGGGGACGGTGAAGCTGCTGCTGAAGCCGAGGCGGACGAGGTCGGCGATGAGGCTCCGGCGGAGATCGCAGCGGAAGCTGCCGATGAAGAGGAAGCCGGGGAGCCCGAGGAACCCCGTTCGGACGAAGAAGACACTCAGAAAGCCACGCAGGTCGACAGCTAGCGTGGCGCCGCGCACCGCCCCCCTGCTCTTCGAGGAAGAGGGTTGGGCGGCCGGGTGTCAACGCGTCGTGGGTGTGGACGAGGTCGGCTACGGCCCGGTGGCCGGTCCCGTCGTCGCCGCTGCGGTCGCTCTCCACAGGGGCCAGCGTTTCGAGGGTGCCGTCGACAGCAAGTTGCTGAGTGCAAAGCGACGGGAAGAGCTCGCGGGCATCATTGAGAAGCAGTGCCTGGCGTACGGTGTCGCCGCCGCTTCCTGCCGAGAGATCGAGCGCCTGAACGCCCGCAACGCCGCCGCGCTCGCCATGCGCCGAGCGCTTCGACACCTTCCGTTCGAACCCGATCTTCTTCTCGTGGACGGCAATCGGGTGCCCGGTCTGCGGGAGCACACGCCCGTCGTTGGCGGCGATCTGAGGTGCCACTCGATCGCCTGTGCCTCGATCGTGGCAAAGGTCACCCGAGATCGACTGATGCGCCGCCTGGGCCGCCGGTACCCGGAATACGGCTGGGAGTCGAACAAGGGATACCGCACGGCCGAGCACAGGGCCGCGATCCGCGAGTTCGGGCCCACACCGCATCACCGACGTACCTTCGCCGGGGTGTTGCAGGTGGAGCTGTCCCTGGACGCGGCGGAAGGTACCCGCGCGGCAGAGGGCACGTCTCCACGAGGAGAACCAGCGAGTGTCCGTGCGTGACAGGCCTTCCCATAGTCCCGTGAGCTAGAGCATGCACTCCGAGCACCTTCAGAACGTACAGTGGTCATGGGTGGCCTTCGGCTGGTTCGCTGCGGTCGCCGCCGCGAGCGGCTTGTTGTTGGCCCTCGAGGCAGCCGGCGCCATGGGCGGCAGCGAGACGGTGGATTCGGTGGTCGTGGCGGCGTCTGTCGCGGCCGGCTTCGTGTTCGGCGGGTTCATTATGTGCTACAAG
>JBDHIM010000059.1:0-13807 GCA_039587445.1 Gemmatimonadota bacterium
GGATCTCGATCTGTGCGTGCCCAGCGGGTCCATCTATGGCCTGCTCGGACCCAACGGCGCGGGCAAGACGACGACCCTTCGGATAATCCTCGACATCATCGGACCCGACCGCGGCCGGGTGGAGGTGCTGGGCAGCCGGGTGGACGACGCCGTGCGATCACGCGTGGGCTACCTCCCGGAGGAGAGAGGCCTCTACCCGAGGATGAGGGTACTGGATCATCTCGTCTTCCTTGGAGTGCTCAAGGGGATGCGACGAGCCGAAGCACGGGCCGCGACGCAGCATTGGCTCGAACGCTTGAAGCTCGCGGATCGCTCCACGGATCGAGTCGATACCCTCTCGAAGGGCATGCAGCAGAAGGTCCAGTTCCTATCCACGGTTCTTCATCGCCCCGATCTCCTCATCCTGGATGAGCCGTTCAGCGGCCTGGATCCTCTCAATGTGGACCTGCTCAAGGAGATCGTGCTCGAGCGCCAGCGTCAGGGTTCCACGGTGCTCTTCTCGACACACCGAATCGAGGATGCAGAACGCCTGTGCGATCGCGTCTGCATGATCGCGGGAGCTCGAAAAGTGCTCGACGGCCCGTTGGGAGAGATCAAGGCTTCTGCGGGTCGCCGGGAGGTCCTGCTCGGCTTGGAGGGTGACGCGTCCTTCCTCCGGCAGCTGCCCTCCGTCCGTCGCCTCACCGACCATGGCAACTACTTCGAGATCCGCCTCGCGGATGGCGCGAATCCGCAGGAGATCCTGACGGCTGCCCTGTCGGAGAACGTGCGCGTCCGCCACTTCGAGCTGGCCGAGCCGTCTCTCCGCGAGATCTTCCTCGAGCGAGCGGGCGCTCGAGCGGCAGAGCCGGGCGCGGAGGAAACCTCGTGAGCCGGAAGGCCTGGGCCATCACGAAGCGCGAGTACCTGGAGCGCGTGCGAGCGCGGTGGTTCCTCATCGCTACGTTCGGCCTGCCGGTTATCCTCGTCGGGCTGATCTTCGTGCCCGAATTCATCGTATCTCGGGGGGTTTCCGGAGATGAGGGCCTGAACCTGGGCGTCCTGGACTACAGCGGCCGCGTGGCAGGTGACCTCGGCGATGCGCTGGGCGACCGCTGGACCCTCCAGCCGTTCCACGAGGAGCATGAGCGCAGCGAGGAAGAACTTCGTGAGGCGTTCCTGGCAACGAGCCTCGACGGCTTGCTGGTCGTGGGTGAGGATCCCGGAGAGGGAGGTAGCGTTCGGCTACTGGCTCGCCGTGCCATCTCGAGCCACCAGGGTCGCGAGTTGCGCGGAGGAATCCTGGACGCCCTCGTCACCGCCCGGCTGAGGGACCATGGGATAGAGGAGATCGACACCAGACGCCTATTCAAAGGCGCCGACCTCCAGATCGTCCAGGTGACGCCGGAAGGCGAGAGATCTCGCGAGGCTTTCCAGATAGTGGCCATGCTGTTCGCGGTCGTCACGTATATGATGTTCCTGATCTACGGCCAGCTGATCGTCCGAGCAGTGCTCGAGGAGAAGAGCTCCAACGTCGTCGAGGTGATGATGTCGTCCGTGCGGCCCTGGGAGATGATGCTCGGGAAGATGTTCGGCGTGGGTGCCGTCGGCCTGACACAGATCGCCATCTGGGCCGCAATCGGGGCCCTGCTCAGCTTGTACGGCCTGCCGGGCCTGGCATCAGTGCTGGCCGCAGAGGGCGTCGACCTGGCGCACGTGCGATTGCCGATCGGGCTCCTCGCCTGGGCGCTGCTCTACTTCATCCTCGGGTATCTGCTGTATGCCGGCCTCTTCCTTGCAGCCGGAGCCTCTCTGGGCAACGAGCAGGACGCGCAGCAGGTCGTGACTCCGCTGGTCGTCATCATCGTCGTGGGCTTCATACTGGTGATCGGAATCATCGAAAGCCCGGACTCCAGATGGGCGGTCATCGGCTCGCTTGTTCCGTTGTTCAGCCCGATGATCGTGCCGGCCCGGTTGGCGATCTCGCACGTGCCTGCTATCGAGTTGGCGGGCTCGGTGAGCCTTCTCGTGCTGGGGATGTTGGGCTCGGCCTGGCTGGCCGGCCGGATCTACCGTGTAGCGATCCTCATGAGTGGAAAGAGAGCCAGCCTGCCGGAGATGGTGCGGTGGATACGGCACGGATGAAGCGAAGCGGCCGCGTGCTCGCGGCTTCCTGGCTGGCCGCGGCGTTGCTGGCCGTGGGCTGTGCCCGCGCCGGTTCGGAGGCCGTCCTCCTGGCCACCACGACTTCTGTCGAGGATTCAGGGCTGCTCGCACACCTTCTCGAGGCGTTCCGGCAGCAGGTTCCCGGTGCGGCCATCTGGCCTCTCGCCGTCGGCAGCGGTGAAGCGCTCGAGCTCGGCAGACGCGGCGACGCCGACCTGCTTATCGTCCACCATCCGAGCGAAGAAGAGGCTTTCGTGGCCGGCGGGTACGGGGAGGCCCGCGTGCCGATCATGTTCAACGACTTCGTCGTCGTCGGTCCTCCAGCTGATCCAGCCGGCGTCGCTTCCTCCAGCTCCGCTCCCGAGGCCCTCCGGACGATCGCGAACTCGGGCGAGCCGTTTCTCTCGAGGGGTGACAACTCCGGCACGCACAACCGCGAGCTGGAGGTGTGGACGACCGCCGACGTTGCGCCGGAGGGCAGGTGGTACCTGGAAGCCGGGCAGGGGATGGGGCCGGTGCTCCAGATGGCCAGCGAACGAGGCGCCTACGTCCTCACCGACCGCTCCACCTTCTACGCGATGGAGTCCCATCTGGAGCTCGCGATTCTGTTCGAGGGAGACCCTCAGCTCAGAAACATCTACTCCGTCATCATCGTCCGTGGCTCGCCGAGGGAAGCGGACGCCCGAGCGCTCCAGGACTGGCTGGCCTCGCCGGATGGCCGGCGCTCCATCGATGACTACCGGGATGACCACGGCCGCCCGCTGTTCCATTCCACGACCGCCGTCGTCGAGGCGCTGGAAGCATGGCCGGATAGGAGCTCCACCATGCCGACGCGCGGTGCCCGAGGGGCTCCCGGCAGCGGCCTCTCGGAGGTGAGCAGGCGGCCCGGAAAAGAGACGGGGACGCCCACAGGCCCAATGCGACCCACCCTGCGAGCGCGCCTGCTCTGCCGGTCGGTGCCTCCGGCGCACGCCGACGCGCGCTGCGGCTGGTCGACCGGATTGCCTTCGGGATGAACCCGTTGGCCGAGGCGTGGAGCCTTCTCACATCGGGGGATCTGCATCTCTGGGAGATCGTGCTCCGTTCGCTCTACATCTCGGGCACGGCCCTGGGGCTGGCGACCCTCGTGGGGCTTCCGATCGGCGCCGCTATCGGCCTGTCTCGTTTTCGTCTTAGAGGACCCACGGTGGCGTTGGTCAACACGGCCTTGGCGTTGCCACCGGTCGTCGTGGGGCTTGCCGTTTACCTTCTTCTTTCGCGCTCCGGGCCTCTCGGAGGCTTCGAGATGCTGTACTCGCCGAGCGCCATGATCCTCGCACAGACGGCGATTGCCGCACCGTACGTCGCGGCCATCAGCCTCGCCGCAGCGAGTGAAGTGCCGCCAGATCTGCAACTCCAGGCGCGCGCCCTCGGCGCGAGTCGGCTCGAAGCCGTGCTCATCACATTGCGGGAAGCGCGGGCCTCCCTCCTGGCTGCCGTGGCGGCCGGCTTCGGGGCCATTATCAGCGAGGTCGGGGCGGTGATGATCGTCGGAGGAAACATCCTCGGCGAGACGCGGGTGATGACGACCGCGATCGTGCTCGAGACGCGGCGGGGAAACTTCGGTCTCGCGATCGCTCTCGGAGCCATCCTCCTGACGATCGCCCTCGCCATCAACCTCCTGCTGGTCTCGATCGGCCGCGCGAACCTGCGGCGACCATGGTCCTCTTGAGCGCCCAGCCTCACCGGTCCGTGGGTACCGCCCAGGCGCGAACCGCCGGGGCGGGATGGGGCCGGCGCCGAACGCCGGAGATGATTCACGGATGAACTGCTGCTCCGCCCGCTAGCTACAGGCGGAGCAGCTGGTCAGATGGGAGCCGGGTTGGGCCTGGGCTCTAGCCGGCCAGGCCTACAGCCACTGCATCAGGAGGAATATGAGGAGGATGACGATCCCGATCAGGTAGAGGACCTTTCGGTTCATTCCATGCTCCTTTGTTGTGTCCACGTCCGCCGTGAACGAGTCACCCCTACTCCTGAATCCCAGGGCAGGGTCCGGAAGGCACGCTGACCGGACGATGCATGTAGTTCTCGCCGCTCAAGGTTGCGCCCGTCGCCTCAAAATAGTCACTCCAGAACTTTTTCACACGTTGTGCGGACTCGGTATCGACTCGAGCGCCGACGACGACCACGCACAGACCTCGAAGGTCCGGCAGCATACCGTTGGCCGCCGCGGCCTCCGCCCAGCCGGCCCTGGGCATTCGGCGGAGCCCCTCCATGTCGATCATGCGGTTCGACTGAAGCATGTCCGAGAACAGGTATAGAGTGGGTGCATGCTGCGGATGGGCACGGATCTCCTCGCCGACGTCGTGCAGCGTCGACAGAAGATCGGTCCCCGTGATGTTGTCTCGGTCGGCCGGTTGTGAGAAGGGCCTCAGGTAGTCCTTCGCGTCTCGAAGGAAACGAGCGAGGGTGATCGAGTCGCGCGCGATCTCCATGTCGTCGAACTCCCTCGTCGGCACCGCCTGAGACCAGCGGCGTGGAGGTTCGGCGAGGGAAAGCTGCAATACCTGGAAAGCAGCGATGTGATCGCCGTGCCGCAGCGCCGAGAGCCGATCGTTGGTGAGCTGCTGCGCGAGCTCCAGCTGGTAGTCCTCGATGCTGGTAGAACGATCGAAGACGAACAGCGCGAGTTGGCTCGGCCCGCTCTCATCCTCCTTGTCGGCAGCCGTCCCGCCCGTGCAGGCCGCGCTCATGACGCTCATCGTGAGAGCCGATATGATGGCGGTCGACAGGCCAACCCTCTCGCGTCCCCTGCCTCTCCAACCCGTCTTCTCAGCCATGCCCGGCGATAGCCTCCTGGACGAAGCGCTGACGAACTTGCTCGAATCGATCCTTCAGCGACTGGCGCTCTCGCTCGTATTCTAATGGGTCTCGGGCCATCAGGTCACGTTCATAGTCCTCATCCACCTCGATCCTCAAATCTACGGCCTGAGCAAAAGCGGGAATCGTCCGGGCGTCCACGCCTCGCGCGCGTCCGTTCTCCGCCCGATAGAGCGCGACGACCGCCTCCAGCTGATGAGATACGCTTCGCCAGTTATCGAGGGGCTTCGCCGCCATCATGCTCTTGAGGACTCGTATCCTGCGCACGAGCTCGGCGAGCAACGTCGTGACTTCCGTCGCCGAGTCCTCGGCGGCCCCGATCAGGTCCGACCGCTCCTCCTCGAACGGGCTCTCGTTGAAGAACTCGCGTCGGTCGTCACGACGGTGGAAGTAAGCCGCCGAGATCGCGCAGAGGACGAGGGTCGTGTTGAGCAGGAGGATAGGCCAGCTCAGGCGGCTCATCGAGGCAGCGTACTCACGAAGCTCCGTCGCGGCCGCCTCCATGTCGTCCGCGCGATTGGCCTGCTCGTTGGCCGCGAGGAGGTCCCCGTCGACCCGCAGCCAGCCGGCGTTCCGCCTCAGCTCCTCGACGACCGCGATATCCTGCTGGTACTGCTCCTCACCGACCTCGCCCAACTTCACGCGAGCGACGAACAGCACGGCGAGCACGAGAACGAGACCGGTCCCGCCGAGGATCATCGGCACCACGTTCTCCGTGACGGACCGCGTGGTCACGGCGTGCCGCTTCGCCTCCTGGTCCCGCTTGACCACGAAGTCTCGAAGCGAGTGGCCGAAGAAATGGGCCAGAACGCAGAGAAAAGTGACGACGCCGGCCGCAAGAAGGGCGGCATCCGGGCGAAGGATGAGCTGCGCGAACACCCGCTGCGCCCCGGCGAGCCAACCCTCCGAAGTCTCCGCCACGAGGCGTATCTGCCGCTCCGTCAGCGGGTCGCGTGGCAGCAGCGCGCCAAACACGGGTGCGTTCGCGAAGAACTCCACCAGTCCCAGAAAGCCGATGGCCGCGATGTAGATCTTCGTCGGGATGCCCCGCTCCTTCGAAGACTCGTCGCTCTGGCTGAGCTCGCGCGCCACCTCGAGGCGGCGGGTCGAGACCCGCGCCTTCAGCCGGATGATGTCGTTGGTCAGCCGCTCGAACCGGTCGATCGCAATCGAGGTCAGCCCCAGCTTCTCAGAGATCGCTTCCTCGTTCGTGGCGACGATGTCATCGACGCGGCGCCGTTCGTGAGACTGCCATCGCTCGAAGAAGGCCTGACAACGCTGCACGAGCTCCGCCTCAGATTCTGAGCGACCCTCGACGTCCGCCTGAGGCACTCCGGCATCAGCGTCGATTCTCGCGACGCGGAGCGCTTCCTCACGGAGCCGCTCGATTCCCTCGTCCAGCGCGTCTTCCTGCTGAAGAAGATAGCCGTTGTATGCGGCCCGGATCTCGCTGGAGCTCGTGGCCGCGGCAGCCGTAGGAGTGGGAGCGAGCGGCGTCGCGCCTGCTTCGCCCGGGACGGCGGGGCCGCCCGACGAAATCGATGCAGACTGTTCACCCGAGGCAGGAGCCGAGCGCTCGATCTCCTCGACCGTGAGCCCCATGCGCTCCATCCAGGTCTTCGATCGAGAAGCTGGCATCTCACTCATGAGTCACTCCGTCCTCCGTTCGCGGGCCTCCTCCGAGATGCACCGAATGCAGCTAACCTTTCCTCAACTGTCGAACCTGCCCATCTCGAGGCGATCCTGACTGCGGGCGTCAGGGCCGGCTCCGCTCCGACCTTCTTCCAGGGATGAGCCGGTGTTGTAGCGACCGCCGTTATTCTCGGCACCAATCTCGGCCCCCGCGTCGACGACGTCGAGGAAATAGGCATCGCACGCCATGCGTAGCAGCTCCGGCGAGAGCTCCGCATCGCGTCTCTTGTAGCGCGCGATGTCGATCAGATGGTTCGTGATGTCTCGCGGATGGCAGGCTCGCTCCTGCAGGTGCGGCCTCGAGTAGTACTCCTCGAACACGAAGTCGACGGCATCCGGCGTGTACGGGAGGCCCCGGTGTTCGCACGCCTCCTTGAAGATCTCGGTGTACTGCTCCCGCGTGGGGTTGTCGACCAGGATCTTGTACCGGATTCGGCGAAGAAAGGCCTCCTCCACGAGCTCCGCCGGATCGAGGTTGGTGGCGAAGATCAACAGGCACTGGAAGGGAACCGGCAACTTGTGTCCCATGGGTAGGCTCAGGAAGTCCACGTGCTTCTCGAGGGGAACCATCCAACGGTTGAGCAGATCCCTGGGCCGGACGCGCTGGCGGCCGAAGTCGTCGATGATGAACACTCCGCCGTTCGCCTTCATCTGCGGTGGACCACGGAATACGCCGGACAGCTGATCGAACTGGAGCTCTAGATCGTCGAGCATGAGCTCACCGCCCACCATCACTACCGGGCGCCGGATGCGCACCCAGCGCGTGTCGTACTCCGGCGCCGGGTCCAGCCAGGTCGAGTCGAGATCCCCACTACCACCCACTTCGTCGACGGGTTCGTGGAACACCGGGTCGTATATCTGGATTACCTGGCCGTCCACCTCTACCGCGAACGGGATGTAAATGGCGTCGCCCAGCATCTCTGCAATGGCCTCGGCGAGCACGGTCTTGCCGTTCCCCGCATGGCCGTAAAGGAAGAGCGAGCGCCCGGAGTTGATCGCCGGACCGAGCGACTCCCGGAAGTCGTCGTGTAGGACGAGGTGGTCAAGGCCGTCGGCGACCTGCTGCTCGTCGACCTCGGCGTCCTCCACCTTCTGATGCTCGACGATGGCACAATACTGCCCCAGCGGCACCGGAGCGGCGCCGACGTACCTGCTCGTGGTCATGATCTCGCGGCAGCGGTCACGGCCTTCGGTGGTCAGCGCGAAGGTGTATCCACGGCGACCCTTGCCCTTGGTGCCGCGCACCTCGATCAGTCGTCGCTGCTGCAGCGTGAGAAGCAGGTCGTCCAGGATCGTGAAGGAGAGCCGGATGAAAGCCGCCAGTTGGTCCCCGGTTCTCGAGCCCTGGACGTACAGGGCCTTCATCAGGAGCTCCGAGACGAAGGATTCGGAGAGTCCCGTCTGCTCGAGCGTCATCGGCAAGCTCGGCGCTCCAGTGGCGGCGGCCTCGCGCTCCTCCGGTTGGATCTCGACGGTTGCGCTCGTCATGTTCATCGGTTCCCTGCCCTGCATTTTAAGTGCGATCGAAGAAGAAGCTCGGGGTTGGCGCGAGATCAGGCCTCGCCTGCCTCCCATTCCAGCACGTCTCCCTCACGAGTCCCGCTCTCGTCGATCAACCCGACGGGCAACTCGAGAGCGTAGTGCGCATCCCAGTGCATGCGCGTTCGCTTCCCCGGTTGGAGGTCGCGATACAAAGCGACCACCTTTCCGTCCTTGTCCAGCATCGCCACATCGAGCGGGAACTTCATCCACCACATGTGCACGCCCTGGCTGGACGTGATCATCAGCCCCTCACCCTCCTCCAATCCCGCCCGCCCGATAAGGCCTTTCAACTGCGGCCACCACCGATCCGCAAGACCGATGCGGTCGCCCAGCTCGCTTCCCCGCTCGACGTTTCGAACGGAGAGCTGTTTCGGAGCTCTACTCACGAAGCCGCAGCCCTCCTAGTTCCCGATCCCTCCACCAAAGAAGTCTCGGAACAGGAAGATGGACGGCCCCAGCAGCACGACGAAGAAAGCGGGAAACACGAACATGATCAGTGGAAACAGCATCTTGACCGTGAGCTTCGCCGCCGCCTCTTCCGCGCGCTGTCTGCGCTTGGTGCGCAGAGTGTCCGCATGCACGCGGAGCGAGTCAGCGATCGACGTGCCGAACCGGTCCGTCTGCAGCAGCATGCTCACGAAGGCCTTGACGTCCTCCACGCCCGTTCGCTCGGAGAAGTGGCGGAGCGCTTCATCGCGTGGCGTTCCGGCCCGTATCTCCAGGTTCACGACCGTGAGTTCCTCCGACATCTCGGGGCTCACGCGGTCGATCTCCTCTGCCACCCGCACGATCGCCTGGTTCAGGGCAAGGCCGGCCTCGACACAAACGACCATGAGGTCGAGTGAGTCGGGAAGCGCCAGGCGAATGCTGTCCTGCCGCTTGCGTACCTTCCGGCTCACTATGAAATAGGGCAGCATCCAGCCGAACAGGCCGCCGATCGCCGCCAACATCAGTATCTGTTGAAACGACAGCTGCGCCACCGCTGAAAGAAGGAGGATCGACGCGATGCCCAGCGCGGCGGACGTGACGCGCATCCCCAGGAAGATCGTGCCCGCCTGCTCACTTCTGTACCCGCCGTGCGCGAGCCACTGACGAGTCTGCGACATACTGGTGCCGCCGGCGTCACTGACCCTCGTACCGAGCGTCGAGAGAAGCGTCTCGAACCGTTCCCGCTTCGCTTGACGACGGCGTTGCTCCTGGAGCTCACGGTAGCTCATGGCTCCAGTCTGCAGAACCGCCAGCCGCCGCTTCATCACGCGGGTCTGGCTCGGAAGCAGGTTGGCGAAGCCGACGACCAAAAGGCCCGCGGCCATGGCTGAGAAAAATATCACCAGTAACGTCATCATTCCCGTCCTAACGAAGCGCCATTCTCAGTGCAGAGGGCTCGGATGTCTCGCATCTCGAACCCGCGTCTCGTCGTTAAAACTTGATCTTCACCAGTTTTCTGATGACCAGGAAGCCGAACAGCTGAAGCGACACCGCGACGGCGAGCATCAGGCGGCCTCCGGGTTCCGTGAACAGAACGCCCATGTAATCGGGATTCAGCATGTACATGCCCATACCGGCGACGAGCGGCGCGACGGCCAAGACGTAGCCCGTCATCTTTCCGTGCGCCGTGTGCACCCGCAGCTGCCGGCGGAACTTGAAACGCTCACGAATCACGTAAGCCAGGTTGTCGAGGATCTCGGCCAGATTACCGCCCGAGTCGCGCTGGATCATGATCGCTGTCACGAAGATCCGGACGTCCAGAATCGCGATGCGATCGGCCAGCGAAAGCAGCGACTCGGGAAGTGGGAGTCCGAACTTCTGCTCCTCGTACACCTGTCTGAATTCGTCGGATACGGGAGCATTGGCTTCCTCGGCCACGACTTCCAGACCGGTTGAGAACGCGTGTCCAGCTCGGATGGCCCGGCCCAGAATGTCGATGGCTTCCGGAAAGTACTCCTCGAATTTGGCGAAGCGTTTCGTCCGCCGCCTCGAGACGTAGATGTACGGGATCACCGCACCGATCGCCGCAGTCGCCAGCGGCAGGGGAGCCGGCATGAGTACCATGGCCGAGAGGCCGAAGGCGGCAGCAGAACCCACCGTCAGCATCAAGAAAGTCCCGACAGTCCAGCCCACATCCCCTTGCTCGAGAAAGTTCTTCAGGTCCCTCTGGTGGGGGAGACGGAGCAGGATGTTCTCGGCCCATGCGGGCCCCTTGTTCTCGACGGCCCTCAGCAGTCCGCTGGCGCCTCCAACGGCGATCGACCCGGGCTTTCCGAGCGCACGGAGCTGCGTGACCAGAGAGCGTTGCTTTTGCAGTCGCCGGATACCCTCCCACGCCAGCACGAGCGCCAGCATCGCCAGCGCGATGGAAGCGAAGAGGGCAACGGCGACGATGCCGTTTTGGCCCAGAATCCCGCTCATCCTGCCTTCTCCTTCGGGAAGCCGTAGTCGGCGTTGGCGAAGAGCGTCTCGGCCAGGTCGATGCCGTACGCCTGAAGACGATCCGCGCAACGCGGCCGGATTCCCGTCGCCTTGAAGCTGCCGAGGACGCTGCCGTCGGTGTCTATGCCGAACCGATCGAAGGTGAAGAGGTCCTGCATCGTGATCACCTCTCCCTCCATCCCGACGAGCTCGGCGATCTGAGTGCACTTCCGCTTCCCGTCGGCGAGTCGGGAGACGTGGATGACGATGTCGATGGCGCTTGCGATCTGCTGGCGCATGCCTCGCTCGGGTAGATTGAGGTTCGCCATCGAGACCATCGTCTCGAGGCGGGCCAGGGCATCGCGGGGGGTGTTCGCGTGGAGCGTCGTGATCGAGCCGTCGTGCCCCGTGTTCATCGCCTGGAGCATGTCGATCGCCTCTGATCCTCTCACCTCACCCACGATAATCCGATCCGGACGCATCCGGAGCGCGTTGATGACGAGCTGACGCTGATCGATCTGGCCCTTGCCCTCGATGTTGGGCGGGCGCGTCTCCAAGCGGACGACGTGCGGCTGTCGCAGCTGTAGCTCGGCGGAGTCTTCGATCGTGACGACGCGCTCGCTGGTCGGAATCGATTCCGACAGGGCGTTGAGGAGCGTCGTCTTACCGGAGCCGGTACCACCCGTTATCAGCACGTTGAGCCGGGCTCGGACGATCCCCTGCAGCAGCTCCAGCATCGCTTCATTGAATGTGCCGTTTCGCACGAGGTCGCCGGTCGACAGGACGTCCCTGCGGAACTTCCGGATCGACAGGTGAGGGCCGTCGATGGAAAGCGGCGGAATGACTGCGTTGACGCGTGAGCCATCCGGGAGCCGGGCATCCACCATCGGCGAGGAGTCGTCGATCCGACGGCCCACCGCCGAGACGATGCGGTCGATTACCTGCACCAGATGCCGGTTGTCCTTGAAGCACACGTCCGTGCGCTCCAGCTTCCCGTCCCGCTCCACGTATACCTGGTCGAAGGTGTTGACCAGGATATCGGAGATGCTCGGGTCGTTGACCAGCGGCTCCAGCGGCCCCAGCCCAAAGACCTCGTGCAGGACCTGCTCGACGAGCTCTTCCCGCTCCTCGAGGTTGAGGGGCGTGGCCTCGCTGTCCAGCAGGCTCCGGACGATCTTCCGAACCTCGGTGACCGCCTCTTCTTCGTCGCGCGTGCTGAGCGTGCTGAGGTTCAGCCGCTCGAGCAGCTTTCGGTGCACTCGCGTGCGTATCTCCTGAAACTCGGAGCCGCCGCCGCGGACATCGAGGTCCGCGTCCACCTCTAGCGCGGTGCGGGCCGCGCGCTCCCAGGGCAACTCCGTGTCCAGGTCCATCAGCGGGATCGAACCGCTATCTGACAACCGATCGAACTCACTCATCTGCCTTCACCTTCGTTTCAGAAGACGCAGCCGTCGCATCGAGACGTTCGACGACCGGACTGCGTCCGTTACTGCGAAACGGGCCGAAGAGCCCTTTGAGGAACTTCGAATGCTTCTCGACGGGGACGCCCGTGATCTTGGCGGCCAGGCCACGCACGTCCTTGGCGAATACCGATTTCTTCTCAGTGACCACTGGCTTGCCGTGGTTGATCGACGCCATGACGGCGCTGTAGTCGTTGCGGAGCGTCCAGTAGACGCTCATGGCCAGCGTCCGCTCTATCTCCGGGATCGGAATCTCCAGATCGGGCTCGAATCGATTCACGACGAGCCGCAGCCACTCATCGAGCGGCTTCCGTCCCCGCACATTGCGCAGGAGCGGCATGCTCCGCGTGAGGTTGCGGATCGATGGAAGGTCGGCCGTCGCCACCAGGTATACCTCATCCGCCTCCTGGAAGGCCGCCAACGTGGCCGGGTTGAACGTCTTCGGTGCGTCGACGATCACGTAGTCGTAGTGCTGCTTGAGAAACTCCAGAATCCGCCGCACCCGGTCGCCGCTCACGGCCTCGAAATCGGCCGGCTCGAACGGGGCGGTCAGGAGCTCGATCCCGGACTCGTGCCGCTCGATGTAGGAGGCCAGGAGCCCGGTATCCACGCGATGGAAGTTCCGCACCAGGTCGACCACGCTGAACTGGGGCTCAACCCCCAGAAGCAGCGCCGTCTCGCCCAGCTCTAGGTCCAGGTCCACGAGGAGCACTTTCTTGCGGCTCAATCGGTGGATCTCGATCGCCAGGTTGGTGCTCAGCGTCGTGCCTCCGGATCCACCCTTCGCACCGAACACCACGAAGAGCTCGCCCGGTGCCCGGCGCGTCTGATCGATCTTCTTCCCGGTTTTCCGCCACACGCGCTCGACGGCCGAGACGACCGCTTCCGGCGTGACCGGCTTCGTCAAGAACTCCGAAACACCGGCCTGCATCGCCGAGAGCAGGAGCTCCGGCGAGGCGCTGGTCCCCGCGCCGATCAGCGCCGTCGCGAGCGACGACTCGACGAGAAACTCCGCGAACTTCAGTCCGACGTGCGGGTTCTCCTCCAGATCCAGGAATACGAGCCCGGGCGCCGCGCGCCTGAGCTGATCCAACTCCGGATCCGCAACCTCCGTGAGGGGCATATCTATCTCGAGGGCGAGAAGCACGCCGATGTCTCGACTGGCGAGTATCGACGTCAGCGCTTCCCGGAAGGCCGGATCAGGCGATATCACTGCCGCCTTCACCGGCGATCGAGAGCTGGTGCCCTGGTATCCTGTCGTATCGTTGCTCATTCCAACCCCGCGCCTTCGCGCGCATTACGTCTCATCACGACAACAACCCTTCCGCCGGTGTTAATTCTGCTGGAGGCCCCAGGGCTGTTTCCAGTCGTAGGGCTCGGCCTTGTCGATCTTGAGATCGTCGTTGCGCTGCCAGGTATCGGGCTCGCCCGTGGGCAGCGGCGGTGCCTCGTCCATCGGCTGGACCAGCCGCGGCGTCACCAGCACCAACAGCTCCGTCCGGTTCTGCCGGAATTCCTCCGACTTGAACAGGTAGCCCAGGATCGGGATGTCCCCCAGAATCGGGACCTTCGTGATCGCCTTGGCCATCGAGTTGTCCACCAGGCCCGCGATCGCGAACGTCTGGCCGTCGGCCAGCTCCACCGTCGTCGCCGCTCGGCGCGACAGCAGCGAGGGGATCAGGAAGCCCGCGATCTGCGTC
>JBDHIM010000220.1:0-2899 GCA_039587445.1 Gemmatimonadota bacterium
CGGGCGCGTACCCTCCGGCGCCGGAGAGAGGTCGGGCGGCGGTGCCTGCCAGGCCGGGTCCAGCTCGGGCCGCGCGAACGGCTGCACTCCCGTCGCCAGATTCGCGTCGGTCAGCACGAGGACGACCGTGCGCAGCGTCTCGGCGATCCGTCTGGCGGTGATCATCGAGTGGAAGCAGCCCTCGATCGTGGCGGGGGCGAGCACGACGTGCGGTGCGTCGCCCGGCTGGCCGAAGATCGCGGCCAGAAGATCCGATTGCTCCACCTTGGTCGGAAGGCCCGTGCTCGGCCCGCCGCGCTGCACGTTGACCACGACCAGGGGCGTCTCCGTCATCACGGCCAGCCCGAGGAACTCCGTCTTGAGGGCCATCCCGGGCCCCGACGTGATCGTGAACGCCACCTTCCCCGCGTACGAGGCGCCGATCGCCACGCCGGCCGCGGCGATCTCGTCCTCCGCCTGGTGCACGACGCCGCCGAACCTCTCGAACACCTCGCCCAGGTGATGGGAGACCGAGGTCGCCGGAGTGATCGGGTACATGGCCGCCAGCTCCATCCCCGCCGCGATCGCGCCCAGGGCGATCGCCTGATTGCCGTTCATGACGATCATTTCCTGATCGGTCGGCTCGCGCGGCACCTCGATCCGGAAGTCGAGGTTCTCCCGCGCCCAGTCGACGCCGAGCTCGAGCAGCTGGACGTTGCGCTGGTAGACCTCCTCCGACTTGCGGCGGAAGGCGTGTGCGATCTGGTCGCGCACGAGCTCCAGGTCCAGGTCGTGCACCCAGGCGAGCATCCCGAGGGCAAACATGTTCTTCCCCCGCCGCGGATCCTCGACCACGGTCAGGCACTGCTCCTCCATCGGGACTTCGATCACCCGGTAGGAGAAGGCCGACAGCTCCTCCATGGCGGCCTTCCATTCGTCCCGGATCTCCTCGTCGGCGTGCGTCGCCCACTTGTCCTCGAGCAGGACGACCGCGTCGTCCTCCAGGGCGTCGAGACGGTGGCGTGCGAGCAGCACCTGCTCGTTGAAGGCGACCATGAGGTTGGTGCGGTCGCCCCAGTTGGTCACCGGCCCGGTGCCGATCCGGATGCGGTTGCCGCTGGCGCCTGCCGGGATCCTGGCCGGAGGCTCGATCTCAGCGGGGATGATCTCCACCGTCCAGACGCCGTGCCCCATCTTCGCGCAGACAGTTCCGAAGATCTGCCCACACTTCTGGGCACCCTCTCCGGAGTCCGACACGACCTCCACGGTTTGCTGGTGAGGCCGGTGGATGTTCGGGGGAACCTCCGACGGTTCCGAAGGGGATTCTTTCGTCAAAGGAGGGGATTCCGTGACCATGTCAAGCTCTCCGCGCCGCCCTCGCGACATCTATCGTATCGACAATCCGCGCCCACGGTCGCCCAAGGCACCGTCCTCGGTCCCGGCTGTCATGAGCCCTTAACACCTGGTCGGTGGGTCACCGGAAACGCGCGCGATACCTGTAGCTACGGCGTGCGCGGATCGTAGCCCAAACCAAGTTAGCGGCGCGGGCGAATCCCGTCTGTCGGGGGAACACCTAAGCCCGTGTAAAGGAAAGCGAAAGGCGCTGTCGGGAAGTGCCCCACCCGCCAGAGTCCGCTCGCCGGTCGCCTCGCCGGTCGCCTCGCCGGCCGGGCGTCGTCGGGTGAGCCCGTCGTCCACTCCGGGCGGCCTGCAACCAACTGTGACTGCTGCACTTACGTGGTCGCGCGCGGCGGAGCCCAGAGGCGCTGTTCGATCAGGCTTCGCCCGGATCGGAGAAGGTGGGAAGCTCCAGCTCCGGTACGGGCTCCCTCGCTCCCGGCGCCACCGACTTGACGTGGAGGTCGCGCTGCGGGAACGGGATCGTGATGCCGGCCTTCTTCAGCGCGTCGAGGATCACACGCGTCACCTCGCTCTGGATGCGCAGGAAGCCGTCGAAACGGTAGGTCCAGAAGCGGAGCTCGAAGTTGAGGGAGCTGTCGCCGAAGCCTCGCAGGAGAACGGATGGCTCGGGATGCTCCAGGACATCCGGGTGTTCCTTCGCGACCTCCATCAGCACGTTGAAGACCTCCCTCTGATCCGTGCCGTAGGCGACGCCGACCGGGATCTCCACCCGGCGGAGGCGGTCCGACCGCGTCCAGTTGACCATCGGGTTGGAGATGAGGTTCGAGTTGGGGACGACGACCTCGGCGCCCTGGAACGTCCGGATGATGCTCGAGCGCATCCCGATGCGGCTGACGGTGCCCTGGAGCGTGCCGAGATCGACGATATCGCCGACCTGGATCGGCCTCTCGAACGCGAGGATCAGACCGGAGACGAAGTTGTTGACCACGTCCTGGAGGCCGAAGCCAATGCCTACGCCGAAGGCGCCGGCCAGCAGCGTCAACCTGCCGATCTCGAACCCCGCCGCCGCCGCGGCGAACAGGAATCCGATCAAGAGAACTGCCCAGTAGACCACCGTGGAGATCGTGTCGGCCGCCCGGGCGTGCCGGGTCTTCGGGAAGACGTCCTCGGCGAGCAGGGCTCGGATGATGCCGGAGACGATGATCGCGAGCCAGATGGTGATCAGGAAAGCGAGGACGCTCCCGATGGAGATCGTGACCGATCCGACATCGAAGCCCGCCGACAGCCCCGAAGACAACGCATCGACGAGCGTGTCGGCGACGCCGAGGAGCGAGGAGACCAGCAGGATCCAGGCGGCGAGGGCGACCAGTCGGAGCAGAAACAGCCCCCGCCGCTCCGCCGTCGTCGTGTGCACCTGGATCGCCTTCAGGTTGGCGGCCAGCTTCGTTCTGAGGATCGCGCGCCAGGCTCCCTCGAGGACCAGGTAGCCGGCGAAGAAGACGATCGCAGCGTACGCGGCGGTCAACGCGGCGTTTGACACGTAGGCCGCGAGGTGCAC
>JBDHIM010000221.1:0-5210 GCA_039587445.1 Gemmatimonadota bacterium
ATCCGTTTCCCCAGTCTTGAAAGAGCATCTGAAACCCTCGCCGATTACTTGGCCTTCTCCAGCCGCACGTAGAACGGGATCGACAGAGTCCCCACCTCGGTATCCGTTCCCGACGTGACATGGCCGTACAGGGTGCCCCCGCCCGACCGCAGCGTCAGTTCCATCGAGTGCTCCGCGCCGAACACCGGGTGTCCGGGGAGCCTGCCCAAGAAGCTACCCGAGATCCGACTCTCTTGGAGCAGCATGAGGCGCTCGATGACGACGGGAGTGTCTTCACCGAACCGTACCGAAGCTCCGCCGTTCTCGTTCAGGGTAACCGCGATGGCCACGCTGTTCTCCCCATCTTCCAAGCGACCGCGCCACTCGCCTTCAAGGTCCGGCCCTGGCTCGAACGGGATGGGCGCGTTCGCCTCTTCGTAGGCCTGGATGACGCTTGTGGCCCGCCTGCCGAACTCAGGGATCACGGCATCGGCGATCATGATCGCGGTCGCGTCGGCCAGGCTCGAAGAGGAAATGTTCGTCAGGACTGCTACGGCAAGTCCCTCTTCGGGGATCAGCGTCAGCATCGAGTTGGCACCACCGATGCTCCCGTTGGTCACAAGCCATCGGACATCGTCCTCCAACGAAGTCGAACCCCATCCCAAGGCCATTATCGACTCCGGATTATCGATGTCCTTCTCGTAGTGCATCCGCTCCAGCGTCTCACCGGTCAGGATCGGGCTCAGATCGGAGTTGGAACTCCCAAGATGAAACAACGCGTACAGGGCAAGGTCGTGGATGCTCATGTACCCGCCCGCTCCGCCCTGCGGGATGAAGTGGTATTGCGCGGACGGGAGCTTCGCTCCTGTCGTTTCGTAGCGCGCCGCCGCGACATCGACCAGTTCCGGCGTCAGGGTGGCAAACGAACTGTGCATGCCGAGGGGTCCGAACACTTCGGATCGCATGAACTCGCCGAAGTCCCGGCCGGTGGCCCCGGCGATCACCGCCTCCAGAACTCCGTAGGCGTTATTCGAGTAGATCTCGACATCGCCCGGTGGGAACACAACGATGCCGCTCGAGCCCAGGTACTCGACGATCGTCGGCGGATCGAAGGTGTCGCCGTACGTCGCCCAGCCGTGAGGAATCCCGCCGCGCATGTGGAGGACGCGCCGAATTGTGACGTCCGCACCGTCTCCTTCATGGACCGTGATCGTTCCCGGGGAAAGGTACTTTTCAACGGAATCGTCGAGCTCGAGTACCCCCCGGTCGACGAGGACCATGATCCCCGTCGCCGTGACCGATTTCGACAACGACCCGATCGCGTAGATGGTCTCTGGCGTGGCAAGAATCTCCCGTTCCCGGTCGGCCCATCCGAAGGCCTCCTGCCAGACGATCTGATTGTCCCGCACGACCGCTACGGCGATCGAGGGCGCGTCGCCGGAGGCAACTCGTCCGGCGATGATCTCCCGGACCTCTCGGAAGTCCTCAGGGGCGGCGATCGTTGCGACGCTCAATGATGTCGGCTGCGCTCGGAGAGGTGCAGCCAGTGACAGGGCTACGAGAAGCACGGTGACCAAGCGCATGAAGAGACCCTCAATGTGACGAGAAATGCGGATCCGGCTTGCCTGGTCGCTTTACGTGGTCAGAAATGCCACGGTTTCAGCGAGCTCGGCTGCAGATCATGCCGCTTCATGGTCGCCGGCTCGTCGACAATGCCGCGCCATCCAGGAAGGCTATCACTTCGGGCAGGAACTCCATAACTCGTGTGCAGAACTTTGCGACTACCCACCTTTCCGTGAGCTCATGCTGACCCCGAGAGGTTGAGGGGTCCGCCCCGACGACAGGCGCTACCTCTGTCACGCGGCAGGGCCCTGGGATGCGGCTCTGCGCGGACGAGATCAGGAGCGTGGAGGACAGGGGTGCTCGTCCGCGTGAAAGTCGGTTGCGCTGCAGCCGGGAGAGCAGTGGGTCGCTGGCCCCGAACAGCCCCCTTTGGCCAGCAGTATCAAGTTTAGTGTCAGCTGGCGCTCATGGGCGCTGGAATCCGCGCTATTCCGCTTCCCGTGCGCGCGTCAGCGCCCGTGGGCGCGCGTGGGCGCTGGCACTGTCGCTGGCACTGCCGCTAGCCGTAGCTGCGGACCCGACGTGAACGAAGACGCCAAGTCCTGCCCTCAGTGCGATCCGCCCCTGCCCGCTGAGGAGAATACTGCCAAGAGTCTATCGGGCGAATCCTCAACGTGTGCTATAGTTACTATGTCAGCAGCGATAGTCCCCCCTTGAGCGGAGGTCTTCCATGAAGGTGCCAGTCGCCGTTCTTGCCCTTGCGATCCTGATCATTTCCGCCCCCGCCTGTGCGCCGGCCGCCGACGAGGAACCGGCCGGCGACGAAGCCGCTGCCGCAGCCGATATGCCGTCCGCCGAAGCGGGGATCGCGGAAGCGGACGCCGCGTTTGCGGCTGCATGGGACGCCGGCGATGGAGCCGCGATGGCGGCCCTCTACACGGATGATGCGATCGTGCTGCAGGGCTTCATCGAGAGTCTGGTGGGATCACAGGTCGCGCTCGAGACGATCGAGGTGCGCAGCGGCAACGGAGTGGCCATCGAGGTAGGCTCCTGGGCGATCACGGGTGCCGACGGAGAGCACGTCGATCACGGCAAGTACATAGTGGCCTGGAAGTACGTTGACGGGGTTTGGCGCCTGCATCGCGATATCTTCAATAGCAGCATGGAGCAGTAGCGAAGAGCCCGGGGCGGGCGCCTCAGCGGAAACCGCCCTACGAGCCAGAGGTCCACAGGGGGCGGTTCCTTCGGGGGCCTCACATCTAGCCCCCTGCTGCGAGGCGGGAGCACTTATTCCGGGAAGGCAGGTGGGCCACCCGGACAGTGTCGTAAAGAGTGACAAACATATGTCACTGCGAGCCCATTCGAGACCTAGAACTGACCTAAGACAAAGCCCCTATCCGACTGCTGGATAGGGACTTATCAGTCGGGGCGGCCGGATTCGCCTGACCGGCGACCGAGCGTAGGCGAGCGTAGCCAACCGGCGACCCCCTGCTCCCAAAGCCGGTGACGGGCGCGCGCCGGCGCTGGTGGGCGCCCGAATCCGCGCTACTTCCCTTCCCGTGCGCCCGTCAGCGCCCGTGGACGCGCGTGGGCGCTGGCACTGTCGCTGGCTCTGGTCAAGGAACGGCCGGCGGAAAGGCGTCAATCGGCAGCTTATTCTAACCCGAGCTTCTTGAGTAGCTCGGCGAATCGCGGGTCGTCCCTGAGCGAGTCGGCGATCGGGTCCGCTTTAAGGTAAGAGAGGTTCCCCGGGTCATTGGCGAACGCTCTATCCAGGTATGCGAACGCGCGGTCTATGTCGCCAAGCTCCCCGTGCACGATCGCGATCTCCCTGAGAATCGGACCTTGTTACTCGACCCGCTCCAGCGTCTTGAGCGCCTCTTCCCGCTGCCCCGCTCGAGCATACACCCACGCTAGTAGCGGCGGGCCCAAGAGATCCTCGGGATCCAGTTCGATCGAGCGACGGATCGCTGCGAGCCCTTCCTCATGCTGGTCGTTCAGCGTGAACGCTTCCGCGAGGACGTAGTAAGCGACGGAGTTTTCGGGCTCGACGTCGAGGATCCTCAGCGACTCGGTGATCGAAGCTTCATAGTCACGAGCGAACATAAGGCTGGCGGCTAGAAACAGCCGATTCGCCATGGAGAGCGGGTCGAGCTCCACTGCCCGCCGCGCCTGGCGCACTGCTTCATCGTACCGCGCCAACTCGAGGAGAAGCTGGCCGTACGGCAGGTGCACGTTCGCTGAGCCGTGGTTCAGCTCCAGCGCACGTTCGAACTCCCGTTCCGCCTCCTCGAAGCGCAGCTCCCCTACTAAAACACTTCCAAGGGCAGCGTGGGCCTCCGCGAGCGTCTCATCGAGTTCGAGCGCCCTCTCCACAGCCGCTCGCGCCTTCGGGAGGGCCTCCTCCGCCGCCAGGGAGCCCTGGCCCCATAGAACGAGATACGTGCCCGCTAGGTCTACGTGCGCCGGTGCGTACGCCGGGTCGGCAGCGATGGCTTTTCGATAGAGATCTGCGGCGCTCTCCACGTCCCTTCGGGTGCGCGAGCGGTTGGCCAGGTAGCGCCCCCTGGTGTAGAGATCGTACGCCTCCAAGCTTTCCGTCGGCCGAACCTCGATCCGTTCCGCCACCTCAGGCGCCAGCGTCGCCTGCAAAGCCGCAGCGATCTTCCGAGCGATGTCGCTACGGATCGAGAAGATGTTCGCGGTGGTCAGCTCCTCGTCGTACGTCTCCGCCCACATGTGCCGGTCCGTTTCGGCGTCAATCAGCTGCACGTTTAGCCGCACCCTATCTCCGGCCCGCTGGACGCCACCCTCCAGCACCGTTGCCACGCCAAGCTCACCAGCGATCTCCGGGATGCTCTTCTCTGTCGCGCGATACTTCATCGCGGAGGTGCGGGAGATCACCTTCAAGCCACCGATTTTCGCGAGCGTCGTGAGGATGTCGTCATGCATCCCTTCGGCGAAGAATGCGGCGTTCTCGCCTCCGGCGCTCCGGTTTTCGAAGGGCAGAACAGCAATGGAGCGGGGGTCGATCGCCAGCGTCGGTGGAGTGCCAGTCTCGGATTCCTCGGGCTCTGAATCCTTACTGACGTAGGCTGCCCATGCGCCTGCCACGAGCAGAAGACCGGCAATGATCAACAGCTCGGGACCTGTCACGCGCTGTTGTCCCTTCTCACCGTGATACCAGGCGAGGACGAGCGTAACCAAGAGACCGATGCCCAGGAACACGGTCGCGCCGCGGACGATACCGGTAGGCCAGCCGAAGTTCTCGGCCACAAAGCCAAGTAGCTCGAGGAGGAGCCACGCCCCGGCAACGTAAGCGATCGCCCATTCGACGATCTTGCGCTGCCTTAGGCGCTGAAGAACGGACGCCATGGTATCCATGCTCGCCGGTGAGAGGATTACGTCACGACGCGGAAAGCTTGTGCGACTGCTGATGCAGAGCAAGCAGACTGTGGGTGCTCCTGGGAGGACGAGATCAGCTCATAGAACAACTTAGAGCCTGCACTGCTGCGCAAGAGCCAGGTGCGCTACGCTGAATAGCCTTTAGTGGCGCCGGATTGTCAGCGGGCGGCGCCAATTGTTTGTCACTGTTCTTGACACTGCCGATCTAGGATCTACCTGCCAAAAAGCCCCTATCCGTTTACCAGATAGAGGCTTATCAGTCG
>JBDHIM010000002.1:0-82559 GCA_039587445.1 Gemmatimonadota bacterium
ACGTTCGGCCGTGTCGTTCGTGGAGACCGGCTAATGTAGGCTCCTGCGTTGCCCAGCAGGTCCCAGCCGTGACACTGCTTGCAGCGGTAGAAGTCCGAGAACTGGCCGAAGTGGTCGGCGTTCGAGCCGAAATCCCAGCCCGTCTCGGAAGCCCAGAACCGGTCGAACATCTGTCCGCCGTTGATCCCATCGGCCGCCGTGAAACCGGGGGGATCGCCGGGACCAGGACCAGGACCAGGGCCAGGGCCAGGGCCGGTCGGATCGTCCTTGACGCAGCCCGAAAGCGCGAAGACGAGGAAGAGAGCGGCGACGGAGTAGGGCAGCAACTGACGGACAGAGCAATATTGCATGGTACCTACCTCCCGGACTCGTAGATCCGCAAAGTTGACCAGGCCGTCTCCAGGCCGTCACTGCTCAGGAACTATGGACTACTCGACTGTTACCTCTAGGCGCAGGCCATCGAACGGCTAACCTGGGGCGATCTGGTAGAATTCGAACGGTTTCATTATACTAAACAGTATGTTGCGTACACAAGTGCGCTTAACGTGCCTATGCGTACAGTAAAACTGCTCGAGCAGCGGGACTGGTTGGACGCGGGCTTGGAACTACTGCGAGCCCGCGGCATCGGGGGAGTAGAGGTCAACCCGCTCTGCCGTCGTGTGGGCGTCACAAAGGGAAGCTTCTACTACCACTTCGAGAACCGGGAAGAGTTCCTTCGGCGCTTGATCGAACACTGGCTGGAGACCTGCGCACCCACACCGGAGGAAGTTGCGAACTTTGACCATGTGGCAGGACTGGAAGACCGGGTCCGAGCCGTACTCGACCTCATCCGGAAGCACGATCTCGGGCGCTACGACCTCCCAATGCGGACGTGGGCGACTGAGAATGTAACGGCGCGTCAAGCGGTGGAGTTGATGGATAAGCTGCGATTGTCGGCCACGGCCAAGCTGTTCGCGGCAGACGGCTGGGCGCGGGATGCTGCCTATCAGCGGGCCCGGACCATGTATTATTTCATCGCGGGCCGGTACGAGATCGAGGGAAGCCCACCGACCGCGGAGGAAGGGGCCGAGTTCGCCCGTATGCTCACCTGCGTAGAGGCTGGATCGTGCTGACCTGTGGCGGGGTTCGCGGCACCTAGCCGGCGGGCGCTTCTTCCTCGCCCCCGTACTCGATCGCGGCGCCACCCAGGGCCACACCCAGCCCGATCGTGATCACACCGAAGAACAGGTCGTTCCAGAAGGCGAACTGGCTGGTCAGATAGTCGTGAAGGAAAGGTGAGAACATGCTGTACGCGCCGGCAGCGATCAGAACCCAGGAGCCGCCGCGGTTCCAGCTCATCATGTACGAGGCGGAGACGGCGACGATGACCGAGCCGATCAGGATGCTGTGCCACCAGAGGAATCCCATCGGATAGCCCCAGACGAAGGGGGCGAGCAGGTACCACACCCCGACCAACAATCCCAGGTAGCGCGTCTTCATATGAGCTCCGGTTTCGGAGTTGGAATCACCGACGGCCTCCCGCTCACGGTGAGGCGGCCGCAAATTACAACGCTGGGTCGAGTGTGGCGACGGGGACGAGGGCGGTTGAACGAGATCAAACGAAGGGAGCTCAGATGCGTTGTTCCTCCTGCGGGGCCGAGGCTTCGGGGAAGTTCTGTTCGGAGTGCGGGGCCCCGGTTTCCGGCGAGAAGAGCGGGTGCCCCAAGTGCGGCCATGAGCTGAAGCCGGGCGCGGCCTTTTGCGGCAACTGCGGACAGCCGGCAGCGCCGCGGGCCTCGAAGCCGCTGTCGGCGCACCTCCCGTGGGTGCTCTCCTTCGTGGCCGATAACCGGAGGGCTGCCGGAGCCGAGCGCTGAGGGTGGCGCAGGCGCCGGTGGCGGAGCTGGCGGGATGCCCGACCTGGCCTCCATGTCGCCCCGCGAGGCCGCGGATCGCCTCTTCGATCGATCGATGCGGGAGCAGGAGACTGGCAACGAGGGACAGGCGAGCCAATTCGCCAACATGGCGCTCCAGGCCTACGGTCAGGTGCCTCCGGACCAGATCGACCTCGATGCGCTCTTCCATGTCGGGTTGCTACATCTGCTCATGGGCGACAGCAACACCGCGACCTCGATTGCGGAGAGCATCCTCGCAGACGACGAGAGCCATCTACTCGCGCTCCTCCTCGGGCGCCGTGCCGCCGTCGCGGTGGGAGATGTGGCAGCGGCCGACAGGTACGCCGAGCGGCTTCGAACGGCCGTGGAGGCAGGCCTGATCGACGAAGCCGGACGGCCCGAGTACCAGGCTCACCGGGGGCTCATCGAGCGCGAGGCGGGAGTGGCGCCTGCCGAGAGCCCGGGCGGCGGAGCGGAAGACGCGGGATCTGCCGATGCCGCGCAGGAAGACCAGCAGGAGCCGGCGGCCGGGGAGGATGGGACCGACTGAGTGTCCGACGTCCTGGTGAGGGTCCCACCGTACATCGCCGTAGTCGGCCTCGCCGTGATTGGCTTCGCGGCGTCGGGCTGCGGAGAGCCCGATACACGGATCGATCACCTTGACGGGAGCGACATCTCGGTTCGCGCGATCGAGGCCGAGATCCCGGAGATCATGGCCGGCGCGCGCCTGCCCGGCCTTCAGGTCGCCATCATCAACGACGAGCGGGTCGTCTACACGAACGGCTTTGGGGTCAAGAGCACCGAGACCCTGGAGCCGGTCACGGATCGGACCGTGTTCGCGGCGCTCTCGTTCAGCAAGACCATCTTCACCTACCTGGTCATGCAGCTCGCCGACGAGGGGCTCCTGGATCTGGATCGGCCGCTCGTTTACTACCTTCCGAAAGCCCTGCCCGAGTACGAGTTCTATCGCGACCTGGAAGGGGACGAGCTCCACGCCACCCTGACGGCCCGCATGGCACTCAGCCACACGACGGGCCTGCCGAACTGGAGATGGTTCACGCCGGAAGGAACCCTGCAGTTCGTCTTCGAGCCTGGAGAGCGGTTCAGCTACTCGGGCGAGGGCATCTACCTCCTACAGCTCGCCGTGGAAGAGATCGCCGGGGAGAGCGTCGAGGAGCTGGCGCGAGCCCGGATCTTCGAGCCTCTCGGCATGGAGCGGACGAGCTTCGTCTTCCTGCCGTCGTTCGAGGACGACTACGCGGTCGACCACGACCACTTCCTCGCTCCCATCGGCAAGCAGAGACGGGAGGAGGCGAACGCCGCCGGATCCGCCCAGACGACCGTCGAGGACTACGCGCAGTTCCTCGCCGCCGTCATGAGGGGGGAGGGGCTGTCGGCTGCGGGCCGTGAGGAGTTGTCCACCCCGCAGGTTTCGATCGAGCACGTCCGGATGTTCGGGCCCCTCTCCCGGGAGCGAATCGCCCCCGGCGACGTGTCGCGGGCGAGCTGGGGCCTCGGTTGGGGGCTCGTCGAGTCCGAGTACGGACGCGCACTCTTCCACACGGGCAACAACGAGGGCGCCGCGAACTACCACGTCGCGTTCCCGGACCGAGGAATGGCGGTCGTCCTCCTGGGCAACTCCCAGACCCTGGAATCGGCCGCGCCGGCGCTCACCGAGCTGCTGATCGGCGACAGATACTCCCCGTACGGTTTTCTGGGTTACGAGCCGTACGAATCGCCGCGGCAGCGCCTGGTCGAGGCGATCGCCTCCTCGGGCCTCCCGAGCGGACTCGAGTACTACGCTTCACTGTCCGATGCCGATAAGGGAATCGGGCTGTGGCACGTGGACGAGTGGGGTTTCCTCGACAGTGTCGGGCGGGAGCTCATCGGTTTGGAGCGGTTCGAGGAAGCCGTCGGCTTCTACCGGCGCTTCTTGCCGGAGCATCCCGATAGGTTATCCGGCTGGGACCAGGTGGCCGCGGCCCACATCTCGATGCGCGAATTGGAGGCCGCTGGCCAGGCGTACCGGCACGGGCTCGAGCGCTCGCCGCCGGGCTCGCAACAGGAACACCGCTTCCGCTGGAGGCTCGAGTGGGTCGGGGCACTGCTGGATCCGCCGACGCTGCCGGCCGAGCTGCTGCGGGAGTACGCCGGAGACTACGGCGACCGCCATGTCGAGATGAGTGACGGGGCCCTCTACTACTACAGGGAGGGGGCAGCCAACCAGAGCCCGCGCCGGCTGCACGCGATCTCCGAGAACACGTTCGTGCTGGACGACGAGAATTCCTTCAAGCTGCGATTCGACCGGGGATCCGACGGAAGCGTGAATCGGGTTACGGGGCTCTACCTGGACGGCCAGCAGGATGAGAGCGGGCGCGATCCGACTCTCTAGTCTCCCAGATCGATCTTCCGCAGCCGGTTGGCGTTCGTGACCACCGTGATCGAGCTGAACGCCATCGCCGCTTCGGCGATCACCGGGTGGAGCAGCCCGAGAAAGGCGACCGGAATGGCCACGGTGTTGTAGAAGTAGGCCCAAAAGAGATTCTGTCGGATCTTCCGGAACGTGGCGCGAGACAGCCGCACCGCGCGGACCGCGGCGGCCAGATGATCCTGCAGCAGGGCCATGTCCGCCGCTTCGATGGCGATGTCGGTCCCGCTTCCGATCGCCAGCCCGACGTCGGCCTGCTTGAGGGCCGGCGCATCGTTGATTCCGTCGCCGACCATCACGACGGTTCGGCCCTCGCTCTGTAGCTCTCGAATGACGTCCAGCTTCTGGTCCGGCAGCAGGCTCGAACGCCACGAGGCGATCTCGAGCCGTGCGGAGACCGCCGCCGCCGTACGCTCGTTGTCTCCCGTCAGCATGATCGTCTCGAGGCCGAGCTCCCGAAGGGCCGCCAAGGCCTTCGCGGCGCCCTCCTTGACCGGGTCGGCGAGGGCCACCAGTCCGGCAGCCACGCCGCTCACCGCGACGAAGACTATCGTGCGAGCCTGTGATTCGAGTGCCTCGGCCCCTGCGCCCACGGACGCGAGGTCGATTCCCTCCTCATGCATCAGTCGCTCGTTGCCGGCGACGACAGGCCGGCCGCCGACGGTGCCGTAGACCCCCCGTCCGGCTTCGACCCGGAAGTCCGTGACGTCCGGTCTCGATGCGGAAGCCTCCGGCGCCGCCGCGGCGATGGCCCGGGCCAGGGGATGTTCCGAGAGCTTCTCGAGCGGAGCCAGGATTCCCCAGAGATCCTCTTCGGTCCAGCCCGCCGCGGGCACCACGTCCGTGACGGCGGGCGCCCCTTCCGTGAGCGTCCCCGTCTTGTCGAACACCATGACGTCGGCTTCCTGCAGCCGCTGGATTGCGGCTCCGTCCCGCACCAGCACGCCCTCTTCGGCGCCCAGCCCCGTCCCGACCATGAGCGCGGTCGGCGTGGCGAGACCCAGCGCGCAGGGACAGGCGATGACGAGCACGGCCAGCGCCGCGAACAGGGCGAGCGACACCCGCCCCATGCCGGGTTCCACCCACGGAAGGAACTCGGATGCTGCCGTCGCCACAGAGTGAAAGAAGTCGGGAAAGGCGAGCCAGGAGACGAGCGCGGCCGCGGCGATGGCCATGACAATCGGCACGAATATGGCGGTGACGCGATCCGCGAACTCCTGAATCGGCACCTTGCTGCCCTGGGCCTCCTCGACAGAGCGGATGACGGAGGAGAGGAAGGTGTTCTCGCCGACGCCGGTCGCCCGAACGCGAAGCGCGCCTTCCCGATTCACCGTCGCCCCCACGACGGCCCCGCCCGGGCCCTTCTCGACCGGCATCGATTCACCCGTGACCAGCGATTCGTCCACCGCGCTCCGTCCGTCGACCACCACGCCGTCCGTCGGGACCTTCTCTCCCGGCCGCACAATCATCACGTCGCCGACCCGGACCTCCGCGATCGGGACCTCGACCTCGACCTCGTCGCGAAGCACCCGGGCCGTACGGGCTTCCAGCGAGAGCAGCCGCTGAATGGCGGCCGAGCTCCGGCCGCGGGCCTTGGCCTCGATGAACCGGCCCGTGAGATGGATCGCCATGATCATCGCGCCGACGCCCGCGTAGTTCATCAACATCGGCGCCGCTCCCAGATCGTGGAGGATCGCCACGACCCCGGTCACGAGCGCCCCCCCGCTTCCGAGCGCGATAAGGACATCCATGTTCGGCGCCCAGTGGCGAAGCGACATGGAGGCGCTGCGCATGGTTGCCGCTCCCGGAATCGTCAGAACGGCGGCGGCGATCAAGGTCATTCCGAGATCGAAGGCCAGCGGGCTCGGCCACTTCACCCCGAGGGACATCTCGGGGATCATCCAGATCATGGCGGGGACGGTGAGGAGCCACGCGAGCCGCATGCGATAAAGAGCCCGAGCCAGATACCGCTCCGCCCGGGCGAGGCGGTCGCGCTCCATCGCCCCGGGCTCGGCGCCCGCCTCGGGGGGCCGGAGCAGCGTGTATCCGACGTCTTCCACGGCCTTCTGGAGCTCGCTCACGCTCGCCAGCGCGGGCTCGTATCGTATCGTCGCGGTTTCCGCCGGGAGGCTCACCGAGGCCTCGACGCCATCGAGCTTGTTCAGCGCACGCTCGACAGCTGCGCTGCAGCCCGCGCAGTGCATACCCTCCACGGGGAACACCTCCCGTCGGCTGTGGCCCTCTTCGGCCATCCCTGTGTTCACCCTCGCGGTGCTCTCGCTCATCTCGTCGGCGCCCCGTACCTCATGTCGGCTGAATCGGCTTCCTCAGTATACACCGCCGGGATCCTCTGGCGCGTGAGATCCTCGCGCCCGTGGAATCCTCCTCGGCGATGGTCTCACGTCCGTGGTGGACTCCCGCCCGTTCGATTAGACTTCAGCCCATGTTCAAGAAGCTGAGACAGGCCCTGGACGACGCGCTCTCCAGCCTCGAGGAACGCATGGGCGGCACCTCCGAGGAGGATGTCGAACGGCTGATCCACGCGATGCGCGAGGAGCTCGTCGAGGCGAAGACCCGACTCCCCGAGTTGGAGCGGCAGGTCAAGGGGATGGAGGCGCGCCGGGTCGCGGAGCTGAAGCGGGCGGAAGACGCGGTGCGCCGTGCCGACCAGGCCAACACGATAGGCGATACGGAGACGGTCGAGGTCGCGGTCCGGTTCGCGGAGCAGCACAAGTCACGGGCCGAGATGCTACTGCAGAAGCGGGAGGCGGCAGAGGCCGAGCTACAGCTGAAGCGGGTCGAGATCGATGAGATGACCCGGCAGCTCAAGAGCGCCCGCTCGCAGAAAGACGCGCTCCTGATGCGTGAGCGACGGGCGAAGACGAGCCAGCGGCTGAACGAAGCCTCCGGAGGCGCCGCGGGCGCCTTCGACCGCGTGGAAGAGAGCATGACGCGCGATGAAGATCTGGCGGCGGCCCGCGACGAGGTGGAGCGCGACCTCGGAGGAGATGACCCGGAGCTCGAGGCGGAGTTCGACGATCTCGGCACTCGTCGCTACGAGTTTGAGGGCGACGAGCTGCTGGAGAAGCTGAAGCGCAAGATGGAGGACGACAGGAAGTAGATCAGCCCTCCAGGCCGTGTCGCCGCTCCTCCTCGATCGCCCCCTCCAGTCCCTCACCCGGCGGCACGAAAAACGGCTCCCACTTCTCCCTCGGTGAAGGTGACGTGAGAAGGCTTACCACGACCATCAGTCCGGTGGAGACCAGCACTCCCGGAATCACGATATAGTCGCTGCTCGCGAAGTCGAACGCGGTGCCTCCGAGGGTGAGGGAGAAGTCCGTTCCCAGACGGCTCAGGACCGCGATCCCGAGCAGCGTGACCAGGCCTCCGGCCAGGCACGCCACGCCTCCGGCGACGGTGACACGTCTCCAGAGAAACGCCGCCATTAGCGCCGGGGTCAGGCTGGCTCCCACGAGTGAGTAGGCGTACAGGGCCATCGCCAGGATCGTGTCGAACTGGGTGATGAGCAGCAGGGCGAGGACTCCGAAAGCGGCGATGGAGAGTCGCTGCACGAGTAACATCCGCGGCTCGGAGGCTTCGGGGTTTACGAAGCGCTGATATAGGTCGCGGCTGACGTTCGTCGACGGGACGAGAAGGAAGGTGTTGCCCGTCGAGAGCACGATCGCGACCGCGGCGGCGAGCAGGATCGCCGCGCCGGCTATTGGCAAACCGTGCCGGGCGATGTAGAGGATGACCGTCTCCGAGCCCGCTCGCCCGACGATCGACGTGGACTCCATCAGGTCCGGGAACGCCGCGCGGCCGACGATCGCGAGCAGGGCGAGAGCGACTTCGATGATGACGATGCCCGCCACCATCCCCACGACCGCCTTCCTTGCCGCGCTCTCGTTCTTGGCGGAGAAGAACTTCTGGTACATGCCGCTCTCGCCGAGGATCAGTAGGAAGGTGGGCGCGGCCACCCCGAAGACCCAGAGCACGTTGTGGCCGCCGAGCGGCTCCATGTGCTGCGCCGGCAGGGCGCTGGTCACGGCACCCACGCCGCCGAGCTCGAAGACCATGTAGGGCAGGGCGAAGAGGACGCCCAGCGTGATGATGATCCCGTTGAACACGTCGACCGTAACGATCGAAACCATCCCCGCCGCCGCGGTGAACAGCACGATCACGACGGCCGTGATGTACATGCCCGTCTCAGGACTGATCGCGCCATCGGAGACGATGCTCAGAATCCAGCCGCCTCCCCGAAACTGGTAGGCCGCGATTGTCACGTACGCGAGGATGATCGCGATCGTCCCCAGGACCCGAGCCGTCGCGTTGTAGCGTTTCTCGAGGAGATCCGGGACGGTGTACTCGGCGATTCGACGAACCCGGGCGGCGAGGAAGAACGCGACGATTAGCCCCAGCCAGCCCCCCGAGCTGAACCAGAGCTCCGCGATCCCGGTCCGGTAGGCCAGACCGGCGCCTCCGAACAGGGATCCCGAGCCGATCCACGTGCAGACGAGCGTGCCGACGAGCAGCGGCACCGGCACCGCCCGCCCCGCGACCATGAAGTCGTCGTGGCTCTTCACGCCTCTCGATCTCCAGAGGCTCACGCCGAGGAGAATGAGAGGGTATAGGATCACTACGGCCAGCAGGGTGTTCATCCGGCGCCTCCCGCCCGGTTCACGTGAAGTTCACCGAATCAACAGCCTCGAAGCCGGCGCCGCAACGGAGCCCGTGCCTCAGAACGCCCGTCCCGCTATCAGGTCGGTCCGCCAACGAAAGCGTCTCGTGTCGGTGGCTGGGTTGTCGCGAAGCGGGGAGGGGATCGTGGCGGCGAGCATCGCGGCCTGGCTGGCGGAGGCGCCTGAGACAGGCACGCCAAAGTAATGGCGAGCCGCGGCATCCACACCGAAGACGCCTTTGCCGAGCTCGATCACACTCAGGTAGAGCTCGAAGATCCGATTCTTGGAGAGCTTCTTTTCGAGCCGCCGGGTGATGAGCGCTTCCCGGAGCTTCCGGCTCAGGCTGCGTCGGGGCGAGAGGTAGAGGTTCCGCGCCAACTGCTGGGTGATCGTGCTCGCGCCTCGGGGTGCCTCCTTCTCCTGCCACGCCTTCCGGATCGCCGCCCGCAGCTCGTACCAGTCGAAGCCCGAGTGGTCGAAGAAAGCCGCGTCCTCCGAAACGAGAACCGCTCGGCGGAGAGAGCGAGGTACCTCGACGAGAGCCACCGGACGGTAACGGAGCTCTAACGGTTCGTCTCTTCGGGCCGCCTCGGCGATGCGGATGTGCATGTAGGCCGTCGTGTCGGGCCAGCTCTCGGCGTACCTGGAGACGGATGGGAGAGTGGCCCAGGTGAGTCCGAGCCAGGAGATGACGATAACGGTGAGGGCTCCGGCAACGATCGGGACCGGTCGCCGGTATAGAGGCTCTCGCGGCCGCGGAGTGCCGGCTCCGGCGGACGAACGGCCGGGCCCCGACCGCTCAGGCGCGCGCGGCTTCCTGAAGCGAATCGATCTGCTCCGGCCCCCCGAGCACGATGAGAACGTCGTTGGCGCGGATCTGCTCGTCGGGGCCGGGATTGTAGATGAACGCCCCATCATCGCCGGCATGTGTGATCGCAATGACGATGAGCCCCGTCTTGAGGGGGATCTGGGCCTCGGCAAGGGTCTGGCCCGCGAGAGGCGAATTGGCGGGAACGGCCAGCTCTTCCAGGCGAAGCCTCAACTCCTCGTCTCCGGTGACGACGTCCAGGAAGCTGACCACCTGGGGACGCAGGAGGATCGAGGCCATGCGGACCACCTCGAGATCGGGGCGAAGCCCCTTGGCGCTCAGGCAGACAAAAAGGTTCGCCATGTCATCCGGAAGGGCCGCTATCAGGCCGCGGGCCGTCCAGATCAGCGCCTCGTCGAGGGACTCGTCTCGAGTGGCGTCGGCTTCGACGACGAGCATGTCGTCCCGCATCGACCGAATCTCGTGCGCGCGGTCGGGGTCCTGCTCGATCACCACGTAGGGGACGCCGGCATGAATCAGCTCCCGAATCACCTGGAGCCCCATGCGCCCGGCGCCGCAAATGATGATATGGTCTTTCAGCTGCATCATCTTTCGCCTGGTCTTTCGAAGTCGAATCACGTTCGTGAGATCCATCTCGACCATCGCCGAGGTGATCAGGGCGAACCAAAGACCCATCGAGGTGATCCCGCCGGCGAGAAGTAACGCGGCGAGGAAGCGCCCCTGATCGTTGAGGGGTCTCACCTCGTCGTAGCCGACGGCCGACAGGGTGATGATCGTCATGTACAGCGCGTCGGAGAGCGTCCACCCAGGGAACTGCAGAAACGCGAGCGTCCCGATCACCGTTAGGATCCCGACCAGAAGCATGATCCACAGGCTTCGCTGGAGCAGGGTCCGGAAGTCCATTGCGCCGGCGGACCGCTGCGGGTCCAGGTAGATGGCCGCTTGATCTCCAGGCAATAGTGTGCTTGACGCTCTTGGAGGGTCCATCTAACCTGGCTCCGTCCGTCTCCACTAACCGCATTTCATGCAACTTCACGAAGAGGAGCGATCGTGAACAAGACCGACCTCATCGACTCGCTGTCGCACCGAGCCGGCATCTCCAAGGCTGAAGCTCAGCGGTGCGTGGACGCCCTCTTCGACGCTCCCGAAGGGATCATTGCCCGGGCGCTCCAGCGCCACGACAAGGTACGGATCACCGGCTTCGGCACCTTCGAGATTCGCCGGCGCAAGGCGAGATCGGGGCGCAACCCGCGCACCGGCGAGGCGATCCGCATTGGCTCGAGCACGACGGCCAATTTCCGTGCCGGAAAGGGGCTCAAGGACTCGCTCTAGAAGCCTCGCCCCGCCGAGTAACTCGGACAGGCTCCTAGCCGCCGGCCTCCCGCGAGCGGCGAGCCACCACCGTCCGGCCTTTGATCTGGACCCCGCGAAGCCTATCGATCACCAGATCAGCGATCTCCGCGTCGATGTCGACCAGCGTGAAGCTGGAGCGAATCTCCACCTTTCCGATCTGCCCTCCCGAGGCCCCGCTCTCGCCCGCGATCGCCCCGACGATGTCTCCGGGTCCCGCTCCGTCCCGCTTCCCGACGCTGATGAAGATCTGGGTCCACGCGGGAAGAACCGCCTCGCGGGACGCACGTGCCACCGCGGCCGCTGGGGCTTCCGTCGCCCCGCCCTCCGCCGGCCCCTCGGCCTCCGGTCGTTCCCGCAGGAGCGCCGCTAGCGCTCCTGCCACCAGCGAGGCCGGTTGTTCCCGCAACAGCGGCTCGAGGAGAAGGAGCTCGGCCGACACGTCTCCCGCCTGCAGGCGATCCCGCACGGTCTGTCGAAAGCGTTCCACGGAGCCACCTTCCACTGCCGGAGCGACGGTGACAGGCCGAAGGTCCCATCCCGCTCGGCGTGCCATGAGCGACAGCTGCGGCAGGTGCAGCGCGTCGATGATCGTCATCCGCTGGGCGGCTGCCGGCATTCTCTTCGTGTAGGCCTCGAGGTTCGTCGGGAGGCTCCAGCGCACCGAGACCCCATACTCTCCCTCCGTCTCGACCTCCACCGTGGTCACCAGCGTGCAACCGGCAGGCGGCTCCGCTTCCGTATCGAGGGAGTGAGCCGGCACGCCCCGAGAGCGAAGGCCGGAGCGCACGCGCTCCGCCGACCCCAGGTCGGGGCAGACGACGATGGATGCGGCCACCTCTTTCTCGGTGGCCTTCTCGGTGGGCGCTGCCCTCTGCGTCGCCTTCACGAGTGCAGCCGCGAGCAGGTCCAGTCGCTCCTCTTCGCGTGCCGCGGCTCCGTACCAGAGTGTCTCGGGTCGGGCGCCGCCGGTGCCGCTTCCGGACGACTCGTCCGAGAAAAGCTCCTCGGGCCAGCGCCGTGCGCGGCCCAGCTGCCGCTTAAGCAGGTCGGCCAGGTCCCCTTCGAAGGAGGTGCTCGATACGATCTTCCGGGCCTCCGACCCCGCGGTGTCGAGGAGAGCCTCGGCCGACCCCCACTCGCCCAGCGCCACCATCTGATCGGCCCCGTCGACGCAGATCAACGTCACGCCGGATGTCGGCAATCGGCCCCGGCGGATCTCTCTCAGCAGCGAGACGGGAGTGCCAACCACTATCTGAGCGGTGGCGGCTTCGGTCACTCCTCCGGCCGACGGCCAGACGATCAGGTCGAGGGGGCGGTCCGTTGGATCGCCGGCGATGGCGGCCGCGAGCCTGAGCGCAGCGTCCCGAGTCGGCGAGAGGATCAACGCCCGGGTTCCTTCGTCTGCCGCGCAGTCCGATTGGGCTGCCGCCTTGAACACGAGCTCGTGTCCGGACCCGGTCGCGGCGAGCATCGCGATGTGACGGCCGCGCTCGATCGCGGGGAGAAGCTCGCGGAGTACTGCCGGCTCACGCCGAGGTCGATTCGCCTGCATGAACCCCCGATTTGGAGCCGAATGCCCCGGGAGATTGTTGACGGCTCCGAGAACGTCGGCCCAGTATGGGCCGGCCGGGCCGTTTCGCGGCACTCGCAGACACGTTCCCGCGCAGAGCCTGCTACGGCCGGCAATGTGCGATCCTGACCCGACTTTGCCAACCGATCGTGGGAGCACCGCATGCTGGCTGACGTCCAGTCCTTCGTTTGGGGCCCGCCCCTGATCATCCTCCTCGTCGGGACGGGCGTCTATCTCACACTGCTCCTCCGCGGGATCCAGTTCCGTCAGCTCAAGCACTCTCTATGGCTGGCCCTCATCAAGCGCCGCGAGGAGGGCGCCGAAGGGGACATCTCGCACTTCCAGGCTCTGATGACCGCGCTCGCCGCGACGGTGGGGACGGGGAACATCGTCGGGGTCGCCACGGCAATCGCGGCGGGTGGACCGGGAGCGCTCTTCTGGATGTGGATGACCGGGCTGGTCGGGATGGCCACGAAGTACTCCGAGGCCGTCCTGGGCGTTCGGTTTCGCGAGACTGACGAGCGCGGAGAGAAGTCCGGCGGTCCCATGTACTATCTCGAGAACGGTATTCCATGGGGAGGCCTCGGAAAGCTCCTCGCCGTCTTTTTCGCCGTTTTCGCTTCCATCGCCGCGTTCGGAATCGGAAACGGCGTCCAGTCCCAGGCGGTCGCAGATGCCCTCAACCGCTCGTTCTCGATTCCGCATTGGCTTACGGGGCTCGTGGTCGCCGCCTGCGTGGGCGCCGTCATCCTCGGAGGGATCAAGTCGATCGGTCGCTTCACCGCTGTGTTCGTGCCGATGATGATCGTTCTCTACATGGGCGGTGCCGGACTGGTCATCCTCCTCAACATCGGCCAGGTGCCCGAAGCGCTCCGTCTCGTCTTCCAGGGAGCGTTCACTCCCATGGCCGCCGGCGGCGGGGCGATCGGCTATACGGTGGCGCAGGCCGTCCGCTTCGGTGTCGCTCGCGGGGTGTTCTCCAACGAGTCGGGGCTCGGCACGGGAGGGATCGCCGCCGCGGCGGCGCAGACCAACGAGCCCGTGCGGCAGGCGATGGTCTCGATGACTCAGACCTTCATCGACACGATCGTCGTCTGCTCCTTCACCGGACTCGCGATCCTCAGCACCGGGTCGTGGACCAGCGGGCTCGACGGGGCGAACCTCACCCAGCAAGCGTTCAGCACCGGACTCCCGGGAGAGATCGGAGGCGTGATCGTGGCGGTCTGTCTCTCCTTCTTCGCTTTCAGCACGATGCTCGGTTGGTCGTACTACGGCGAACGGAATCTGGAGTACCTGATCGGCGTGAAGGCGATCTTTCCCTATCGCCTCGCCTTCGTAGCTGTGATCGCCGTAGCCGCCGTTGCGAAGCTGGATGTCGTTTGGCTGCTATCGGATATCATGAACGCGCTCATGGCGTTCCCCAACCTGATAGGCCTCCTGCTGCTATCCGGGATCGTCTGGAGGGAGACGCGATCCTATTTTTCCCGCCACCCGCTCGAGTAGGCTCGCATGAGGCCGTTGCTCCGAAGCTCGGCGATCGGGGCGCTCCTGGGTGGCGTCTTCTTTCTGGGGCTCGGGATGTACATGAACCGGGCGATCGGTGCAGGTCCGCTCGAGCATCTCGGGCCGCTCGGCTTCACGGTCGTTGTCGGTGCCACGATCGGCGGCCTGGTGGCTCCGTTGTTCCGGTGGCGACGAGGCCGGGGTCTCGTTGATACGGGGCTGACGCACGTGGCCCTCGAGGTGACCGACCCGGACCGGAGCATCGAGTTCTACGCCAGGTACGCGAAGATGGAGGTCGTGCACCGCCGCGCCCAAACGACGAACCCCGAGATGGAGATCGCCTGGCTGAGCGATCGCACGAGGCCGTTCGTTGTCGTCCTGATGGAGGCCAGCCGCGTGGACCGGCCGCTCGGCCCCTTCGCCCACCTGGGCGTCGCGTGTTCGACCCGCGCGGAGCTCGAGAAACGGTGCGCTCTCGCCTCCGCGGAGGGGCGTCTGCGTGAGCCGCTGCGGGAGACGGGCGGCCCTGCCGGGTGCCTCGCCATGCTCTCCGACCCCGACGGTCACACGCTGGAGCTTTCCTACGGGCAGGAGGTCGGCATCGCCGTCGAGTCACGCAACGAGGGAGACGCGTGAAGATCCGCAAGCTCGAGTCCGCCGACTGGGAAGCGGTCAGCGACATCTACGCGGAGGGGATCGCTACCCGGAACGCGACCTTCGAGACAGAAGTCCCGTCGTGGGAGTCCTGGGACAGCGCTCACATCTCGGATTGCCGGTTCGTGGCGGAGGTCGACGGAGCCGTGCGCGGCTGGGCGGCGCTCACCCCGGTCTCGGATCGTTGCGTCTACGGTGGCGTCGCCGAGGTGAGCGTGTACGTGGCGGCGTCCAGCCGGGGTCACGGCCTCGGCTCGGCGCTGCTGATGCAGGCGCTCCGCGCGTCCGAAGACGCCGGTTTCTGGACCCTCCAGGCCGGCCTGTTCGCCGAGAACGCGGGCAGCTTGAGGTTGCATGAGCGGGCCGGTTTTCGGCTCGTAGGCGTCCGGGAAAGGCTGGGCAAGCTGGATGGACGCTGGCGAGACGTGCTGCTCCTGGAACGTCGCAGCGAGCGTGTCGGCGTGGAGTGATGCCCTCTTCGCCGAAGAGAACCAACCCGGCCGGGATCTCGGCACGTAGAAAATGGCTCGGCCGAGCCGTTTGGCTCGCGGTCGCCACCGTCGCCTACAACCTCGTCGAAGCCGGCGTCGCCCTCTACGCGGGGGTGCAGGCCGGCAGCATCGCCCTTGTCGGCTTCGGTCTGGACAGCGTGATCGAGCTCGCAGCGGCTGCCGTCGTACTCTGGCGCCTCCGGCTGGAGCTGCGCGGCGTCGAGGGTGACCGGGTGCGGAGCGTGGAGGCCGGCGTGACCCGCTTCGTGGGCGTCACGCTTCTCGCCCTCGCCGCCTACGTTGTCATCCAGTCGGTCTGGATCCTCTGGACCCGCCAAGCTCCCCAGGAGAGCTGGCTGGGCGTGGTGCTCGCGATCCTCTCGCTCCTGATCATGCCTCTGTTGGGGATCGGCAAGCTACGGGCCGCCGACGCGATCGGGAGTCGTGCGCTCCGACAAGAGGCCAAGGAGACGCTCGCTTGCGCGTACCTCTCATTCGCGCTGCTACTGGGCCTCGGTGCGAACGCGCTCGCCGGCTGGTGGTGGGCGGATCCCGCCGCGGCGCTGCTCATGGTTCCATGGCTCCTGCGCGAGGGACTGGAGGCGTTCGAAGGCGTGGAGGATGAGGAGGACGAGGGAGGCCCGTCGCGATGACCGAGACGCCCGAGCCAAACCACTCGGCGGAGGAGCTGCTGCCCGAGATCCTCACTCGGCGTCTGATGCTTCGAGCATTCCGCATGGACGATGCGCCACGCGTACGGGCGCTGGCCGGCGAGCGCGAGATCGCGGCGAACACGACCCATATCCCGCACCCGTACGAGGAGGGGTTGGCGGAGGCATGGATCGGCGCCCAGGCCGAGCGACGATCCAGGGACGAGGCCGTCGTCTTCGCGGTGCAGCTCCGGGGAGATCTCGACTCGGGGTCCGATGACACACTTCGGCCGGGAGAGCTGGTTGGAGCGGTAGGCCTGGAGCTGGATCAGGAGAACCGGCAAGCGGAACTGGGTTACTGGATAGGCAAGCCCTACTGGGGCCGAGGCTTGGCCACGGAGGCCGCTCGCGCCGTTCTCCGTTACGGTTTCGAGGACCTACGCCTGAACCGTGTTCACGCTAACCACTTCTTGCACAACGCCTCCTCCGGGCGCGTGCTCGAGAAGATCGGAATGGTGCGCGAGGGTTGCCGTCGAGAGCATGTGAGGAAGTGGGGTCGATTCTTGGACGTGGTGCTTTATGGCGTGCTGGCCGATGAGGACGGATCGGAGTTGCCGGGTCGCTGACGTCGGTGGAACTGCGGCAGCGCCGAGGCGCCGGTCGATCTACCCTTCGAAGCGGGGGTAATGACCCAGGTCGTACGCGCGTATCGAGACGACCTCACGCGACTGGACTCCGAGCTCGGCCAGGGTCATGGACTCTTCGGGCACCTGCTTCTCGGCGTACTCCACGTAGAAGTCGTCGGGATCGTCCGTATCGCGAAGCAGCATGGCCTGAAGACCGATCCACTTCGCCTCCGCCAGCGTCGTGGTGGCCGGCAGCTCGGCGACGTGCTCCAGCCAGCGGTCGGGCATGATGAGCCGCACCGTGAGCTGAGGGGCCTGGCCGGCTTGCCGGGCCGGTGAGTCGGGCTCTCGGTTCATCGGATCGGATGGGGTGTCGCTCATGCTAGACGCCGCTGAGAGTGTAAAGGAATCGCTTGGTGATGTCGGTCACGTCGAGGCCGACGACCCGGTCGGTGGAGGCGTGGATCGTCGTGTGGCCGTGCTCGCGGCCCACTCGGATGGTCGCTGCTCCTATCGCCCCGCGGAAGGTCACGGAGTCGGACGTCTCTTCGCCGACCTTGAGGCGCGTGTGAGCGCCGTAGAAGTCCTTGGCTCGTTGCAGGACCTCCACGGGCAAAACGGTTGTCATCGCTATGTACCGCATGCAGAAAACCGGCTCCGCTAACGCGTCCGTTCCCGAGCGAACCACGCTCGATGGAGAGCGGCGGTGAAGTTTGCCCGGTCACCTCGCCTCGTCAACCGCGGCGGGTCCCGACGGCGCTCGGGCGCCCTCCTAGAGTCGGTGGCGGTGCTCGTGATGGCCGTTGCCATCCTTGCCTTCGCCACCCTCGCGGCCGCCAGGGGCGTGCAGCCGTTTTTCGGCTGGTACTACCACTGGGCCTGGTACCCGACCCTGGTTGCGCTCGGCGCCGGCTACGCGGCCATCACGGGTAGATGGCCGGCGTCGGCGCGCCTCGCCATCAGCCTTCTGTTCTGGTCGGCGTCCCTCTGGTTCTTCTTCGAGCTGGTGAATTTTCGGCTTGCCAACTGGTACTACGTGTTCGCAGCCGAGGGCCGCCCGGCGAGGATGCTCGGCGCCTTCACGGCCTTCGCCACCGTCCTCCCGGCGATCTACCTCTCCTACCGCTGGGCCCAGCGACTGGGCGTCGCCAGAGGTTGGGCGGGTCCCGCGCTGCCCCTGAGCCGGCACTCCGCCGCGCTCGTCGGCGCGGGATTCACGCTCCTCGTCCTGGCGCTTTGGCAGCCGCGTCTCTTCTTCCCGCTCGTCTGGGGGTTCCTGACCCTCGTCCTTGAGCCGTGGAACTACCGTCAAGCGCCCGAGCGGTCGCTGCTGGCCGACCTCGAGCACGGCCGATATGAGCGGATCGTTCAGGTCCTCGTCGCGGGAGCGGTGGTGGGGCTGGCGTGGGAGGCGTTCAACTCCCTCGCCGGGGCTCGGTGGATGTACACGGTCCCGGGCCTGGAGGGACACAAGCTGTTCGAGATGCCGCTACCCGGTTTTCTGGGCTTTCCGGTCTTCGCGCTGGACTGTTTCGTCGTGTATCAAGCGCTCGTCAACGCGGGCTTCGCCGTACCCGGCTGGGGAGTGAGCTTCGAGGAGGCTCCCCCGGCAGGTTCCGGCACGGGCGTGACAGCTTTGGCTTCCCGCTCCACCGCGACTGCCACCGCCAGGAGTGCCGCCGTGGCGACTGCCCTGGTGTTCGGAGCCCTCGTCGCCCTGGGCATGGAGCGCTGGACGATCGACTCGACGTATCCCGCGCTGGAGGCGCTGCCTGGCATCACTCCCGGTGAGCTTCGGAGCCTGCAAGCGGCCGGTGTCCGCAGCGTGGAGACACTCTCTTCGGCCGGGGTCGATCTGCTCTCGGAGCATGGCATGGAGGTCGACCGAGCGACCGACCTTGTCGCGACTGCGGGCCTGACGGCACTTCGCGGAATGGGAGCGGAGAACGCCGCCGCGCTGAGATCGGCGGGCATGCCGACGGTCTGTGCCCTCGCGCGGGCGGATGCCGCCACGGTCTCGCGGGCCGTTCGCGCCGTGCGAACCGATCCGAGGGCAGGCAGCCCTCCCCGCGTGAGGGTCTGGATCCGCTCCGCGGCCCGCACCTGCGCCGCCGACTGACTCCGGAGATCACGAAGAGCCCCCGGCGCAGCGGCCGGTGAGGGTATCACGCCGACAACGGAGAGGGATACAAAATGCCCCCGAACGACATGGCGCCCCTGCTCGAGTACTCCGAGGAGCTGTTCGCTCCCGAGACGGAGACACACCGCTGGATCCGCGTCCAGATGGAGGAGCGGGGCTTCCCGCCGATTCAAATCTCTCCCCTGGAGGGCCGCATCCTGGCCGTTCTTGCCAGGCTCGCGGGAGCCGAGAGGCTGCTGGAGCTGGGCACTCTCGGTGGGTACTCCGCACTGTGGCTTGTCTCCCTCCTGCCAGCGGAGGCTCGGCTGATCACCGTCGAAGGCGAGCCCCGCCACGCGGCTTTGGCTCGTGAGGCCTTCGAGCGTGCCGGCGAGAGACGGATCGAGGTTCTGGAGGGAGACGCCCGAAACGTCGTCCAGGAGGACCTTCTCGGTGATCGAAGCCTGGCCGGTTCCTTCGATCTGATCTTCATCGATGCGGACAAGGGTAATTATCCGTACTATCTGGATGCTGCCTGCAAGCTCCTGAAATCAGGGGGTCTCCTGCTGGGAGACAACGCGTACTGGGAGGGGAAAGTCGTCGATGCATCCGCCCGGGATGTGGAGACGGAAGCGATCCGACTGTTCAACCGCCGTCTGGCGGAAGATCCACGCTTCGAGAGCGTTCTTCTACCCGTGCGTGACGGTCTGGCCGTGGCCCGCTTCAGCGGTCCCATGCACCAGCCCGCCTCCGGAGATCAGTGAGATGGGCAAGGATCGAATCGGAATAGCACGATGATCGAGAATCGCAGATGACGCTCGAGTACGGACGTTTCTTCCTCCCTGGCCCGACCGAGGTCCGGCCGGAGACGCTGGCCGCGATGGCACAGCCGGTCATCGGCCACCGGAGCGAGGAGATCCAGGCTCTGATCGGAGCGGCTCAGCCGGAGCTCAAGCACCTCTTCGGGACCAGGCGGCCGGTCTACATCTCCACCTCCTCCGCCACGGGCATGATGGAGGCGGCGATCACGAACCTGAGTCGCAAGCGCGTCCTTTGCTTGGTATGCGGAGCGTTCAGCGGCCGTTTCCACGCCATCTCAGAGGCGACGGGTCGACAGGCGGACCGCCTGGCCGTCGGGTGGGGCGAGCCGAACCTGCCCGAGGATCTGCGCCAGGTGCTCGAGGCGGATCCGAATCGCTACGACCTCGTGACGGTCGTCCACTCCGAGACCTCAACCGGAACGCTGAACCCGGTGCGCGAGATCGCGGCCGTCGTGGCGGAATTCGATGGCATCCTGCTGGCGGTGGACACGGTGAGCTCGATGGGCGGAGCTCCGTTGCGGATGGACGATTGGGGCCTCGACTATGTGCTCACCGGCGCCCAGAAGGCGTTGGCGCTGCCACCCGGGCTCTCCCTAGCCGCAGCTTCGGAACCGGCCCTCGCCCGGGCCGTCGAGATCGAGCACCGCGGCTTCTACTTCGATCTTCTCAAGTTCGAGAAGAGTCTCGACAGGATGATGACGCCGAACACGCCCGCTGTCTCCCTGATGTTCGCGCTTCGTCATCAGCTCGAGCACATCCTGGAGGAAGGTCTGGAAGTCCGCTGGCGGCGTCACCAGCAGATGGCGGATCACACGCACCTCTGGGTAGCCAGGCTGGCGGGCGAGACGAGTCGGCATTTCGAGATCGTCGCTGAGCCCGGCTACCGCTCCCCGACGGTGACGGCGGTGCGGCTGCCGGAACCCGAGGAGATGAGCGGACCCGAGGTCGTGAGTCGGCTCAGGGAACGAGGCTACATGATCGCAGCCGGATACGGGAAACTGAAGCAAGAGACGATTCGTATCGGCCACATGGGTGACCACACGATGGCGCAACTGGAAGATCTGCTCGAGGAGCTGGGTAAGGTGTTGATCACGTGAACGATGGCATAGCGCTTAGCGGGTCCGCCGCCGCGACCCGAACGGCGGAGCGAACGGAGAAAGAGCGGCGGGTCAAGAGGGTGGTGATCGCCGATCCACTCTCGAACGAGGGACTCGCCCTGCTCGGCGCCGCCGTCGAGCTCGAGGTCATAGACGTCTCGTCCGAGGGAAGGGAGGCGCTCGAGGAGGCCCTCAGGGATGCGGAGGGGCTGATCGTGCGCAGCGGCACGCGGGTCGACGGTCCGCTTCTGGACGTCGCGGAGCGGCTCGAGGTGATCGGACGGGCCGGCGTCGGGGTGGACAACATCGACATGAGGGCGGCGACGCGTCGTGGGGTGGCCGTCATCAATGCTCCGGGCGGCAACACGAGCTCGACCGCGGAGCTCGCTTTCGCGCTTCTCCTGGCGGCCGCACGCAGGGTCGCGGAGGCAGACCGCTCCGTGCAAGAGGGTCGCTGGGACCGGAAGGCCCTCAGAGGCCGCCAGCTCCAGGGCAACACGCTTGGCGTCATCGGCGCTGGCCGCATCGGCACGGAGGTCGCGCGACGTGCGCACGCATTCGGCATGCGGATCCTCGCCTACGATCCTTATCTTTCGAGCGAACGGGCCGCCGACGAGCGCATCGAGCGGGTGGAGCTGAGCGAGCTATTGGAGCGAGCTGACTTCGTGACGGTGCACGTGCCCCTCACGGAGCAGACGCGAGGAATGATCGGCGTGGCCGAGATCGGCCGGATGAAGCCGTCCGCGATCCTGATCAACGCGGCGCGCGGGGGGATCGTCGACGAGCGGGCCCTCGCCGTAGCGCTCGAGCAGCGCAAGCTGGGGGGCGCCGCCCTCGATGTGTACGAGACGGAGCCGTTACCGGGCGAGCACCCCCTCCGCGGGGCGCCGAACCTCGTGATGACGCCTCATCTGGGCGCCGCCACGATGGAGGCCCAGCGTGAGGTGGCGCTGGAGATCGCCAAGCGCGTTCGGGATGCACTGGTCGCGGCGGACCTCACCGCGGCGCTCAACGTGCCGCAGATCGACCCGGAGGAACGTGCGCGACTCGAGCCGCTGCTCGAGCTCGGGCGCCGGCTCGGCGTCGTCCTGTCCGCTCTCACCGACGGGCGTTGCCAGCGTCTGGAGGTTCGCTATGCCGGCTCCATGCGCCGCGTTCTGAGGCTGCTCGCCGCCGCCTCGCTGGAGGGCTATCTGCGCTCGACGGTGGCCTCGCCGCTGAACCTCGTCAACGCCCTGGCGGTCGCCGACGAACGAAGCATCGACGTCGCCCGCGTGCGCCGTCGCCGCATCGCCGACTACGCCAACTACGTGGAGCTAACCGCGACCGGCGGTCCCCGCGAGCAGGTGGTCGGCGGAGCGCTGCTGGACGAAGGGCATCGGAGGCTCACTCGCGTCGGCCGCTTCCACGTCGACGCCATGCCGCGCGGCAACCTGGTCCTCGTGAAGAACCGGGACATGCCGGGCGTGATCGGCGAGGTCGGCTCCTGCCTGGGCGAGGCCGAGGTCAACATCGCCGAGTACCACCTCGCCCGCACCGAGGCCGGCGGCGAAGCACTGGGAGTCATCCGGACCGATGCCCCTCTCTCGAAGGAGCTTCTGGAGGAGCTCTCGGGACTGCCGAGCGTGATCGCCGTCAGGCAGGTCGTTCTGGACCGGTAATCGGGACGGCGGGGATCAGACCCCTGCAGCGATCCCCGTCGGTTCCCGGGAGTCGGTCGTCGCACGCGGCTTCCACGTATCGGCCGCGCCCGCCAGCGGGAGCGCCAGCAGCTCGGGGTGCAGGAGTCCCCCCAGGATCTCGATCCCGTCAACGATCCGCGGACCCGATCGGTTGAAGTAGGATGATCCGTCCACCACGAATGCGCGCCCGCGATCGATCGCACGCGGGGCCACCCTGGCGAGGATCCCCGCGTGCTCCGCGGCATCTCGACGGGTAGCCGCGAGCCCGTAGCCGCACGGCATGAGGAGGAGCACGTCCGGGTCCGTGTCGGTCAGCTCCTCGGCCGTCGTTTCGACGGATCGCCCCTTCGCCTCGCCCGCCACGCACTCCCCGCCCGCCAGATCGATCATCTCCGGCACCCAGTGACCCGGTACGAAGAGCGGATCGAGCCACTCCAGCGCCAGGACACGTGGGCGCGGCGCTCCGGCCACGGCCCGGGTAACCTCGTGAGAGCGTCTCCGCAGATCCCCGACGACGACCTCGGCTCGCTCCGCCGTTCCGGTCGCCTCACCGATCAGCGTCACGCCCTCCAGTATGTCGCGTATGGAATGGGCATCCAGCGAGAGCACATCCGCTTCGATCTCCGCCTCTCGAGCGGCCTCTCGAGCACTTTCGGTCGGAACGGCGCACACCTCGCACACGGCCTGCGCCAGGATGAGGTGGGGCGAGAGCTCCCGGAGCTGGTCGATGTCGATCTCGTAGAGGTCGCGCCCGGACGCAGCGCCCTCGCGAACCGCCTGATCGATCGCTCCGCTGCTCTTACCGGAGACATCGAAGGTCGGCTTGCTGATCCGTGGGCGGTCGAGTGCCTCCGGTGGATGGTCGCACTCGTGGGAGATGCCGACGAGCTCGTCCTGCAGACCGAGTTCGCAGAGGATCTCGGTCGCAGCGGCGAGGAGAGAAACGATCTTCATGCCAGGCTCAATAGGTCGGCATGCTCTCGTCGACCTCCTCGGCCCAGGCCAGGATCCCGCCCTTCAGGTTGATCGCGTCGAAGCCCGCTTCGCGCAGCTTCTCCACCGCCAGTGCGCTGCGCGCCCCCGAGCGGCAGTAGACGACCAACGGAGTGGCCGGATCCAGTTCTCCGACGACCGTGGGGAAGACGCCGAGCGGGGTCAGACGAGCTCCCTGCGACCCCAGGTTGCAGATCTGCCACTCGTACGGCTCACGCACGTCGATCAGCTGGAAGTCTCGGCCTTCATCCAGCCATCGCTGGAGTTGAGTCACCTCAATCTCGGGCACGCCTTCGGCCGAACCGCCTCGGTCCACGTTCACCCCACAAAACTCCTCGTAGTCGATCAGCTCGGTGATCGTCGGGTCCTCACCGCACACCGGGCACGACGGATCCGCATGGATGCTTAGCTCGCGAAACTGCATTTGCAAGGCGTCGATGAGAAGAATGCGTCCGGTGAGTGGCCGGCCCTGGCCCAGAATGAGCTTGATCGTCTCAGTCGCCTGGATCGTGCCGACGATGCCTGGGAGCACGCCGAACACTCCGGCGTCCGCGCAGCTCGGCGCCAGCTCGGCCGGCGGCGGCTCACGAAACAGGCAGCGATAGCACGGTCCGTCCTCTGCTCCGAAGACGGATACTTGTCCCTCGAAGCGGAAGATCGCTCCGTAAACCGTTGGGATTCCCAGGAGCACTGCCGCATCGTTTACGAGGTAGCGAGTCGGGAAGTTGTCGCTCCCGTCCACCACGACCTCCCAGCCCTGCATGATCTCCAGCGCGTTGCCCGAGTCCAGCCTGGTCTCGAACGTCTCCACATCCACATCGGGATTGATCGCATGGAGGCGAGTCCGAGCGGATTCCAGCTTCGAAGTACCGACGGAAGACGTATCGTGCAGGATCTGTCGCTGCAGGTTCGTGAAGTCCACTACATCGTGGTCGACGATGCCTATCTTCCCGACTCCGGCTGCCGTGAGATAGAGCGCGACGGGCGAGCCCAGACCGCCGGCGCCGACGAGAAGAACCCGAGCTCCCTTGAGCCGTTCCTGCCCTTCCACGCCCACCTCGGGGATGAGAAGATGACGGCTGTAGCGGCGGAGCTCATCGGTCGTGAGCCCGGCACGCTCGGCTTCGGCCCCACCTCCAGTCACCTCGATCATCTCCGAGGTGCGCCCGCCGGCGATCGACGGGATGATGCTCAGCTCCGCCCCCTCCTCCAGCACCGGATCCTCGGGCAGGTCGCGGAGATTGCTCGTACCGACGTAGACATTCACGAAGTTCCGCAGCTCGCCGTCGTCGTCGACAAGCTGGGCACGAAGACGCTCGTTGGATTCCGTCAGCCGAGCGAGCGCCTCGTGGGCTGTCTCCGCCTCGACGTCGACGCTCGACCGCCCGTCCACGAAGGGTCGCAGCGGTGTCGGGATGCGTATCGAGACTCTAGCCATTCTTACACCTCTCGCTGGCGTGCATCGATCAAGTATAGTGGATCGACCGCTCCTCGAAGCGGCCGGTGTCCACATCCAGTTCCCAGGCCCGCGTTTCCTCGGGCTTTCCCGTCGCGACCCGGATGATCAGGTAGTAGTACCACGGCCATGCCAGCTCGCGATCGGTCTCCGAGGGCGTCGGTGGGGCGTCAGGGTGGGAGTGATAGAATCCGAGCACTCGCGCGCCGCCCTCCTCTTCGGCGGCCAGAGCGCGACGAAGGCTCTCCGGATCCACCAGGTAACGATCCACTCGTTCCGACCACCGGTTCGGTGCGGGCCGGAAGCCCTCGACCACCCGCCTGTCCCCCTCGATCCGGCCAAGCAGGATTCCGCACGCCTCCCCTGGATAGCCCTGCGCAGCGGATGCGAGCAGATCGGCGCAGATCTTCGAGCCGATCTCCAGCCGGGTCCGCGGCACGCTCACGATCTGCTCGCTCTCTCGCTGACATAGCGGTCTCCGCCGTCCGGCAGGACCGTGACGATCGTGCCGGCTTCGAGTCGTTCCGCGACCCGAACGCAGCCCGCGTAGGCGGCCCCGGAAGACGTGCCGACGAAGAGGCCGCTCTCTCGCGCGAGCCGTCGCGCCCAACTCTGGGCTTCCTCCGTGGAGATCCTGATCCTCTCGTCGGCCACCGTCGGATCGTAGATCGCCGGACGCAGCGCTGAATCGAGGTTTTTCAGGCCTTCGATGCCGTGCAGGGCTTCGAGTGGCTCTACCGCTATGATCCGCACCCGGTTCTCCAGCTCGCGCAATCGCCGGCCCGTGCCGATCAAGGTCCCGGTCGTGCCGAGGCCGGCCACGAAGTGAGTGATGCCTCCACCGCTCTGCTGCCAGATCTCTAGAGCCGTGCCCACGTAGTGTGCCCGCCAGTTTCCAGGGTTCGAGTACTGGTCGGCGTACCAGTAGCGATCCGGCGTCGCCTTGGCCAAGCGTCGAGCCTCGAGGATCGAGCCGTCAGTTCCCTCGAGCGGGTCCGTGAGGACGAGGCGTGCCCCAAAGGCTTCCAGGGTCCGCAGCCTCTCCCGGCTCGCGTTCTCCGGCAGGCAGAGGGTGACCTCGAAGCCTACGGCAGCCCCGATCATGGCGTAGGCGATGGCGGTGTTTCCGGAACTGGCGTCAAGAAGGGACCGGTCCGCGAGTCTGCCCGTCCACAGCCCATCCCGAACGATCGACCACGCGGTGCGATCCTTCACGGAGCCGCCAGGATTGAGCCACTCGGCCTTACCTAGGATCTCGACGCGCGGGTCGGGCGACGGCAGGTGGAGCAGAGGCGTTCGCCCGATGGCCTCCACGAGCGCCCGCGCCGAGCGCGACAGGGTGACGTGAGAGCCGAGCTTTTCCGGGTGGCCGAGGGCTGGTTCCATCGTCCCTTCGCGTTCGCTGAAGTATCCTGGATACAAGAAAGCCGCGAGCTGGGGCTCGCGGCTTGTGGCGCCATCCGGAACGATCTTTCGATCTACGCGCGCACCGCGGTCCCACGCCGTCGGAAGCTCATTCGACAGCTACAGACGGCCGTAACGCTCGTCTTTCCGGTTTTCGATGTGCGCACTGTCATCTTCACGCGGTCATCGGTTCGAGGGCTCTCCGGCCCGACCAAACGGGTGGAGTCTGTACAATGGAACCCCTCAGCCCTGCCTTTGGTTTCCCGGCTCGAATCGGTTTCCGATGTCGAACCGCTCGGCGACGCTCCTGCCAAGGGAAGGGCAGCCGTCACACCGGCACGGCGGCGGCGGCCTGCAGGGCTCTGAAGTTCTCGGCCACGCTGCCGGCGCCCCGGAAGACAGAGGAGCCGGCGATGAGCACGTCCGCTCCGGCCGCTACCGCGAGCGGCGCCGTCTCCGTGTCCACGCCGCCATCGATCTGGAACCGGATACCCTCCAGCCCGGACGCCGCCGCCATCTCCCGGATTCGTCCCAGCTTCGGAAGCACCGAAGCGATGAACCGCTGCCCGCCGAAGCCCGGGTTCACGGTCATGACGAGAACGAGATCGACCAGGTGGAGCACCTCCCCGATCGCCTCCGCCGGCGTCGCCGGGTTCATCGCGACCCCGCACCGGCAGCCGAGCTTTCGGATCTCGACGAGATCGCGGTGCAGGTGGAGGCTCCCCTCCTGGTGGATCGTGATGAGGTCGGCACCCGCATCGGCGAAGGGCGCGAGGAACCGTCCGGGTTCGTGCACCATAAGGTGGGCGTCTACGAACGCCTCCGTACTTTCCCGAAGCGCACGGGCCACCGGGAGTCCGGCCGCGAGGTTCGGCACGAAGCGGCCGTCCATCACATCCAGCTGGAACCAGCGCGCGCCGGCCTCTTCGGCTTCCCGCACCTGCTCTCCGAGACGGGCGTAGTCGGCGGCCAGCACCGACGGAGCGATCACGATCCCTTCGGGCGCGTCCATACGGTTGAGATCCTTCCGGCACAAAGTGATAGGGGGCTAGCTGCCCGGCGTCGGACCCACGAATTATAGTCAGATCCCGGAGGCCGCCAGAGGGGGGAGCTTGCCATCAGGCGCGGTCCCCGTTCCTTTCGGGCCCGACGCGTTGACTTCGACTCCGGATCCGGCCTCGGCGATTCCGTGACACCCTCCATCCTTCTGGTCCTGGCGATCGTGGCGGCGGCCGTCGTGCTCTTCGTCACCGAATGGGTACGCTACGACCTCGTCGCGCTCATCGTCCTACTCCTGCTCGCACTGACGGGGCTGATTACGGGGTTAGAGGCCATCCAGGGGTTCAGCAACCCGGCCGTCATCACGATCGCCGCGGTTCTGGTTCTCAGCGGCGGTCTGTACAGAACGGGCATCGCGCACTTCGTCGGCGACCACGTCCTGCGGCTGGCCGGAGAGGGTGCGGGTCGGCTCACCCTCCTCATGATGGTCACCGCCGGTCTTCTCTCCGCCATCATGAACAACATAGCGGTCAGCGCGCTCCTCATTCCGGTCGTTTTGGAGATCTCCGGCCGTACCGGTCACGCACCGTCCAAGCTTCTGATTCCGCTCGCCTTCGCCTCGCTGCTGGGCGGCATGACCACGATGATAGGCACCGCCCCGAACATCCTGATCAGCGGTGCGGCGGCCGATGCGGGTCTCGGCGGCTTCGGCATGTTCGCGTTCACGCCCGTCGGTATCGCCGCCCTCGTGGCGGGGGTCGCCTATATGGCGCTGATCGGCCGCCGGCTCCTGCCCGAGCGCCGAAAAGACGGGAAGCGCGGAGTCGGCGCCGGCCTGTGGGCGCAGTTCGAGCTCGAGGACACGCTGTTCAGCCTCCAGCTTCCGGCCGGATCGACGCTAGATGGTCGCACACTCGTCGAGAGCCGGCTCGGAACAGTGCTCGGCCTCACCATCCTGGCCGTCGTGCGCGACGGCAACTACATCCTGGCCCCCACCGCCACCTTCGTGCTTCGAGCCGGTGACCGCGTCGTGGCAGAGGGGAGGCGCTCGGCGCTCGAAGCCGCCAAGACCTGGAGACGGCTATCCACCGAGGAGCGCCCTGCCGCGGCGGAGCTTCTCTCGGAATCGGTCGGCTTCCTGGAGGCCACCGTCGGCCACGGAGCTCCGATCCTCGGAGAGAACATCATCGACGCCAACTTTCGACGTCGGTTCCACGCCACCGTGTTGGCCGTCGCCCGCAGCGGCGTCGTGAAGCGGACGCGCCTCCACCAGACGCAGCTCGAGGTGGGTGACGTGCTGTTGCTGCGCGCGGACGTGGAACGCCTCGAAGGGCTTCGAGGGGCGCCCGACTTCTCCGACGTCCAGCCGATCGGAGGCGAGGAGGCAGGCCGGCGATACCGCCTGGAGCGGCGGCTGCTGTGTGTCGTCGTTCCGGAGCGCTCCTGGCTAGACGGCCGACGTCTGGATGAAACGCGTATCCGGGCCGCCCTCGACCTGACCGTGCTCGAGATTCGGCGCGACGGCGAGAGAAGCCTTCTTCCTGAAGGGGACACGGTGCTGCGGGCCGGAGACCGGCTCTTCCTGGAGGGCAGGGAGGAGGATCTCTCCATCCTCGAGGGGATCCAGGGGCTCGAGTTCGACGGAGAGCAGCCCCTGCTGCTGGAGGACCTCGAGTCGAACACGGTCGGCTTCGCCGAGGTCACGCTCTCACCGCGCACCACCATCGGCGGAAGGACCCTGCAAGATCTCGGCTTCCGAGAGAGGTACGGGCTGATGGTCCTCGCGATAGAGCGCGGACGTCGCGTCTATCACTGGAACGTCAAGGTCCGCTCGACGCCCCTTCAGTTCGGGGATGCGCTCCTTCTGTACGGCCGGCGCTCGGAGTTGGCCAAGCTGGCGCGGGACCCTGACTGGCTGGTGCTCAGCGCAGAGGTGCGGGAGGCGTTCCGCGATCGGAAGGCACCCCTGGCCACGGCCATAATGGCGGCCATGATCCTCTCGGTAGGCCTCGGCTGGCTCAAGATCTACGTCGCGGCTCCGACGGGGGCTCTGTTGATGATCTTCACAGGGTGCCTCACGGCGGACGAGGCCTACAAGTTCATCGAATGGAAGGTCCTGATGCTCATCGCCGGGATGCTGGCGCTGGGACTCGCCATGGAGGGAACGGGAGCCGCCGGGCTCATCGCGCAATCGGTGCTCGGAGTGGCCGGCTCGGCTGGACCACGGGTGTTGCTCGCGTCCCTCTTCCTGATCACCGCGCTGGCCGCGCAGTTCATGCCGACCGCCGCCGTGGCTGTCCTGATGGCACCGATCGCGCTCGGTAGCGCCGCCGACCTCGGCCTATCGCCCCACGCCCTCCTCATGGTGGTGGCGATCGGGAGCTCGTGCGCCTTCATGAGCCCCTTTGGCCATCCCGTGAACCTCCTGGTGATGGGCGTGGGCGGCTACCGGGTCTCGGACTACACACGGGTGGGGATTCCCCTCGTCGCGGTCCTGCTCGGAGTGGTCCTCTTCGTGCTTCCGATGGTGTGGCCCCTGACCTGAGCCTCCCTTCGAGCTGGCTGGCGGCCTCGTGATCCCAGCGTGATCGCGCTCAGATCAGCCCCAGCTTCCCACCCACCTTCTTCAGCGCGTCCAACGCCCGATCCAGGTGCTCTCTCTCGTGGGAGGCCGAGATCTGGCACCGGATCCGGGCTTCCCCCTTCGGCACGACAGGAAAGCCGAAGCCGATGACGAAAACGCCCTCCGCGAGGAGCTGGTTGCTCAGAGCGATCGCGTCAGACGTCTCTCCGATGATGACGGGGACGATAGGGGTGTCGCCATCGATCGGCCGGTAGCCTAGCTCCAGCAGCCTCTCCCGGAAGTAGTCGGTGTTGGCCTTCAGCTTCGAGACGAGCTCGGGGTGGCTTTCCAGATGGCTGATGGCGGCGAGGGCGCCGCAGGCCGAATGGGGCGGAACCGCGTTCGTGAACAGCTGGGTGCGCGAAACCTGGGTCAGATAGTCACACAGATCTCGCGTACTGGCGGTGAAGCCACCCGCCATGCCGCCCAGCGCCTTCCCGAGAGTCGATGTAACGATGTCCACTTCGCCGTGCATCCCGAAGTGCTCGGGCGTCCCGCGGCCGGTCTCACCCAGCACCCCTGTGGCGTGGGAGTCATCGATGACCATGATGGCGTCGAACCGGTCACACAGCTCGCGTATCTCCGGCAGAGGGGCGATCTCCCCTTCCATGCTGAACACACCGTCGGTGATGACGAGCCGGTGACGGGCGTCGCGCGAGGCCTCCAGCACCTCGCGAAGGTGGTCCATGTCCATGTGACGATAGATCTTGCGCTGTGCCTTGCACAACCGGATCCCGTCGATGATGGAAGCGTGATTGAGGGCATCGCTGATCAGAACGTCCTCCTCGCCGAGCACGGGCGCGAAGAGCCCTTCGTTGGCGTTCCAGCAGGAGGTGTAGGTGATCGACGCCTCCGTCCCGAGGAAGTCGGCGATCCCCTCCTCGAGCTCGCGGTGTATCGTGAACGTCCCGCAGATGAAGCGAACCGAGGATGTCCCGGCTCCATAGCGGTCCACTCCGTCGCGAACCGCCTGCATGACCGAAGGCTCGTCGCACAGCCCGACGTAGTTGTTCGAGCAGAGGTTCACCACCTCGCCGAAGCCTTCCAGCCTGATCACCGCCGATTGAGGGCCCTCGATGTGACGCAGCGTTTTCAGCACGCCCCGGTCACGCATCTCGCCCAGCTCGCTGGCCAGCCGCTCGCTCAACCCCTGATTCAACGTGGCTCCTCCGATCCGTTCCGAGTAAAGCGTCATATCGCTATGTCATCTCGCTAGTCGAACACCTTGCTGCCCACATCCAGCTAATTGTAGTAGTCGCGCCCGCGACGCTCGGTCACCCCGGAAGAGTCGACCCGGATGCTGGGTCTAGACCCCCAGCGCCCGCAGAGCGTGAATCCTGCGAATGAGCCACGCACGAAGACCACGCGGTCCGTGCCCGCCTCCAAGGCGATCTCGTCCGGGGTATCCCGAAGTGCGAAGGGTCGTTGGTTGGCTGCCCACCCGGGACCGAACAGCCAGCAGCCGCCGACGCTACGCACGGTCCCCTCTCCTACGGCCACCATCGGCGAGAAACCCCCGGAGTCGACCGCGGTGATCGTTCCGAGATCGAGCCCGCCGCGAGTTCGCACACGGTACCGTCCGGCACGCTCGAGGCTGAACGGCCGCGCGTGATAGAAACTGACGCGCTCCCGCGAGCACGTGGCATCGAACACGCTCCGCTCCGCGGAGAGCACTATCTCCGTCTCCGAGAGTGCGACGACTGCGGTGTCGAGCCGCCCGCAGGTCGTCGGGGAGACGGGGCCGGCGAACTCCAGGGAGAAGCTCTCGCCCACGACCACGGTGTCCGGATATGCTGCCCAGCTGACGATCGCCTCGTCCGGCGTCGGTTCCCCGATTCGCCAGCATCCCGCCGCGATGGTCGCGATCAGGACGAGTGACGGATGCAGCGCTCTCCGTCTCAGGATTGATTGTGCGATCGCTGTCATGCTGGATTATCCCGCTCGAGCGGTGGGCAAAGTGTCCGGCCGGAGGGTGGTGGGCAAGGAGTCGAGCCAGTCGACAGCGCCTTCCGGTCGGGGGGCCGACGACCCGCCGGGAAACCTGACTTTCTGACGGTGTATCCTCCGGCGTGAAACAGCCCTACGTCTTGCCATCCGAGCGCTGGGACAGGCAACAGAGAAAGGTGCTCGGATGGTCGCTTCTGGTTTCGGCAGTCGTGCACGGGATCTTCTTTATCGCCTGGCGGGGCGCGTCCTCGGCGCCGGCCGGCGGCCCGGCCGAGTCCGCTCTATCGATCCCCGCGCTGGCGTATGGAGGCGGTGCGTTGCAGGCCATCAGCATGTCCGCGCCACGTCCGTTCGAGATTCCGACTCCACCGGAGCCCGCCGAGCTCACCGATGAGCCGGTGTTGGATGTTATCGAGGTCGGTGGCCCGGTCTCGGTGACGCTGGGGAGGCCCGGTCCTGCCCGAGGGGATCTATCCGGTTCGGGATCCTCTCCCGGCCCCGGCCTCGGGGGCCCTGGCTCGCGCACGACGAGTCCGGTTCCGCGCTCCATCGTTCCCGAGTGGGATCCACCCGGTGATGTCCGGGGCATGCGGGTGACGGCGCGCGTATTGGTGAGTGCCGAGGGTCAGCCGCTGGGCGAGGTACAACTCGACCCTCCCACGCCGGATCACGCGTTCAACCGCAGGCTCGTCGAGAAGGTGCTGCAGATGCAGTACATCCCGGGCCGGCGCGACGGCGAGCCGGTGGAGGCCTGGGCCGAGATCACGTTCGTTTTCTAGCTGGCCGCCGACTCCTCCTTCTAGCCGGCGGCCAACGGACGCCGCGACCCGCTGCCGACCGGACTCAGCCTCCCGCGACCCTCCCAGAGGAGCGTGTAGAGCTCGTCATGGGCTGCCGTGACCGAGTGATACTCCGCCAACGGTCGGTCGTTTGCGGTCAGCCAGAGTACACGGATCACGGCGAGGTGCGTGATGACGACGGCGGGGGCTCCGTCCTCGGAGAGCTCCGCCTTTCCGATCTGGTCGATTGCGCCCACGGCGCGCTCTCGAACCTCCTCCAGGCGTTCACGCCCCGGGATCTCCAGCTGTTCGGGCCTCTCCAGCCACTGCCGGTACGCCGACGGCCACCGCTCGGCCACCTCGCTCTCCGTCAGGCCGGTCCACTCGCCCAGCTCGATCTCATGAAGATCGTGAACGGTGTGAACGGGCAGCGAGAGCTCCGCCGCCAGGATCTCGGCGGTCTCGATCGCGCGGCGGACCGGGCTCGTGTAGAGCCTACCGCCACGGAGCCCGAGGCTTCTCGCTAGCCGCACGAGCTCCTCGCGTCCCTCTTCCGTCAGGTGCTCGTCGCTCCACCCGGCGAACCGGCGGTTCCGGTTGGACTCAGTTTCCCCGTGGCGGATCAACACGAGCGTCGGTGGCTCGGCCAAGTCTACCTCCCGTTCAACGACAGATATACGCGTGGCCTTCAGTCGCCGAAACCGGCGATTGAAGATCAGGTGATCGTCGGAGCGAGCCTCCGACACCGACGCCTTGCCCGGCCGTCGAGGCGCAAGAAAGGAGGATTCGACGTTCTCGACTTGAACTGTTCCGAGCGACGATCCCTCACGGTGGCTACGCTTCTCGTCCTGCTCGGCACGGCCGTCCGTGTGGCGGTCTCTCCCGGTCGCGCCGAGTTCACCTGGACGCCAGCGGACTCGAGCGGCGAGCTCCCGACCCTCGGCGAGACGCGGCGCGCGGTGACCGATGCGTTGGCCAGGAGGGCCGTCGCCGAGAGTCCGCTAGGCGCCGGGGAGAGAATCGACCCTAACGCCGCAACGGCGGAGGAACTGGAGCGGCTGCCAGGGATCGGGCCGGCAAAGAGCTTCGCTATCGTCGAAGAGCGACGCAGGAGTGGACCTTACACGACTTCGGCGGATCTGGGTCGCGTCCCGGGCATCGGCCCGGCGGTGCTCGAGCGCATCGCTCCTTATCTCACCCTGCGGCCTAGTCCAGTCTCTCGGCAGAGCTCCGGCCCCTCCTCGGCCCGGCGGGTCAACCTGAACGCCGCGGGTAGGGACGAGCTCATGGCGCTGCCCGGAATCGGACCGGCTCGTGCGGACAGCATCCTTGCTTTCAGGGACCGCAACGGAGGGTTCAGGCGGCTCGAAGAGCTGCTGAACATTCCAGGGATAGGCGCGGCAATCCTGCGTGCTTTGCAAGGGCGGGTCGACGTTCTCTGAAACGTTCATAGTGTTTAACGCATTACTGTGTCACAGTTTACGACCTTCGACCTGCTTTGACACGAGTGGACCGACTCTTGCTCCCACGTGAGTGCCGATTCGGAGGCTCGGTCCACTCGTACCATCTCGGGAGTGAGGCCGGCGACACTCGACACACGTATCAGAGAAGGGGTCGATGGCGGTTCGCACGGCTCAGAGTCCAGCAGAGACGCACTCGTCTGCCGAGAAGCGCTTGGGCGAGCTCCTCCTTCAAGCAGAGATGATCTCGCTGGAGGATCTGGAGGCGGCCCGGCAGGAATCGGAGGAGACGGGCGCCCGCCTGAGCTACATCCTCATAGCGAAGGACTATCTATCTGAAGCGGACGTCACCTCGGTGATCTCCAGCGAGTACCATCTTCCTTCCGTCGATCTCTCGGAGGTGGAGGTGGATGAGCGCGCCGTGGCGATGATCCCCTCCGATTTCGCCAGCAAACACGCCCTGCTGCCGATCAAGCGGAGCGGTCGAACGCTCACGGTCGCCCTCGCCGATCCCTCCGACCCGACTCTGGTGGACGTTCTGAAGTTCATCACCCGCCTCGACATCGAGCTGTTGGTGGCGGGCGAGGTCTCCCTTCGCTCGCTGATCGAAAAGCACTACGACGTCTCGACGGCCAAACTTGGCGAACTTCTGGACGAGCTCGAGGAGCTGGAAATCGAGCTCGTCGAAGAGGAGCAGGAACAGGTCTCGACGGAACAGCTGCGGGCGCAGGTCGACGATGCACCGGTCGTTCGCCTCATCAACGGCGTCCTTACCGATGCGGTGAAGCGCGGCGCCTCCGATATCCACATCGAGCCGTACGAGAAGCAGCTGCGCGTCCGCTACCGAATCGACGGGGCCCTTCAGGAGATCATGCTGCCACCGCTGCGCATGCAGGCGGCGCTGATCTCCCGGGTGAAGATCCTGGCCGATCTGAACATCGCCGAACGACGGATCCCTCAGGACGGCCGAATCAAGATGAAGCTGGGGAAGCGGGTCATCGATTTCCGTGTCTCGACCCTGCCCACTCTGTACGGCGAGAAGATCGTCCTCCGGATCCTGGACAAGGGAAACCTGACGCTGGACCTCGAACAGTTCGGTATGGAGCCGAAGGCCGAGCAGGACATGCTCAGCGCGATCGCCAACCCGTATGGCATGGTGCTCGTGACCGGACCGACCGGTTCCGGAAAGACGACGACCCTCTACAGTGCTCTCACCCGGATCAACACGGACGAGGTCAACATCATGACCGCCGAGGATCCGGTGGAGTACAACCTGAGCGGTATCAACCAGGTACAGATTCGACCCGAGATCGGGCTCACCTTCGCGGCCGCTCTTCGGGCCTTCCTGCGCCAGGATCCCAACATCGTCATGGTCGGTGAGATCCGGGACCTGGAGACGGGTGGGATCGCCGTTAAGGCCTCGCTTACCGGCCACCTCGTCCTCTCGACTCTCCACACGAACGATGCGGCTTCCACCATCACCCGAATGATCGACATGGGGATCGAGCCGTTCAATGTCTCGGCGGGCGTGAACCTGATCACCGCGCAGCGACTTGTGCGGAGAATATGCGGGCGCTGCAAGGCGGAGACGACGTACCCGGATGAAGTCCTGCGAGCGGCCAGCATACCCGAGGACACTCTGGCGGAGCTCACCTTCCACAAGGGCGAGGGGTGCGACGCCTGCGGCGGATCCGGATATGCCGGCCGGCAGGGTCTTTACGAGGTGATGCGGATGAGCCGCACCCTAAGGCGAATGGTCCTCCAGGGCGTCTCGGCCGACGACATGAAGACCCAGGCGATCGAGGACGGGATGCTGACCCTCAGGGACGATGGCCTCCTGAAGGTGAAGCGGGGGATCACGACGCTGGAAGAAGTGCTCAAGGAAACGGCGGCATAAGCCACGAAGTCGAACGCACAGAGGTCAACGAGAGCGGAGTGCTGGAGAATGATGGATAGGGATCACAACGACCGACTGGCCGTGGAGCAGTCGCCCAACGTCGGTATGCGCGCGCTCCTCGAGGAGATGATCTCCAAAGGTGCCTCGGACCTACACCTCAGTGTAGGCGAACGTCCGAAGCTGCGCATCGATGGTCGGATGTTGGGGCTCGGTAAAGAGAAGCTCCGGCCGAAGGACACCCAGGAGCTCGCCTACTCGGTTCTCACGGAGCAGCAGAAGAAGCGCTTCGAGCAGAACGCCGAGCTCGACTTCTCGTTTGCCGTTCCCAAGCTCTCGCGCTTTCGAGGGAACGTCTTCCGTCAACGCGGAAGCGTGGCGATGGCGATCCGCATGATCCCCTTCGAGATCCTGTCCTTCGAGGAGCTTGGGCTGCCGCCCATCGTCTCGAGGCTTGCGGAGAAGCCCCGTGGGCTGGTCCTCGTCACCGGACCGACCGGTTCCGGCAAGTCGACGACACTCGCCGCGATGATCGACAAGATCAACTCGGAGAGGGAAGGGCACATCATCACGATCGAGGATCCGATCGAGTTCGTACACAACCACAAGAAGTGCCTCGTCAATCAGCGAGAGCTCGGCGCAGACACCGACAGCTTCCCGAGCGCCCTCAAGTACGTGCTTCGCCAGGATCCGGACGTGATCCTGATTGGGGAGATGCGTGACCTGGAGACGATCGGCGCGGCCCTCACGATCGCTGAAACGGGACACCTGGCCTTCGCCACGCTTCACACGAACTCGACGGCGGAGTCAGTCAACCGGATCATCGACGCGTTTCCGGCTCACCAGCAAGGGCAGATTCGTGCCCAGTTGGCCTTCGTGCTCGAAGGTGTGGTCACGCAGGCACTCCTTCCCAAAGCCACCGGATCGGGAAGAATCGCTGCCGTAGAGATCATGTTGGCCACCCAGGCCATCAGGGCGCTCATCCGTGAGGACAAGATCCACCAGATCTACTCCGCGCTGCAGACCGGAAAGAAGCTCGGGATGCAGACGATGAACGACTCCCTCTACCAGCTCTATATGCGGGGCGAAGTAGCCATCGGTGAGTGCCTACGGGTGAGCTCAGATCCGGCCGAGCTCCGTCGGATGCTCGGCGAGCCGGAAGGAGGCGAGGGCGGAGGCTCCGGGTCTCGAGTGGACGAGTCGAAGAAGCCGGGGACGACCGCCCGGCGGTAGAGAGGTCGAGCGAACAGCTCGGGAACGCTTCAGGGACACCAACCGAGGGACGATATGCCGCTATTCACCTACAGCGCCCGAACCGTGGGTGGGGAGATCCAGCGGGACGAGATCGACCTCCCTACTCGCGATGAGGTCGTCAAGTACCTGCGCAAGCGTCGGCTCATTCCGATCACCGTCCGTGAGAAGCCGAAGGACATCAAGTTCGGTTTTCGCAGCAAGGTGAAGACACGGGACGTCGTAATCATCACGCGCCAGTTCGCGACGATGATCAACGCGGGACTGCCGCTCGTGCAGGCGCTCCAGATTCTGGCGAAGCAGACGACAAATCCCACGATCCGGGAGGCAGTGGAAAAAGTCGTCTACGAGGTCGAATCCGGGCGAACCCTCGCGGACGCGCTGAAGGACCATCCGAAGCTCTTCTCCCAGCTCTACGTGAACATGGTGTCGGCCGGCGAAGCCGGTGGTATCCTGGACACGATTCTCCTCAGGCTCGCCACCTTCCTGGAGAAGAGCGAGGCCCTGGGCCGCAAGGTGAAGGGCGCGATGATCTATCCGGCGGTCGTGCTCACCGTCGCCTTCGGTGCGATCGTGATCCTCCTTCTGTTCGTGATTCCGACCTTCCAGACGATGTTCGCGAGCTTCAACCAGGAGCTCCCGCTCCCGACCCGAATCGTGATCGGGCTCTCCGATTTTCTGCAGGGTTACTGGCTCTGGCTGATCATCGGAGGTGCCGGAGGGGGCTTCCTCTTCAAGCGGTGGATCGCGACGTCCAGCGGGCGTCTGATTTTCGATAGGCTCCTGCTTCGCATGCCCTTGTTGGGCTCACTGGTTCGCAAGTCCGCCGTCGCACGCTTCACCCGAACGCTGGGCACGCTTCTGAGCTCCGGCGTGAGCATCCTGGAAGGACTCGAGATCACTGCCCGGACGGCCGGGAATCGCGTGATCCACGACGCGGTGATGGGTAGCCGAGCATCGATCGCGGGAGGTGAGTCGATCTCCGAGCCTCTTCGTCAGAGCGAGGCGTTTCCACCGATGGTCACCCAGATGATCAACGTGGGCGAGGAGACCGGCGATCTCGACGGCATGCTCAACAAGATCGCCGACTTCTACGACGAGGAGGTGGATGTCGCCGTGGAGAGTCTGCTGAAGGCGCTCGAGCCTGCCCTCATCGTCATTCTCGGCACGATCGTCGGAGGCATGATCGTGGCCATGTACCTGCCGATCTTCGGCATGGTCAGCGCGGTTCAAGGATAGTGCAGGGCTCATGCGCGGCCGCTTCGGGTGCAAAAGCTCTGGTGTTTTGCACCATGTGTCGGGCTCGCAATATCCGACGGCCGATCGGATCGTCAGGCGGATCACCATGAGGGACGGGCGATTCCCGGGTTCGGGGCCAGCCGACTCGTTCCGGCAGACAGCTTGCACCCGGAAGCACGCGCAGCCGGTACTCGACCGCCCAAGCGCGGCGGTTCGGGATCGCGGTTGCGGCTCGGTTGAGTCGGCGGTCCAGCTTGACTTTGCCCACGGCACGGAAAGCCGGGGCCGCCGAGGGGGAAGCAGGCTCCGTAATCCGAGGGGAGACGCGTTCCGATGATGAAGGGAGTCGTTTTCCAGTTGCTCGAGGATGTGGCCCAGCGAGAGCACGGCCACCAGGCATGGGACGAGCTCGTCGACATGGCTGGACGGCACCAGGAGCTTTGGTCGCCATCCGAGCAGGAAGCGTTGTCACATCTCACTTGTGCGCACGCGGCCGGCGACATGGATGCCCGATCCGCTCTTCGCAGGACCGGTCGGCGGGCGATCCCGGTGCTCGCCAACATGCACCCACAACTCTTCGCCAACTCCGACAGCACGCGCGCGTTCCTGCTCGTTCTGGCCGGTGGAGTGGTGATCGATACCGTCAAGGGCGTGATACGCTGGCCGGCGGCGGACGCAAACTTCCGCATCCTGCCGGCGCCAGACGGCGACTTCTTCCTGGGATATCGATCGAACCAACATCCCTGCGCTCTGGTCGAGGGTCTCGTCGAAGGCGCCGCCGACTACTTCCGAGAGGCCGTCAGCATCGTTCAGCTCAAGTGCACGGGGCGTGGTGACAACCGATGTCTCTTCTGGATCAACTTCGGCGGCATGTAGTCAAGATCCATTGAGCGGTGAGTGAGCCCGCTGGTCCGGCTCCACCAGCTTTAGCGGCGCACTCACCGTTCTCCCCTCCCTCCCTGCTCGCACGCTCGACCCCACCCTTTCCTGCCGCTCGACACGATCCTCGCTTACCGGACGATCCTCTTCCGGTTCTCGTGGCCCGTTCGCGGACCGTGCCCTAGCTTCGAGCCATGGACACCTTGGAGGTTAGTACAGATCGGCGAGAGCAGCTCGTGGATATCACGTCCGACGTGGAGCTGAGAATCGCCGCCGCCGGGCTCTCGGAGGGAGCCTGCATACTCTGGTCGGCGCACACGACAGGCGGGCTCACGGTCAATGAGGGAGCCGATCCAGCGGTGGCGGAGGACATCGAGGATTGGCTGGCTTCGGCCGCGCCCCATGGCCGCCACTACCGCCACCTCGAGGGTAACTCGGACTCCCACATCAAGACCGCGATCGTTGGCCCGGGTCTCACCCTCGTCGTATCAGGAGGTTGCCTGCAACTGGGTCGCTGGCAGCGCGTCTTCTTCTGCGAATTCGACGGCCCCAGAACGCGGCGCGTTCTTCTCCAGCTGCTGCCGGCGGGTTGAGCATCCGGGCCGGGGGATGGGACATCCTCGGCCGCGCGATCGGGCTGCCGGCCGACGCCCTGATCTCCGCGTTGGGCGAGCCCGTTGCTCGCCGCCTGACCGGTGACGCTCTTTGGCTGGTTTTCGAGGGACCAGGCCGCAGGCTGCGCGTACGCTGCGACGCGGCCCGTGAGGGAGCCGAAGTGGCCTCGTGGACCCTTTCGTTCGATGCGGGGCCAGCGACACTACGGGAGGCCGCCGAGCCGCTCGGCCTGTGGCCGCAAGCAGTCCCCGACATCGCCGCCGAGCTGTCCGAGGGATCTCCGATACTTCGAGCCGTGGCCGGGGCCGCCGAAGGCCGCGTGCACTCACTGACCGTGAGCGCCAAGGGTGGACGCATCCACAAAGTCACGCTGTTCGACGAACCGCCGGAGTGGTTGTAACCGTTATTCAAAAAGCCATTTAGGAGTTTGGCGTTGCATTTTTCCCGGCGCCACCTATTGCATTTTGCCAATCCCCAATGTCTTTTTGAACTGTCCCGTCCGATCCGCTGAGATGCGTTCGTTCTCCACCCGATGAGGTAGCCGGGTCGGAGCAGACAACGTCAATCGCACGCGGACGGGAGGCTCGTTGCTTCGGTTGTCGAGCCAGCAAAGCTCTCCCCTTAGCACCAACCGTGTCCTCTATTGGATTTATGCGGGACGGTTGGTTGTCTGTCTTGCCATCTTCGGGACGGCCATCGTCGTGGGGGACCTGTGGCAGGCTTCGGGAGCCCCCGCGATTCCGGGCTTTCGCTCGATCGCGATCGCCGGGCTCGGGGCCGCGGCGCTCGTTACCCCGCTCGCCTACTGGTACAGCCACGTCAGCACGCAGACTCCTGGCCGGGTTTTCCTTCTCTCGCAAGCTCTGCTGGATCTGCTGCTCATAACAGGTATCGTCCACATCACCGGCGGAAGCCAGAGCGCCTTCCCGCCACTTCTCTACATCGCGTTCGTTTCGGGATACGCGCTCACACTCCCGTTCTCCCATGCTCTGCTGCTGGCGTTCTCGGCGGGTCTCGTCTACCTGCTGGATCTCGTCGCGGCCTACCCTGCGCAGCTTTCGGGCGCGGTGCTCTTCCAGGTCGCCGTCTTCGCCATCGTGGCGATGGTTGCGAGCATCATCGGCGGTCGGCTTCGGCAGGCGGCCCAGGAGCTCCGGACGATCGAGGGCGAGCTGAAGCGTCTTCGCCTCGGAACAGCCGACGTTCTGCGCACGTTGAGCTCCGGCGTGATCACCGTGGATGAGTCCGGGCAGGTAGCCTACATGAACCCCGCGGCCGCGGAGCTCCTGGATGTTGATCCGGACGGCTGGTTGGGCCGTGATCTGCTTCCGGAGCTGAACGACCGAGCCCCCGAGATCGCGCGCGCCGTGCGCGAAACCATCCGAACGAGAAGGGCGGTCAGGGATCGGGAGGCGCAGGTCGACGGATCGTTTTCACCCTCCCGCCGGGACCAGCTCGAGCTCTCCAAGGGTGCGTCGGTTTATGGCAGCGACGGCGGGGGGAGCGAACCGGTCCCAGGTGACGCCGCCGGGCTGCCCCTCTCGGTGAGTACGGCCCTGCACGCCCCTCCCGAGGCCCCTCCTTCCGTGACCGTCGTGATGCAGGATATGCGTCCCGCGCGTCAACTCGAGAGTTTGCGGCTCCGCACCGGGCGCCTGGAGGCAGTCGCCGAGCTTTCCGCCTCGCTGGCCCACGAGATCCGGAACCCGATGGCCTCGATCCGCAGCGCTGCCGAGCAGCTCGCGCGCCGCGCGAAAGGAGGCGACGAGGAACAGCTTCTCACCGGCCTGATCGTTCGCGAATCCGACCGCCTGAACCGGCTGCTCGGAGAGTTCAACAACTTCGCCCGGGTGGACGTCGTCGAGCGCAAGCAGATCGATCTGGAACGCATGATCCGGGAGGTCGTCCATGTGGTCGGCCAGCGTCCCGAGGCCGAGAACCGCGCCCAATTCGAGGTGGAAGTGCGTGGGCAGCTGGATGACCTTTGGGGCGATCCGGACCTTCTGCACCGGATTCTCCTGAACCTCGTTCTGAACGCCGTGCAGGCGGTCGGAGAGGCTGGCCCGGTGCGCGTGCGGGTCGTGGCCGACACGCTGGGTCCCGTGTTCGTGCCTGGCCGCGTCGAGCTCGGCCATCCCGTCCGGATTCGCGTCATCGACGACGGACCCGGCATCGAGCCCGCGGACATGAGCCGGATCTTCGACCCCTTCTTCACCAAGCGGAAGGGGGGCACGGGGATGGGATTGTCGATCGCCTATCGAGCCGTCCAGGCCCACGGGGGGGTGCTCTTGGCCAGCTCCGAGCTGGGTAAGGGCGCCACCTTCTCCATCATCATCCCGCGTCGTGATCTCGAGAACCGGCTCTCCGAGATCCAATCACCCGAACCCATAACGAGCGAGCTATGAGCCAGAAACCAGTACTCCTGTTGATTGATGATGAGCAGAGCGTTCACGATGCCCTCGGCGTTCTCCTCAAGGATGAAGGGTTCGACGTGGTTTCCGCGCTCACGGGCACCGACGGGCTGGACAGGTTCCAGGAGATGAAGCCCGACATCGTGCTCAGCGACATCCGGATGCCGAAGATGACCGGCGTAGAGGTGCTTCAGGAGATCCGAGAGCGTGACCCGAGCACACCTGTCGTCCTTCTGACGGCGCAGGCATCCCTGCAGTCGGCGATTCAGGCGGTGAATCTGGGTGCGACTCACTACGTGCAGAAGCCGTGGGTGAACGAGGAACTCCTGGCCGTCCTACGCCGCTCGCTCTCCTATGGTGTGGTGGCGCGGGAAAACACCCGCCTCAAGAAGGAGCTGCGCAAGCGGGACACCCACGACGTTCTTCGGCCGATCGGCCAGAGCTCGAGTTTCCGCAAGGCGCTCGATCTGGCCGAGTCGGTGGCCTCCAGCGAGTCCACGATCCTGATTCGCGGCGAGAGCGGAAGCGGAAAGGAGGTGTTCGCGCGCTACATTCACGAGCTCTCCGACCGCTCGGACCGACGTTTCCTCTCCTTGAACTGTGCGGCGCTACCCGAGGGTCTGCTGGAGTCTGAGCTCTTCGGTCACGTGAAGGGCTCGTTCACGGGAGCCGTTCGCGACAAGGAAGGGCTCTTCGTGGCCGCATCCACCGGGAGCTTCTTCCTCGACGAAGTCGGGGAGATGGCGCCCTCCACCCAGGTCAAGCTGCTCCGGGTGCTTCAGCAGCGGGAGGTGATTCCGGTCGGCTCCACGAAGGCGGTGGCTGTTGACGTGCGGTTGATCGCGGCGACCAATCGTGATCTCGAGAGGGACATCGAGCAGGGGCGCTTCCGCCGCGACCTCTACTACCGGCTGAACGTGATCTCGGTGGAGATCCCGGCGCTCAGAGAACGAGAGGAAGACATTCCGTTGTTGGCCGAGCATTTCCTGGCGCGGCACGCCGAAGAAGATGATACGGCCCCGACGAAGCTTTCGGCCGACGCGATGACGATCCTCCAGGCCTACAACTGGCCTGGCAACGTTCGAGAGCTGGAGAACGTGGTCGAGCGCGCGGTGGTTCTGACCTCCGGCGCGACGATCGACGCAAGCGCTCTCCCGACTCGACTCAAGGAGCCGCCGTCGGTTCCGCTCGTTCAGGAGACGTCGCCGGCGAACCCGAGCCTGGAGGTCATCGAGCGGGCCTACATCGAGCACGTTCTCAAGGCCGAGGCCGGCAACAAGACCCGAGCGGCCGAGGTGTTGGGAATCGACCCCAGTACGCTGTACCGGAAGATCAAGAGGTACGAGTTGGAGGCCTGACACCGGCGCTATGGGGGAGCGTTTCGAAGCTCCCCTGCCAAGTCCACGTGCCGCAGCGAGGATTCTTTGCAGGAGGGCCATCCCTCCATGCATCCTGCAACGACAACCGGGTTTTTCTGCCAAGACCGGACCCGGTGAACACATCGTAACTTAACGCATGACAGTATCTTATGCGCCCTTCACTGAAAGGGCATAGCAGTTGCCCTTTCAGGGCGACGGTAAGAGCGCTTCCCCGCCGCCAACACCGCGATCGGCAGGGGCAAACAGAAACAGGAGAGATTAGAATGCTCCGCGAGAAACTCCACGACTCGAAAGGCTTCACGCTCATCGAGCTGCTGATCGTGGTGGTGATCATCGGTATTCTGGCCGCGATCGCCATTCCGCAGTTCGCGAGCACCAAGGAGAAGGCGTACGACGCGTCCGCGAAGACCGACACGCGGAACATGATGGCTGCACAGGAAGGACACTTCTCCAACCAAAACACCTACTGGGGCGGTAGCGTCAGCGCAGCCACGGACGGTGGGACCGCCGACATGGGTGGCGACACCTTCCGCGCCAGCCCGAACGTGGCCATCACGGCGACGTCCGCGACCAACGGCTACACGATCGAGTCGAACCATACCTCGTCGGGGACGAGTTGGTGCGTCGACACGACTCCAGGCGCCAACGCGAGCGTGCACAGCTGCTAGCCTGACGGCGGGAAGCGTGGCCTCGGTTTGCGGGCCGAGGCGAGGCGGGGGCCGGCCGTGCGCTGGTTGGCCCGGGCTCGAGAGGCGTGGCGGTACGACCGCCACGCCTCTTTCTTTATGCGGTCTCTCTCGCGGTCGGGCGTCCTCCTGTGATCAGGGCCCCGCGCCGGTTGTCGGCCCCGAACGGATCGAGAGTCGTGATGTCGGAGCGGTCGGACAGTTCTCGGAGTGTGATCGCGATCGGAGCGGTCGTTCTCCTCGGCGGCGCCTTCCTGTGGGAGGTCCTCTCGCTGACGGGCGTTCCCATCGCTCGGGACATGCAGCTCTTCTTCCTTCCCCAACGCCGTCTGCTTTGGGCTTCCCTGCAAGCGGGCCACCTGCCACTGTGGACGCCCTTCCTCGGTACCGGGGTACCGCTCCTGGCCAACTTCCAGTCCGGTGCCTTCTATCCACCGAACTGGGTCTACGCCGTCTTGCCCTTCTTCGAGGCGTTCAACGGCCTCCTCGTGCTCCACTTCGTGCTCGGGGGCGCGTTCATGTACCTGTTTGCTCGGGCCGCCGATTTCGGCCGATCCTCGGCCAGCGCGGCCGCCATCGGGTACATGCTGGGCGGCTACTTCGTGTCGCTCACCAACCTGCTGAACGTACTGCAGGCGGCCGCCTGGGCTCCGGCGGTCTGCTGGGCCATCCTTCTTTACGCCAAATCGCGTTCGACCAGGACGTTCGCCCTTCTGGTGGCCGTCCTCTGGCTGGCGTTCATCGCCGGCGAGCCCCTCACCTTCGCGCTGGCCGTCGCCCTCGGCGGTGGCTACGGGGTCGTGAGGTGCCTGCGAGACCGTTCGCGGCGCGGCGCACTCGTCCTGATCGTCTCTCTGGGCCTGGCAGGACTGTTGGTCGGAGGCTTGGCGGCGATGCAGGTGCTTCCCACCGCCGAGTTCGTGTCGGAGTCCGACCGGGCCGGGGGCTTGAGCTACGAGGAATCCGAGCGTTATCACCTGGAGCCGGTCCGCTTGATCCACCTGGCCGTGCCGCCCGAGTACGGCGACCCGGTCTATCGCTTCGGCCGCAAGGCTCTGCTTGTAACCGTCGAGCCCTGGCTGTTCTCGGTCTACCTGGGCGCCGTGGCTCTCGTTCTGATCGCGGCCGCGCGACTGGACCGCGGTAGGCTTCCGGAGACGCTCTACTGGGCCGCCGTCGGGGCACTCGGGCTGATCCTTTCGCTGGGTGACGCTACCCCTATCTACGGATTCCTGTATCGTCACCTTCCCGGCTTCGCCTCCTTCCGCTTCCCCGAGCGCTTTCTCTTTCTGACCGGGTTCTCGGCGGCGATGCTGGCCGCCACCGGTCTGTCGGCGCTGCGCACGGTTCAGCGACCCGTCCGCCTGGATGGCGTGCTGGGAATCGGGGCTCTGACCGTCGTGACCGGAATCCCGATCGCCTGGTCGGTCTACGCGGAACCGCTGAGAGTGTGGGGAGAGGAGCATCTGCCCGAGGCTCCGTTCTTCCAGAATTTCGCCTTCGCCCATGCCATGTGGGAGGGCAACCTCTGGCGGGTCGCGGTGCTGGTTGCGATATCGCTCCTCGTCATCACGCTCTACAGGCGCGGGATCTTCCGCGAATCGCTGCTGGTGGCGCTATTGCTGGGTCTCCTGACGCTCGACCTGTGGACTGCACACCGTCAGCTGACTCCGGTGGCCGATCGCAGCTTCTTCGAGAAGGCGCCCGTTCTCGCTAGCCTCATGCCCTTCGAGGCGCTGCGGACCGATTACCGATATCGCGCCAGCCCGTTCGACGAGGACATCACCCGTTTTCACACGCTGCCCGGCCTCTCGCTGGAGTCGGAAAAATGGACGTGGCAGCAGACGGTCCAGCCGAACCTGGGCGTGCTGCAGGGAATACTCACGCACGATTCCGGTGATGCCATTCATCTGTCGCGGGGGGTCGACCAATCGACATTCCTAGCCATGCTTCCCAACGAAAGCCGCTGGCGCATTCTTCGACTCGCGAGCGTTCGCTGGGTCTACAGTTTCCACGGATTCGAGCCGGATCTCTACGAGAGCCGCACCCGTCTCGACTCCCTTCCGGGCTTCGTGTACGAGTTGAGGGATCCACTGCCGCGTGCGTACCTGGCCGAGGAAGCGGTGCTCGTCGATGAGGAGATCGAGGCGTTCAATGCATCGATCACGCGCGAGTTCGATCCGCGTCGCCAGGTGGCGCTACTCGCGACGGGGGCTGCAAAGGCGGGTCTCCCGCCGGCACAGGCCCGCGTCGATGGCGCGGATGACGGGAGCGACACCGCTTCCCAGCCCGCCGCGGAGATCGTTGCCGATGAAGGGACGGAAATCCGAATCTCGGTGTCGCCGACGGTGGCGGGGTATCTCGTGTTGACCGACTCCAATTACCCGGGCTGGAGCGCCCACGTGGACGGAGAGGAGCGGCCGATCCTGTTGGCCAACTACTTCTACCGGGCCGTTCCGGTACGCCCGGGCGACCACGAGGTCGTCTTCACCTATCGCTCTCGCCCCTTCGAGCTCGGCCGGTGGATCTCGGCAGCGACGCTCGTTCTACTGGCCATCGGGCTCGGACTCGTTCCCGTGATGCGTCAGCGGATGCTAGCCGGGTCGCGCGGAGGTTTGCCGGCCGATTAGGAGCGTTCGACGGATCCAGTGGTTGATCGGAGCTTGAGAAACTCTCCGATTCTCGCTCCATGCAGCTCACGACATCCAGTGCCGGTTTCACGCTTCTCAGGCTTCTAGTCGCCATCGCGCTCCTGGGCATGGTTCTCACCGCATCCATCTCCGGCGCGCGCTCCCTGGCCGGAAGCGCGGAGCTCGCCGGCGCATCTCGAGTCGTCCGAGGACACCTCGTCTATGCCCGCACGGTGGCGATCGCGCGGCGTGAGGTCGTCGGGCTCACGCTGACTCCGACGGGCGAGCTCCTTCTCGTCGACTCCCGAGACTCCGTGGTTCGCCGCACGCCTCTGCTGGGCGTCGACGGATTTCGTCTCGATTCGGCCAGCCTTCGGCCCACCGTCCTCAGATTCAACGCTCGCGGCCAGGCTGCCCCTGGAAGCGTCTACCTTCACGTCGGAGGGTCCGGCATCCGTCTGGTGATGAACTTCGTCGGCCGCATTCGAGAGGAGAAGCTCCGGTGACCGGATCCTCTCCCGTCGGCCTCGAGGGGTGTGGCCTCATCGAGGTGATCGTGGCGCTGACGGTTCTCTCGGTCGGCCTGCTCGCCACCGCCGGCCTCGTGCGCGCCGTCTCTTGGCAGGCCGAGCTGGCACGTTCCGAAGGCGACGCGGCCCTCCTTGCGCAGCAACAGATCGAGACGGCGCTGTCGGAGCGCACGTCAGCACCCTCCTCACGCGGGGACACGCTCCACTTCGGAAACCGGGAGTACGCCGTAGGAGTCACTCTCGAGGCCGCCGGACCGGCACTCGAGCGCATACGTATCGACGTGGTCCAGGTCGGCCCGCCCGGCTTCGGCAACCGTCTGCCGAACGTCCGGTCCTATGGCACCCGACGCCGACGCCCTCTGCCCCGATTGGTGCCCCCAGCCAGCGCCATCCCGTGAATCGGTCGGGCCCCGTCCGCTGTCGAGCAAGGTGGCTGATCGGATTCTCGCGGGTCGGATTCTCGCGGGTCGGATTGTCGCGGGTCGGATTCTCGCTGATCGAGGTCCTGCTCGTCTTGGCTCTGCTTGGGGCCGTTTCGTCAGCCGCCATCTGGCTGTTCATTCGAAACTCGCGCTTCTACGATCGGAGTGACGAGACGATCGGCGCGCGCGAGAACCTGCGAGCCACGCTCGACCTTCTCTCCTCAGAGGTCCGTCAGGCGTCACCCGCCGACTTTCTCGCCGCGGATTCCGATTCCCTGGCGATACGCTTCGACGTCTCGCGGGCGATCGTATGCGACTCGGTGGCTCTCGACGATGTTGCACTGGTCGTGTTCGATACGGTGCGGGCAGCCAACGTGCCCTCCGCCTTTCGCGGCACAGCGATCTCAAGCCCCTACGACTCCAGCTTCACCTTCCTGGATGGTTGGCGGCCGTCCGTGACCGGAACGGGTTCGGGTCCGAGGGCCGCCTGCGAGGTGCGGGGCAGTTCGGTGGACGTGCCATCGTCCCGCTTTCGATCGGTTGGCGGCTGGCGAAGTCGGTACGGGAAGCTTCCTTCGGCCGGTTCTTTCGTGCGGATCTACGGAAGGCTGAGCTACAGACTCGGCAAGTCCTCCTTCGAGCCGGGCCTCGGTGTTTGGCGCAACGGACAGGAGCTCGCCTCGCCATTTGCCGAGGTTTCCTCCTTCAGCTACGTGCTGGAGGGTGGGGCGGAGCAGAGTGCCGTACCGGTCGCGGCGTTGGGCCTCATTCGGGCGGTTCGCATCCGGCTCGTAGCCACGGGGCGGTCGGGAAGAGCGCGCTTTCAGCCACCTGTTCGGTTGCCGGCGCAACACCTCGTTTTCCTGCGCAATTAAAGGGCATCCACGCTCCACCCCCCCTGTTTGACAGGCGTTTACACCCCCTTTACGTTTGGCCAGACCCGCCTTCAGCGCCTGTCTGCCGGCTTGCTTGGAGGGTGGCCGGCCACAAGAAACCTTACATGCTCTCATTAGGCCGCGGCCGAAAGAAAAAGACCGTAGGCGTCGATCTCGGGAGCGGCTACATCAAAGTGGCCGTTATCGACCACGGGAAAGAGTTCCCGCAGATCGAGCAGCTGGCGATGCGTCCCATCGACGGTGAGGCGATCGTCGATGGCGACATCGTCGAGCCGGGGCTCGTCGTCGAGTTGCTCGCCACCCTGTTCGAGGATGAGCAGATCGCGGCCAGGGATGTCGTCGTCGGCGTGGGTGGCCGCGACGTCATTATCAAGCTCATCCGGATGGACCGAATGGATGAGTCCGAGGCTCGAGAGGTCATTCCCTGGGAAGCCGAGCAGCACGTTCCGTTCGAGATGGACAACGTCCAGCTCGACTTCGAGATCACGGATCCGGACGGCGAGGGCCTCCAGATGACCGTCCTCCTGGTCGCGGCCAAGAAGGAGATCGTCGAGAACCGGGTTGCGCTCATGGAGGAGGCGGGACTCGCGCCACGAATAGTGGACGTCGACGCCTTCGCGCTGCACAATGCGCTCGAAGTGAACTATCCGGCAGCGATGGAGGGACTGACGGCCCTGATCAACGTCGGCCATGACACGACGACGGTGAACGTTCTCGACGACGGGATTCCGCTGCTGACGCGGGACATGAGCTTCGGCACGCGCCGGCTGGCGGCAGAGCTTGAAGCCGAACACGGAATGGCGCCGGACGAGGCGCGCACCGTATTGCGAGGGGAAGGGTCTGGCGCTCTTTTCTCCGACTTCCTCGCTCAGCGGGCGCACGAAGTGGCCAGGGGCGTCGAGCGCGCGGCCGCGTTCCTGGATACCCACGAGATCGGGATCGGCATCGGTCGGCTGTATCTGTCCGGCGGTGGTGTCCGGGTCCCGGGCCTCGCCGAGTCTCTGGGCGACCGACTCGGAGTCGAAACGCAGATCACGAGCGCGTTCGAGCAGATTCAGATAAAGCCTGAAGCGGTAGACGGCATCGACTTGGATGCCGTCGCGCCGATGATGATGCTACCGGTCGGTCTCGCACTGAGGAGATTCGGATAGCGGCGCCCGAGAGTGGAAGGAACTGCGTAGAGGCCCGCGCATGATCGAGGTCAACCTCCACCCCGCGGGGGCGAAGGCCAAGGCGAAGGCCAGGGGTCGGCGTCGACGTGCCGGCCGCCCGGCCCAGCGCGGACGTGGGGGGCGGAGCCCATGGCTGACCGCCATGATCGCCGTCCTCATCGCGGTCCCCCTGATCGTTGGCGCCATGTGGTTCCTTCAGCGGTCACGGTCCGGGTCCCTGGAGGAACGCCTCCAGACGGCCCTCGCCGACTCCACCCGCCTGGCTGATCTGCGCGTTCTGAGCGACAGCCTGACCACCCGTCAGCGGCTCGTTCGGCAACGTGTGGGGCTGATTCGCGGGCTGGATCGGGACCGGTTCGTGTGGCCACACGTCCTCGACGAGGTCGGCGGCTCGCTTCCGGACTTCGTCTGGCTCACCGCGATCCAGGAGTCGTCCCCGCTTCCAAATCTTACATTGGAGATCCGCGGCATGGCGTCGACCGCCCTGGCGGTCACGGAGTACGTCAGGCGACTGGAGATGTCCCCGTATCTGGGGCTGGTGCGAATCCTCGGAAGCCAGCAGATCCCGGCGGAGGGCACGGATCTCGAGGTGCACGCTTTCACGCTGCTGGTCGACTACACGCCGCTACCCGTGCCGCCAGACGCGGGAAGCGAGACGGGGACCTGACATGGCCTTGCTGCCGAACGACCCCAAGGACCAGCAGCGACTTCTGGGGATCATTCTGCCGATCGCTGCGGTGTCCCTGTTCTACTTCTATCTCTACAGACCCCGCGGTGCGGAGCTGCTCGATCTGGAGGAGAGGATCTCCGACATGGAGACCCAAAACGAGGTCGCGCGCGCCCGCACGGCGGCTCTCGACGGGCTGCGGGAGGACCTGATGCTCGCTGAGCGCCGCTTCGCTGCTCTGGAGCGTCTCGTGCCCACCGGCGAGGAGATTGCGGAGATCTACGAGGCGATCGCCTCGGAGAGCGAGGCGCTGAGACTGAACATGCGCAACGTAATCCCGATCGAAGCCGAGGCGGACTCGGGCGAGTACTTCATGCGCCAGAATTGGGAGATCGAGATCGAGGGGTCCTACCACGACATCGGCCGTTTTCTATCTCGTGTCGCGTCTTTCGATCGAATTGTCAGGTCGCAGGTGCGGGAGATTCGCCCGGTTCCGGGGGCAAGTGAGGGCACACAGCCCGTGACGGTCTATTTCGAGCTCGAGACGTTCGTGCTCCCGTTGGATGCGGGTGCTGCGGGCGAGAGCGGGGGAGGAGAGTGAGGAAGCTTATCTCCGCCGGCTGGGTTCTGGCCGCCCTCCCCCTCTTCCTCCCGGGGAGCGCGGTCGGCCAGAGCTCCCAGGATCTACTCCGTGGGGAGGTATCGGATTCCATCCTCGGATACGAGCGAGAGGTGTTCGAGTATCCAGGTGCAGGGAGACGAAACCCCTTCCGGCCATTAACGGTCTTCGACACCGGTGGCCCGCGCTTCGCGGATCTGGAGCTGACGGGCATCGTGTACAGTCCGGACGTCGGCTCCGTAGTGGTTGTCGCCGATCGCACCAACGAGCGACGATACCGGCTTCGTGAGGGGGAGCGCGTCGGAACGGCGCGAGTGCTGGAGATCCGACCGGACGAGGTCGTGTTCGGGATCACTACCTTCGGCTCGACGAGACAGGCAATCCTGCGCGCCAAAAAGGAACGGGGACAGGGAGAATGATCGTCCAGAAGCTGCTCGCCATCATCCTGGCCGCCGTGACGCTGAACACGGACGCTCTTCCAAGCTCCGAAGCGGTTACCGAGGTCAGGATCGCTGCCGCCAGGGGCGAGACCGAGATCGTTATCGTCGCCGATGGCGATATCCAGGTGAGCGATTTCCTTCTCGACGAACCTACGCGGCTGATCCTGGACCTGCGTGGGGCCCACCACGCGCTGCCTCGCTACGCCTACGAGGAGATCGGCCGAGGTGGCGTCATCCGGATGCGGACCAGTCAGTTCCTGGACGACGTGGTGCGCCTCGTGATCGACCTCACCGTCGCCCCGACGTACACGGTGTCGGTGAGTCGCGGGGTCGTGACGGTGAGATTCCGGAATCCGGGGCCGCCGTTCGAACCGTGGAGCACCAGCCTCGACGGCCTGCAGAGCGAGATGGCGCTCTCCGCGCCAGGCGCCGAAGAGCTCGAAGTGGGCAATCCGGACGTCGTGACGATCGACAGGGTCCCCGCGCTCGTGACGACGCCCGGCGTCGACCAGCAGCCCCGCATCACGGTTACGTACGACAGCGCCAGTGTCCTGGACGTGATCGCAGGCTTCGCGGAATTCGCCAACATCTCGATCGTTCCGAACGCGGGCATCGCGGGGCAGTCGGTGAGAGGCGTCGAGATTCGGGACCGTCCATGGGATGAGGCACTGGACGCGATCCTGGCGGCCCAGGGATTGGGCTGGAGAGTCACGAGAGGTGGCATCATCGTTGTGGACCGCGTCGACAGCCTCATCGCGCGTGAGGCGCTCCGGAGCGAGACTCGCGTGATTCGAATCAACTACGCCAACGCCGATACGGTGGCGGCGACGCTCTCGCAGCTGGTTACCCCGGATCTCGGTCAAGTCGTCGCCTACCAGGCGACGAACTCGGTGATCGTCACGGACATCCCGCCGGTTGTCGAGCGGATGGACAGTCTTGTCTCCGTTCTGGACCGGAAGATCCCGCAGGTGGCGATCGAGGCGAAGATCGTCTTCGTCGACCGCACCGATGTCTTCGAGCTGGGGATCGTGTACGACCTGAAGCAGGTTACGGAGGGTACGCCGTTCGTGACCCAGGGCCTCAACCAGGCGATCTCGGTCATCGACCCGTCCAAGCCCCCTCAGGTACAAGATCTCAACGGGGACGGGATCATCCAACCGAACGAGCAGTTCTTCGAGCTCACGAACAACAACATCGTGAACGTAGCCGGAGACGCTGTCGCCACGCTGGCCAACGCGAACAACCGCGTGGCGCAGCCCGCCCTCTCCCTGCTGACGACGCTGGCTTTCGGCGGCTACTCGCTCTTCGCGTGGATCGAGGCCCTCGAGGCCAACCAGCTGGCGGATGTCCAGGCGGCTCCCTCCGTGCAGGTGTTGGACAACCACCGCGCCTACATCCAGGTGGGCGAGCGAACGCCCGTCCGAGTCCTCGAGGAGGGGGCCCAGGTCGAGGCCGCCCGGATCAACGTCTTCTTCGAGGACACCGGCATCATTCTGGAAGTCACACCGCACGTCACCAACAACAACCAGGTGCTCATGGAGCTGTCCGCCCAGCGCTCGGGCGTCGAGCAGGCCACGAGCGACGTAGGCTTCGTCATCAAGCGCCAGATCGGAGAAACCCAACTCCTGGTGGATGATGGCGAGACGGCGGTGATCGGAGGACTCACCCTCTCGGAGGTTTCGAGGAGCACCACCGGCATCCCGGGCCTCATGAACCTGCCCCTGCTCGGCGCGCTCTTCCGGACGTCGAAGGAGCGCGAGGTCAAGATCGACCTGATCATCCTTGTCACGCCGCATATCATGGAGCCGTCGTAGCGCCGGGAGGTTCCAGCCGAATCACAGCACGTCCCGAGCGGGTCTTTCGGCCCCGGCCCCGGCGAAACGCCGGGCCCGGGGCTCTCGCCTTTCGCATGCGCCCGCTTAGATTCGCCCCGCTTTCGATTCGGCCCTGGGAGGATTGAGCCATGAATCCACGATGCTGAGAGCCATTCGCTTCACGACCGCCGGTGAATCCCACGGCCAAGGTCTGGCCGTGATCCTGGAGGGTATGCCGGCGGGCCTATCCCTCGATTCGGACACCGTGGCTTCGGAGCTGAGGCGCCGTCAGTTGGGACACGGCCGCGGGGAGCGAATGCGGATCGAGCAGGACGAGGGCGAGATCCTCAGCGGCGTGCGGCTGGGCGAGACGCTGGGCTCCCCGATCGCGGTCTGGATCGCGAATCGCGACTTCGAGAACTGGCGTGTCGCCATGTCGGCGGACCCGGTTCCGGAGGCGGATGACGATGCGCTTCGCCGGGTCTATCTGCCCAGACCGGGACACGCCGACCTGGCCGGGCTGCTGAAGTACGATCGGGAGGACGCGAGGGACGTGCTGGAGCGTTCCAGCGCCCGGGAGACGGCAGCCCGGGTGGCGGCCGGCTCTCTCGCCAAGTCCCTGCTCGCTGAGTTTGGCGTCACGATCGCCAGCCACGTCCTGCGGATCGGTGACGTCGAGGTCGCGGTCGCGGCGGCCGGCATGCCCACCGAGGTAACCGAGATGAACCGTGAGGCCGATGCCTCCCCCGTCCGCTGCCTGGATCCCGTCGCCGCGGCGAAGATGATGACGGCGATCGACGCTGCCGCCGCCGCCGGGGATACACTCGGCGGCGTGTTCGAGGTAGTGGCCTGCGGCCTTCCGGTGGGTCTGGGAAGCTATGTTTCGTGGGAGGAACGGCTCGATGGCCGGCTCGCGGCGGCGTTGATGTCCATTCAGGCAATGAAGGGAGTAGAGATCGGTGCCGGCTTTCTCGCCGCCCGCTCAAGGGGCTCGGAGGTCCACGATGAGATCGAGCCGGACCGGTCCAGGACCCGTTCCGGCGGCTATCGGAGGAGACGGAACAACGCCGGCGGGCTGGAGGGCGGCATGACCACGGGAGAACCGGTTGTCGTCCGCGCCGCGATGAAGCCTCTGAGCACGCTCATGCGGCCGCTCGACAGCGTCGACCTCCGCAGTGGCGAGCCGGCTCGTGCGGTGCGCGAGCGAAGCGACGTGTGCGCGGTTCCCGCAGCGGCCGTGGTCGGCGAGGCGATGGCCGCGCTCGTCCTGGCCGATGCGATGCGCGAGAAGTTCGGCGGGGACTCGCTCGGCGAGATGCGGACCAACCACGACGCCTACCTCGAGCGCCTGGGCCGTCGCGGCATGAACGCGTGAGTCATGCGAACACGCCGGAGAAGGTTGTCCTCGTGGGCATGATGGGAGCCGGCAAATCGACCGTGGGAAAGCTTTTGGCCGACCGGCTCGGCTATGCCTTTGTGGACCTCGATGATGAGGTGGAAGCTCTCTCGGGCCGATCAATCCGCGAGATCTTCGACGCCGGTGGCGAGACGCTGTTTCGGGAGTTAGAGGCGGAGGCCACGGAGCGACAGGACGGAGCAACGGGCACGGTGCTGGCGGTGGGCGGCGGCTGGATGGCCAGATCAGAGCTCCGGGACCGGTGGCCCGGCTCGGTTCGCGTCTGGCTCCGAGTGACATCGGAGGAAGCATGGGACCGTCTTTCCGGCGATGCCACGGCTCGCCCGATGCTGGAGCCCGATCATCCGAGAGAGTCCCTCGAGCGGCTGCTCGCGGAACGCTCGGCCGCCTACGAGCTTGCCGAAATCAGTGTCCCCGCCGGCGGTGCATCGGGGCGAGCGGCGGCTGAGGAAACAGCGGATCTTATCGTCCAGCTGCTGCCGTTCGCTGCCCGCGCGGCGCTGCCTCACGAACGAGCGTCGGGATCCTGACCGCGATTAGCGGGTTATGCGAGCCGAAATGGGGAGATCACCGGCAAGAGGAATGAAGTGACGGAACAAGGTCCTCGAAAGAACGATAACGACAGGCACCTGGTCGTCGTCGAGTCACCCGCCAAGGCTCGGACGCTGGGTCGCTATCTGGGCGATGGCTACAGGGTGGAGGCCACGGTCGGTCACGTGCGAGACCTACCGAAGAGCGGTCTCGGAGTGGACGTTGAGGCCGGCTTCGAGCCGGAGTACGTGACGATCGACGGCAAGGGTCCCGTCCTCAAGAAGCTGCGCGCGGCGGCGAAAGAGTCCGGCGACGTTCTCCTCGCCACGGATCCGGACCGCGAGGGCGAGGCGATCGCGTTCCACATCGCAGAGCAGCTCGGCTACGAGAAGGATGGAGAGAGGTTCCGACGGGTCCGCTTCAACGAGATCACGCGACGGGCGGTGCTCGAGGCGGTGGAGCACGCGGGCACGTTGGACATGGGGCTCGTCGAGGCGCAGCAGGCACGTCGAATCCTGGACCGCCTGGTCGGCTTCAAGCTCTCGCCGCTTCTGTGGAAGAAGATCTCCGGCGGCCTCTCGGCGGGCCGCGTCCAGTCGGTGTCTGTCCGGCTTCTCGTCGAGAGAGAGCGCGAGCGTCGTGCCTTCCGCTCTGCCGAGTACTGGGATCTCCTGGCCCGCCTCGCGAGCGACGGTCGCGAGTTCAAGGCGATTCTGATCTCGGTTGCTGAGGACCGAATAGCCTCGGGCCGGGACTTCGATGAGACGACGGGCGAGCTGAAGACAGACCGCGAGGTTCGGCTCCTGGGTTCCGAGGAAGCCGGAGCGTTGCGCGACCGGCTGGCGGGGGCGCCGTTCCAGGTGCGTTCCGTCGAGCAGAAGACGTCGAAGCGCAGTCCCTATCCTCCCTTCACGACCTCGACGCTGCAGCAGGAGGCCAACCGAAAACTGAATCTCGGAGCCCGGCAAACGATGGGGGTCGCTCAGGCGCTCTACGAAGCCGGGCACATTACGTACATGCGCACGGATTCCGTCCAACTTTCCAACGAGGCCGTGGACGCGATCAGACGGACGGTGAAGGAGCGGTACGGGGACCAGTTCCTGAGCGACAAGCCCCGACGCTACCGGACGAAGTCGAAGACGGCCCAGGAGGCGCACGAGGCGATCCGGCCGGCCGGCACGAGAATGAACACCGGGGAGGAGCTCGGCCTACACGGAAGAGAGAAGCAGCTCTACGAGCTCATCTGGAAAAGAGCCCTGGCTAGCCAGATGGCCGAAGCGCGGCAGCGGCATCTCACGGTCCTTATCGATGCGGACGGCGCCGTGTTCCGGGCCACCGGGAAGGTGCTCGAGTTCGCGGGCTTTTTCCGCGCGTACGTCGAGGGCTCCGACGATCCCCGCGCGGCGCTCGAGGACCAGGAGGTTCTCCTTCCCGCGCTGAACGAGGGTGACGTGCTGGAGCTGCGGGAGTTGGAGGCGCTCTCCCACCAGACGCGTCCTCCCGCACGCTACACGGAGGCGGCGCTCGTAAAGGCCCTCGAGGCGGAAGGCATCGGCCGTCCGAGCACGTATGCCGCGATCATCTCGACCATCCGGGATCGCGGATACGCACGTCGCGAGGCGAAACAGCTGATCCCGACCTACACCGCGTTCGCGGTCACGCAGCTCTTGGAGGAGCACTTTCCCGACCTCGTGGATCTTGGTTTTACGGCCGGGATGGAGGATTCTCTCGACGAGATCGCGGAAGGCGAGATCGAGTGGCGGCGCTACCTGGAGAACTTCTACTCGGGAGAAGAAGGCTTCGAGGCGCGTGTCCGGGAACACGAGACGCAGATCGATCCCCGCCAGGCCTCCACGCTCGAGCTCTCCGACCTCGGGGCGAAGGTGCGGATCGGCCGGTACGGTCCCTTCCTCGAGCTCCAGCGCGACGGCGACCGACTGACCGCTTCGATCCCCGAGGAGATCGCGCCGGCGGACCTCTCCAACGAGGAGGCGGTTGCCCTGCTGGAGAAGAGCGCCGAGGGGCCTCTTGAGCTGGGAAAGGACCCGGACACGGGGAAGCTCGTCTACGTTCGTACGGGCCGGTTCGGACCCTATGTGCAGCTCGGCGACGAAGAGGGGGCGGCCGGCAAGGGGAAGAAGAAGGCGAAGCCCCCGCGGACCTCGCTGCCCAAGGGCATGGAGCCGGAAGAGGTGACGCTGGGGGTGGCGCTGAAGCTGCTCTCCATGCCGTACGAGGTCGGGAAGCACCCGGAGACCGGCGAGCCGGTGAAGGTGGGGATCGGACGGTACGGACCCTACGTCGTGCACGAGGGGGAGTACCGGTCGCTCAAGAAGGATGACGATGTGCTGGATGTCTCGTTGGAGCGGTCGCTTGAGCTCCTGGCGGAGCCGAAGCGAAGCCGACGGCAGAGCGCGGCTTCGAAGCCGCTGAGGGAGTTGGGGCCTCATCCGGAGGATGGAAAGCCGGTCGCCGTGTACGATGGACGCTACGGGCCTTACGTGAAACACGACAAGACGAACGCCTCGGTCCCGAAGGGCGAGGAGATCGATTCGCTCTCCCTGGAGGCGGCGGTTGACCTGATCGCGAAGAAGAAGGCTCGCCCCAAGCGGGCCAGGAAGAAGCGGTCGGGCTGATCGGCACCGAAGCCGGCGCGGTCATGACTGAAGCAGTTGACGACTTCCTGCGATACGCCAAAGCCGAACGCGGGCTCTCGGCTCACACAGTGGCGGCGTATCGCCGCGATCTGGGAGAGTTCGTCGGTTTCCTGCAGGGCTACCTGGCCGCCCCGGACTGGAGCTGGGAGACCATCGACCGGACGGCCATCCGTTCCTTTCTCGGATCGCTTCAGAAACGGGGCCTGCAGCGCACGACGATCGCCCGCAAGCTCTCCGCCACACGGGTTTTCTTCCGCTTCCTCCACCGGACGGACCGCATCCCGCAAAACCCGGCTCGTCTCGTAAGGGCGCCAAAGCGAAGCCGCAAGCTGCCCGCCTACCTGAGCCAGGTGCAGGCGGACGACCTTTTTGTGATGCTCAGGGCACACGCCGAGCATGACGGCGGCTTCCTCTCCGTCCGAAACCGGGCTCTCATGGAGCTGCTCTATTCGGCCGGCCTTCGCCTGGCGGAAGTGGAGGCGCTCGACCTCCAGGGCATCGACCTCCGGAGCATGCAGGTGCGTGTGCTCGGGAAGGGCAGAAAGGAACGAATCATCCCCTTTGGCGGTCCGGCGGCCACGGCGATCGAGGCCTACCTTCCCGAGCGGCGACGCCTCGTGGAGTCCAAGCGCAGGGAAGAGGCGAAGAGATCCGGCTCGAGGCCGCGGCCAACACTCGAGGCTCCGCTGTTCGTTTCGCGTCATGGCCGACGGCTCTCGCGCCGTCAGATCCAGCGCACGGTCGGAAAGACGCTCGAGAAGGTCGCGATCGGCGAGGGGCTCTCGGTGCATGCGCTGCGCCACTCCTTCGCCACGCACCTGATGGACAACGGGGCGGACCTGGTGGCGGTGAAGGAACTGCTGGGGCATTCCAGCCTTTCAACGACGCGGATCTACACGCACACTTCCACCGAGAAGCTGAGGCGCGTCTACCGGCAGTCGCATCCGCGTGCCTAGCAGAGCGAAGCCAACGACCATGCAATCATGAAGACCGACAGCGTATTCCGAGGGACGACCGTCGTCTGCATCAGATGGGACGGGCGCGTAGCCATCGGCAGCGATGGCCAGGTGACGATGAACGACACCGTCGTGAAAGCGCAGGCCGAGAAAGTCCGGACGATGATGGACGGGAAGATCCTGGCCGGCTTCGCGGGCAGCGTAGCGGATGCCCTCACCCTGTTCGAGAAGTTCGAGGCGAGGCTGGAGCGGCATCCCGGCAACCTGGCGCGCGCAGCGGTGGAGCTGGCCAAGGAGTGGAGGAGCGACCGATACCTTCGACGACTCGAGGCGCTGTTGGCGGTCGCCGACAGCGACCAGAGCCTGCTGATTGCCGGAAGCGGCGAGGTGATCGAGCCGGACGACGGAATCCTGGCCCTGGGCTCAGGGGGCGCGTATGCGCTCGCGGCCGCAAGAGCGCTCATGCAGCACGCATCGCTTGGAGCGGCGGAGATGGTGCGCGCTTCCCTGCAGATCGCCGGGGAGATCTGCGTGTATTCAAACACCGAGATCACCGTTCTGGAATTGGAAGAGAAGAGTTGAGGGAATAGTCGTGGAAGTTCCGATCTCCGAGCTCCAGCTTGACGAAGAGGCGTCCCAGGCGATCGTTCCCGGCCCGGACTCCGCGGACGAGGGCGCCATCGCCACCGACGACGGTCCGGCCGCCACAGATCCGGCGTCGCTCACACCCAGGCAGATCGTCGCCGAGCTGGATCGATATATCATCGGCCAGAGTGCTGCGAAGAAGTCCGTGGCGATCGCGCTGCGAAACCGATGGCGTCGGCAGCAGGTGGGGGACGAGCTTCGCGACGAGATCCTCCCGAACAACATCATCATGATCGGGCCGACCGGGGTCGGGAAGACGGAGATCGCCCGTCGCCTGGCCCGTCTGGCAGGCGCCCCCTTCGTCAAGGTCGAGGCCTCCAAGTTCACGGAGGTCGGGTACGTCGGCCGTGACGTGGAGTCGATGGTTCGTGATCTCGTGGAGATCTCGATCAACATGGTGAGGGGCGAGCGGGAAGACGAGCAGCGCGAGACTGCCGCGCGGCGGGTCGAGGAGCGGCTCCTGGACCTGCTTCTTCCACCCGCCGCCGACGCCCGCAGCGATCAGCCGGCCGCTGAAGACAGCGGCCACAGGCACTTCCTGGTCGGAAGCAGCGGGATCGCGGAAGAGGAGGCCGAAGACGAGCTGGCGGCACGTCGGCGCCGTACGCGCGAAAAGCTCCTCGGTTTGCTGCAGGACGGGAAGCTGGAGGAGCGGGAGGTGGAGGTGGAGGTCACCGACACCGCGATGCCCGTACTGGATCTCCAGGCGCCGGGCATGGATAGCCTCGACTGGAACATCGGCGAGTTGCTCCAGGACATGATGCCGAAGAAGACCCGGCGTCGCCGGATGAGCGTTGCCGAAGCGCGACGAGTCCTCTTCTCCGAGGAGCTGGACAAGCTCATCGACATGGAGGAGGTGATCGACGACGCGCTCGACCGTGTCGAGAACATGGGCATCATCTTCCTCGATGAGCTCGACAAGATAGCCGGCGAGCGGGGCGGCGTAGGGCCGGATGTCTCTCGCGAAGGCGTACAGCGAGACCTGCTTCCCCTCGTCGAGGGGTCCACCGTGCAGACGCGCTACGGCATGGTGGCCACCGATCACGTGCTCTTCATCGCCGCGGGGGCCTTCCACGTCGCCAAACCCTCGGATCTCATTCCCGAGATGCAGGGTCGGTTCCCGATCCGGGTCGAGCTGAGAAGCCTCACCGAAGAGGACTTCGTCCGCATTCTGACGGAGCCTCGAAACGCGCTGCTCACGCAGTACAGCGCGCTGGTCGCCACGGAGGACCTGCAGCTCGAGTTCACGGAAGAGGCGATCCGCGAGATCGCGCGCATCTCGTCGGAGGTGAACCAGCGCACCGAGAACATCGGCGCTCGGCGCCTCCAGACCGTGCTGACGACGCTCCTGGAGGACGTGATGTTCGATCTTCCGGATTCCCGCGCTGGCGGGACGCTCACGATTGACGCCGAGTTCGTTCGGGAGAGACTGGCCGAAATCGCCGAAGACGAGGACCTCCGCCGCTACATCCTCTAGCTCGCGCCCGCTCGCACCATCGTCAACCGGCCTCTCCGGAGCTGGGATTCTCCCTCAGCCCACGACATCGGTGGGTGAGTCCAGCAGGGTGTAGGTCCCGATCGCGATCAGAAGCACCGGGATCAGATAGGCCCCCCTCGGCGCAGGACGCGAGCGACTTTCTGCTTCTCTTGACGGGCCTGCCAGTTTTGCATACCAGACGCTCCGGGGGGGAGTGGGGGCGGCGTGGTGGCCCGCCAGCGGGAATCGACGAAACAGAGAGCCGAAGATGGCGAGGAGGGAGCCGGGTGACGGGAGGTCGTGAAGCACATTTTCTGTCGATCGCTGATTGGTCGCGGGACTCGTTGGAGTCGATCGCTGATTGGTCGCGGGACTCGTTGGAGCGGCTCCTGGATCTGGCGGACGCGGTCAAAGCGGGTCGGTCGGGGGAGGACCGCCCGCTGGGCGGCCGGACGCTCGGGATGTTGTTCGCAAAGAGCTCGACCCGGACGCGCGTCTCGTTCGAGGTCGGGATGTACCAACTCGGCGGACATGCTCTATTCCTGTCTTCTGCGGACATCCAGCTGGGGCGAGGCGAGACGATCTCCGACACCGCTCGCGTCCTCTCCAGATACCTGGATGCCGTGATGATCCGCACCTTCGCCCAGAGCGACGTCGTCGACTTCGCCGAGACCGGCTCGCTGCCCGTCATCAACGGACTCACCGATCGCTATCACCCTTGTCAGGTCATGTCGGACCTGATGACGGTTCGCGAGGAGTTCGGGACGCTCGAGAATCTGATCGTCGCGTGGATCGGAGACGGCAACAACATGGCCAATTCTTGGCTCAACGCCGCAGCACGCTTCGGCTTCGAGCTTCGCCTGGCATCGCCCGAGGGATACGACCCGAACGCGGACGACCTCGAGCGAGCGTCGGAGGCCACGGCCGTCACGTTGCTGCGCGAGCCTCAGGACGCCGCACGCGGCGCCCACGTCGTGACGACGGATGTGTGGGCGTCCATGGGACAGGAAGAGGAGGCGGAGCGCCGCCGCAGGGCGTTCCGGGGTTACTGTGTCGATTCGGACCTCATGGCCGTCTCGGACGACGCGATCTTCCTTCATTGTCTTCCGGCTCACCGGGGCGAGGAGGTCACGGACGAGGTGATGGACGGCCCGCGATCGCGCGTCTGGGACGAGGCCGAGAACCGCCTGCACCTCCAGAAGGCCCTGCTGCTGGCGCTCATGGCGGACTGACCGACACCGGAGAGACGCGGAATAGCGGAAAGAGAGAAGGAAAGGCAGCATGGCCGAGAGATCGGATCTCAAGACGACGCCGCTCCACGAGGAGCACGTGCGTCTGAACGCGAAGCTTGTCCCGTTCGGAGGCTACGCGATGCCCGTGCAGTACCCATCGGGCATTCGCGCGGAGCACGAGGCGGTCCGTGCCGGGGTCGGGCTCTTCGACGTGTCCCACATGGGCGAGTTTCTGGTCACCGGCCCTCAGGCCGTCGACCTGGTGTCGTACGTTACGACGAACGACCCTGAACAGCTGGTGGTCGGGCAGGCTCAGTACAGCGCCATGTGCTTGGAGAGCGGCGGAGTCGTGGATGATCTCATCGTCTACCGAATGGGAGATGACACCTTCCGGCTCGTCGTGAACGCCGCGAACATCGCGAAGGATTGGCAGCACATCTCCGCATACCAGGACCGGTTCGAAGCGGATCTGCGCGACGAGAGCGACGAGATCGCGCTGATCGCGATCCAGGGCCCTACCGCACAGGCGGTCCTGGCCGGCTTGACCGACGCTGACCTGGACGCGATCGGCTTCTACTGGTTCGCGGAAGGAGAGGTTGTCGGGACGCCGGCCGTGATCAGTCGCACCGGCTATACGGGTGAAGACGGCTTCGAGCTCTACCTCGATGCCGGCGACGCGACGCGGGTCTGGCGGGCGCTCCTGGACCGCGAGACGGAGGTCACACCAGCCGGTCTCGGGGCCCGCGACACGCTCCGCCTCGAGGTCGGCTACGCCTTGTACGGAAACGATATCGACGAGGAGACGACGCCGCTCGAAGCTCGGCTGGGCTGGCTCGTGAAGATGGATAAGGGAGAGTTCGTCGGCCGGGCTGCGCTCGAGGCGCAGAAGGCCGAGGGCGTGTCTCGGCGATTGACCGGCATCCGACTCACCGAGCGGGGCTTTCCGCGGCCGGGGCACGAGGTGGTCTATGGCGGCCGTTCGGCCGGACCCGTTCGGAGCGGCACGGTGGGTCCGTCGCTCGGGTACGGGATCGCCACTGCCTACCTGCCGCGGGCAGCCGATTCGGGAGAGCCTGCCGCGGTCGTGATCCGTGAGAAGAAGGTCGCCGCAGAGGTGACGCGGATGCCCTTTTACACGGAAGGGTCTCTGCGGCGATGAGGGGCGCCGTAGGGATCGCGGCCCGCCGATGAGCTCCCCACCGATCCGGGAGGGTGCGACGGTAAGAGTCGCCATACTCACGATCTCGGATGGCGTGAGCGAAGGCTGGCGGGAGGACACTTCCGGCGATCGAATCGATGCCTGGGCACGGGAACGCGGATACGCGCTGGCGGACCGCCGGATCGTCCCGGATGAAGCGCCGGTGATCGAAGCGACGCTGCGGGAGTGGTCGGACCAGGGCGCCGCCGACATCGTCGTCACCACGGGAGGCACCGGGATCGCAGGCAGAGACGTGACCCCCGAGGCGACGGCGGCCGTGCTGCAGCGGCCGGTCCCCGGAATCGCCGAGTGGATCCGGGCCGCGGGTCTGGAGAAGACGCCGTACGCTGCGCTCAGCCGGGGCTTGGCCGGCATTCGGATGCGCACCCTCATCGTCAATCTGCCCGGAAGTCCATCGGGCGTTGCGGATGGTCTGTCGGTCCTCTCGGACGTCGTCGACCATGCCGCGGAGCTCCTGCGAGGCGAAGCCTGTCACGGTCCGGAGGCCGAAGGGGAGTAGATGGCGCTCGTCTTCATCGACACGGCGAAGCTGGAAGCCGCGGTACCGATCCGTGAAGCGGCGCTCGCCGACGGACACGACGTGCTCATGGTCGAGCAGGCGGCCGAGATCGAGGGCCGCTCCGACAAGGCGGATGTCGCGCTGATCCTGACCCGCGATCCGGATAGTCCCGGGGCGGAGAAGATGCGGATGCTGATGGATGCCCGCATCCCTCGCCCGCCGATCATCGCTCTCGAATCCTCGGAAACGGATGGCTGCGCGCGGCTGCGGGAGACGCTGAGTGTCGATGCTTGTCTCCCAGAGCTTCCGACGGCCGAAGAGGTGCAGGTCGTCCTGACCCAGGAGCTGGAGAGGTACGAGCTCCAGCTGGAGACAGGAATCGTAGGCCGCACGGACGGGATCCGGGCGGTGTTGGAGAAGGTGAACCTGATCGCTCCCGTCGGCTCCACCGTCCTTCTCACCGGCGAGAGCGGGACCGGGAAGGAGCTCGTGGCGCGTGCGATTCACGGGCTGTCGCCTCGCCGAGCAAAGCCGTTCATCGCGGTCAACTGCGCCGCGCTTCCAGAGTCGTTGCTCGAGTCCGAGCTGTTCGGTCACGAGAAGGGAGCGTTCACCGGCGCGACCTCGTTGCGGCGCGGCATGTTCGAGCTCGCCGACACCGGAAGCTTCTTGCTGGATGAAATCGCCGAGATGCCTCCCGCCACGCAGACTCGGTTATTACGTGTCCTCGAGTCCCGCCGGTTCATGCGGGTGGGTGGAAGCTCGGAGATCGAGGTGAACGTGAGGGTGATCGCTGCCACGAACCGCGATCTTCAAGAAGCCGTTCAGATGGGCCAGTTTCGTCGCGACCTCTTTTACCGGCTGAACGTCCTCGAAATAGAGCTTCCCCCGCTTCGTACGCGTCGCGCCGACATCCCCATCCTTACTCAGCGCTTCATTCGCCAGCTGAGCCAGCAGCACGATCGAGAGTTCAAGGGATTGGCCCCGGAAGCGATGAGCATCCTCATGCGCTACGACTGGCCCGGAAACATCCGCGAGCTTCGGAATCTCATCGAGTCGATGGTGGTCCTGGCTCCCGGATCGGTGATTCGGGCCGAGGACATCCCCGACGAGATCCGGACCGGAAGCGGCGGAGCCCTGCTGCTCGCGCAGCCTTCCGGCCTGCCGGTGCCGGCGCTGGCCGGCGATGTCTCCATCCCGCAGATGGAGTTCGTCTTCCGCACTCTCGTCGAGCTGAAGATGGATGTGGATGACCTGAGGCGTGAGTTCGATCGATATCGGGCCGAGCACCCCGAGCTGCTCGAGGAGGGCGCCGAATTGCCGGGCACGGGCATCGAGGTACCGCTGCACGAGGAAGCCGACCTGCAGGACACAGCCGTGCTCCCGGGCGGGGTCGCCTTCCCCTTGGCCGAAGGAGAGGTGAGCCTGGATGAGCGACCCGGTATCCGGTTCTACCCCGGCATGAGCATGTCCGAGCTGGAGCGCGAAGCGATCGTCGCCACTTTGAGGAGCGTCGGCGGCAACCGACGGAGGGCCGCGGAACAGCTGCAGATCGGGGAGCGCACTCTGTATCGAAAGCTCAAAGAGTACGAGATCGATCTGTAAGGCTGCACGGCGCGCCTGGGGGGCGCGCCTGTTGGCTAACAGGTACTAGGCGGTGGGTATGATGGGGGAGAGAGGGCGGTGGGTGCCAAAAGGGTCCGCGGAGCTGGTCGAGCTGTTCGGCGAGATCGACGTGTACCTGTTCGACCAGCTGCTGCGCGGGCGGATCACGCCCGAGTTGAGGGTGCTGGACGCCGGGTGCGGCGGCGGACGGAACCTGGTCTACCTGATGCGTGCCGGCTGCGACGTGTACGGCGTCGATCGGGACGGAGAGCGCGTCCGCGAGGTTCGTGCTCTCGCCGGCCGCCTCGCGCCGGATCTCCCCTCCGCGAACTTCCGCGCCGAGTCGGTCGAGTCAATGTCCTTCTCCGACGGTTTCTTCGAGGCCGTCATCGCGAACGCCCTCTTGCACTTCGCCCATGATGAAGAACACCTCATCTCGATGCTGGAGGAGCTATGGCGCGTGCTGGCTCCCGGAGGACTCTTCTTCGCGCGGCTGGCGACGACGATAGGCATCGCGGATCGCGTTCAACCGTTGGGTGGGGGGAGGTTTACCCTGCCGGACGGGAGCGAGCGACTCCTGGTGGACGAGGCCTTCCTGCTGGCGACGACCGAGCGCCTGGGTGGCACGCTGCTCGACCCGATCAAGACAACGAACGTTCAGAACCTGCGCTGCATGACGACCTGGTTCGTCAAGAAATCCTAGGGCGCCAGGTCCTCTAGCCGGACGGCCTCCGCATCCAGAAGGTGCTCCAGGCTCTCGAGCAGCTCCAGAGTGCCCTCCTTGGTGCGCGCCGAGGTGGCGAGCACCTGGTCCTCCGGCAGATCGAGCTGCTCGCGAAGCTTCACGACCGCGCCCGCCCGCCCCGCCCGATTCAGTTTGTCGATCTTGGTGAGCACGAACAACACGGGAACCCCCACGTCGCCGACGAACTCGATCAGCCGACGATCCGTCTTCGTCACTCCGTGGCGGCTGTCGATGAGGACGACCAGCCCCAGAAGGCGAGGGTTGTTCTTCAGGTAGGCCTCCATGAGCGGGACCCACTTACGCTGTACCTCCTTGGAGACCTTGGCGTACCCGTAGCCCGGGAGGTCCACGAGGAGCCAGCGGTCGTCGATCCGGAAGAAGTTGATCTCTCGCGTGCGCCCGGGATCCTTGGACACCCGCGCCAGCTTCTTCCTGCCGAGCAGCGCGTTGATCAGGCTGGACTTCCCGACGTTGGAGCGGCCGGCAACCGCGATCTCAGACAGAGTGTCGGGAGGGGTTTGGCCCGGATTCGCGATCGCGCCGACGAACTCGGCGGTTCGAACCGGCAAGAGAATAGCGGCTAGAGGCGAGGGCTGGCCGGCTCGCGGCCGGTCAGGCCTCCTTGCGCTCGGACTCGGGCTCCAGGATGAGGAGCGGGGTCTGCCCGTCCTCGATCGTCTCGCGGGTGATGATCACCTCGCGGACGTCCTGCCGGGAGGGAAGCTCGAACATCACGTCGAGCATCACGTCCTCGAGGACGGCCCGAAGCCCACGGGCTCCCGTGCCCCGGTCGGCCGTGCGGGCGGCGACCGCACGGAGCGCCTCAGGGTCGAATGTGAGGCCGACGCCCTCGAGCTCGAACATCTTCGCGTACTGCTTGATGAGCGCGTTCTTGGGCTTCTGGAGGATGTCGACAAGGGCGCTCTCATCCAGCTCGTGCAGCGCGACCACCACGGGGATCCGACCTACGAGTTCGGGGATGAGTCCGTACCGCAACAGATCCTCGGGCTCGCAATGCTCGAACGGGTTGTCGCTGATTCGCGCGTCCTCCTCCAGGTCGCTGAAGCCGATCAGCCGCTTGCCGAGCCGGCTCTCGATGATGTCCTCCAGGCCGTCGAATGCTCCGCCGCAGATGAACAGGATGTTCTTGGTGTCGATCTGAATGTACTCCTGCTGCGGATGCTTCCGGCCTCCTTGAGGCGGAACGGAGGCCACGGTGCCCTCGAGGATCTTCAGGAGAGCCTGCTGTACGCCCTCGCCCGAGACGTCTCGCGTGATGGAGGGGTTGTCGCTCTTTCGGGCGATCTTGTCGATCTCGTCGATGTAGACTATCCCTCGCTCGCACTCGGCGACGTTGTAGTCGCCGGCCTGGAGCAGGCGCACCAAGATGTTCTCGACGTCCTCGCCGACGTAGCCCGCCTCGGTTAAGGTCGTGGCGTCGGCGATCGTGAACGGAACCTGGAGCATGCGGGCGAGCGTCTGCGCCAACAGGGTCTTTCCGACGCCCGTCGGACCGAGGAGAAGGATGTTCGACTTCTCGATCTCGACCTCGTCGACGAGGCCCTGGTTGTTGATGCGCTTGTAGTGGTTGTAGACGGCGACGGACAGGCTCTTCTTCGCCTCTTCCTGACCGATGACGTACTCGTCGAGGATGTCCTTGATCTCGAGTGGCGGCGGGATGTCGGTGAAGCGACCGGCGGCCTCGCGCTCCTCCTCTTCCGCCAGGATTTCGTTGCAGAGCGCTATGCACTCGTTGCAGATGTAGACATTCGGTCCGGAGATGAACTTCTTTACGCTCTCCTTGGACTTCCCGCAGAACGAGCAGCGTAGATTCTTCTCGCCCGCCATGCTATCGCCTCTCTGCAGTTTCCGTCCTGCCTAGGCCTCTACCTCGATCTTCTCGACCTTGGCCTCGGTGAACTTGCCGTTTCCCGCCAACGCGTCGTTGCGCTCGATCATCCGATCGATGAGCCCATAGTCGACCGCTTCCAGGGGCGACATGAAGCGATCTCGATCGACGTCTTCCGCGATTTGCTCGACCGTCTGCCCCGTATGGGCGGCGAGAATCGAGTTCAGACGTTCCCGCGCGTGGAGGATCTCCTTCGCCTGAATCTCGATATCGGCTGCCGTTCCCTGCGCGCCGCTGGACGGCTGATGGATCATGATCCGCGAGTTCGGGAGCGCCGAACGCTTGCCCTTGGCGCCCGACGATAGAAGCACCGCCCCCATCGACGCGGCCATCCCCATGCAAATAGTGGACACCGGCGCGCTGAGGAACTGGATCGTGTCGTAGATCGCCAGGCCCGCGTAGACGCTTCCGCCCGGGCAGTTGATGTAGATGTTGATGTCCTTCTCCGGGTTATCCGCTTGAAGGAACAAAAGCTGAGCGATGATGACGTTCGCGACGTCATCGTTGATCGGCGTGCCCAGAAAGACGATCCGGTCCATGAGGAGACGCGAGAAAATGTCGTACGTCCGCTCACCCCGACTGGATCGCTCGATCACATACGGTGCGTAAAGTGGCATGGCTTATCCTGTTACGCTTCCGGTTCGTCGTCTGACGATGTGGGCCTTTTCGTCCTCAGCGCAAGCGGCGCGCCGCGGCGCGCTCCAGCGCTGACCCTGGCGATCGGCCCGCGTCCAAGGTGCTACCCGCTCCGCCTCGCGAGTTTCCAAGCGGCGAGCGTCGCGGTCATTCGACCGTCGAAAGTCCCTCCAGGTGCTCGAAAGCGCCGTCGATGACGACCCTTCGGCGCACTGAATCCAGTCCGCCCTGCCTGAGCCATTGGCGTCGGAGCTCTTTGGCATCAATCCCACGTCGCTCCGCATTCGTTGCGATATGCGCGTCGACTTGCGCATCGCTCACCTCGATCCCGAGGTCCTGGATGAGGTGTTCGAGCACGAGCTCGCGCTTCAACTGCTGCTGAGCGATCGGGCGTACCGATCGACGGGTTTCAGCCGCTTCGGCTTCCTGGGTTCCGTCGGCCTCGCCGTCCGATCCGAGAATCCGGTCGAGGTATCCTTCTACGAGAGAGCCCGGCACCTCGAACGGGTTGGCCTCGACGATGGAATCCAGGATCTCGTCGCGAACGCGTTGCTCGGACTCCTCTTTCCGATGTCTGAGCAGATCCTCTCGGATCTGTCGCCTGAGGTCTTCGAGCGTCTCGAACTCGCCGACCTGCGAGGCGAAGTCGTCGTCCAGCGGGGCCAGGCGGCGGCGCTTCGACTCGACCAGGTCGATCTCCAGCCTCCGTGTCTGCCCCGCCATGGCGGTATCTCCGAAGTCCTCCGGGAAGCGAACGGAGAACGTGCCGCTCTCACTCGGCGAGAGGGTCCTGACGGCTTTCTCTACGTCTTCGATCGCATATCCGCCGCCGAGCGGAAACCGATACAGCTCTCCGCCCTCCTCCTCTGCCGATTCGGCTCCTTCTCCTGCCGGGCCGGTCACGACGCTCGGCGCGCCGGTCTCTTCCGAGCCCTCCGCGCTCGCGGCATCGTCCAGGTTCGTGATCCGCACGGCGACCAGATCGCCCTCCTCCGGTGGCGCCTCGGAGGGCTCCCACACGCCGCGCTCTTCCCGAAGTCGCTCGAGCACGCCGTCGACATCGTCGTCGGCCACCGATACCTCGGGTCGAGAGATCTTGAATCCTCCCGTTCGTTTCAGATTGAGGATGGGCATGATCTCGACATCAACCTGAAAGGTCAGGTTCTCGCCCTGGGCGTAGTTGACCTGCCCGAACTCCGGGGCTCCGATGGGATCGAGGCTCTGCCGCCGGACCGCCTCCCTGTAGGCGTCCTCGACCAAGCTCTGAACGGTTCGCTGATCCACGAGGTCGCCGTATCTTTGCTCGACGATATGGGTGGGGACCTTGCCGGCGCGGAAGCCCTTGATGCGGAGCTTCTTCGACAGCTTCTTCCGCTCCTTGGCCCGGGCCTGCAGAACGCGCTTTGCGTCCACCGTGATGGTGAGACGCCTCTTCCACGCCTCGAGCTCCTCGACGGCGACGTCGATCGGATCCGATCTCTTTGTATCTGTCTGATTCATAGGCTCCCTCAGGATGCGAAAGGGGGGACTCGAACCCCCACGGCCCTAAGGCCACCAGCTCCTAAGGCTGGCGCGTCTGCCGATTCCGCCACTTTCGCGGGGCTCCCAAGTCTAGCGTCGGGTGGGGTGATCTGGTAGGTGCGGAACGCTACTCGGCACACCTGGCCGCCAGCGAGGGAGGCTGCCCTCATCTCATCTCGGCATGTGCGTCCTTCCGTGCAGCTGCCTCTTCTCGCCGGTGCGGGCTTCACGTATCGTGGGGCTTAGACGGAGCAACATTTCCCAGCTACAGGAGGTCACCGTGAGACGCGTCAACCTTGCTGCACTCGGCTTGCTTTTGCTGTTCGCGGCCCCCGCCTTCGCCCAGGATGCGACGGTGGTCGATTCCGACCATTACAAAGTCGAGTTCGAGAACGATCAGGTGCGGGTGCTTCGCATCACGTACGGTTCCGGCGAGAAGTCCGTCATGCATTGGCATCCGGGCGCCATCGTGGTCAATCTCACCGACAACACCTTCCAGATGCACGCCCCGGATGGAACGAGCCAGGAGTACAGTGCCAAGAAGGGCGATGTAGCGTGGACGGACGCCGTCACACACCTTCCCGAGAACCTGACAGACGCGTCGGCCGAAGTAATCCTGATCGAGTTCAAGAAGAAGAAGAAGACCGAAGAGGGGTGCATGTAGGCTCGTAAAACCCCTGAGGTGGTCGGTGTCCGTGAAGGGGATTCCACCACCAGGCTTGCCAAGAAGCTCCCGACAAATGGTGGGTCGCGGCCTCGCTTAACTTGGTTGTGACGGCGGCAGCGGTCCATCCGGGTGACCCACAGGGGAGGCGCCATGAGCGAGACGCAGCAGCGTGTCTTCTATGAGGGCCTGGTCGCGGGCCTGATCGGCTACGTGACGGTCGCGCTGGTCCTCGGCATCGTGGATCTCGTGACCGGCCGCTCGGTCTTCTACACGGTGGCCACGTTGGGGCAGGCCGTCTTCGGAGGAGCCGGGGGAGGCGAGGGGACCGTGACGCCCGCGGCGGTCTTTACCTACAACGGTGTCCACGTCCTGGCTTTCGTGGTGTTCGGGATTTTCGTGGCCTGGCTCGTGGTGGAGACAGAGCTCCATCCCGCGATCTGGTACGTGGCGTTCATGGTGCTTCTCGGCGCCTTCTTCCTGGCCACCGTCCTGGCGGCCGGGGCGGGTGCCGCGTTGGGCGAGGCGCTGCCATGGTGGAGCGTGGTGGTCGCGAACATCTGCGCCGCGCTCGCGATGGGCACCTACCTGCATCGCGCCCATCCCCGACTCCTCCGGCACGTCAGCGAGCACGGCGACCCCGAGTTCGAGGAGTCCTAGCCGCGCACCTGGTCTGACAAGCAGGCGCCCGCAACCGGATGCAAAGAGGCCCGGCAAGAAGCCGGGCCTCTCTCTTCAGGATTCTCGATTCCTCTCGGGTCACCCCGGGGCTCTGCCCCCGCCGTCTCCTACGAAGGCAGCCGCACGCTCAGCGTGAGGCGCGACCCGGAGCGCGGATCGAGCAGCGCCAGGTTGGCAATGCCGCCCGGCTGCAGCGCACCGACGATCTCCGCCCGAGGGCTCCGGTCCGCGACACGTCGGAGATGATGACACCGGACACGTTCTCGTCCAGCTCGAGGCCTGCGGCCCGGGCTTCCTCCAGGTCACGGACCGAGATGCCGAGATGGTCGGCGGCGTCCGGAGGTGACTCGGCCGATGCCACACGGGTGTCGGCGGGCCGTTGCTGGAGCTGCACCTGAATCTTGTGAGGCTCTTTGGTCGAGCGTCGTATGAGGCCGATCGTCACGGTCTCACCCGGCGAGTACGCGCGTAGCCTGGTCTGCAGCTCGCTCACCGTGCTGATCGGGTCGCCCTCGAGCGACACGATCACGTCACCGCGCTCGAGGCCCGCGTCACGAGCCGCGCTCTCTGCCGATCCGAGAGCTCCGAAGTCCTGGACCACGACGCCGGCGACCTCGTCAAGGCCGTAGAACTCGGCGTCTTCGGCCGTGACGCTCGTCACGGAGACGCCGAGGATGGCTCGGCGGACCTCACCGTACTGGATGAGGTCGTCCACGACCTCGCCCACCAGCTCGATGGGGACGGCGAAGCCGTATCCCTGGTTAAAGCCGGTGGTGCTCGAGATCGCGGTGTTCATCCCGATCACCTCGCCACGCACGTTGACGAGCGGTCCTCCCGAGTTCCCCGGGTTGATCGCCGCGTCGGTCTGGATGAAGTCTTCGATGGCGGCGTTGTTCGTGCGCGCCAGGATGTTGATGTTCCGACCCTTCGCGCTCACGATCCCCGCCGTCACCGTCATCTCCAGCACCCGTCCCGCGCCGGCGGAGAAGCCGGGGCTTCCGATCGCCAGGACCCACTCGCCCACGCGCGTTCCGCTGGCCGAGCCGAATGGGATCGACGGCAGGTCGTCCGCATCGATCTTCAGCAAAGCCACGTCCGTGTCCGGGTCGCGACCCACGAGCTGAACGTTCACGAATTCACGCCGATCGGCCAGTTCGACGCTGATCTCCTCCGCCCCCGCGACGACGTGGTTGTTCGTCACGATGTAGCCGTCCGGACTGACGATGAAGCCCGAGCCGCTCCCCTGTACGAGACCGGGGCCCTGCTGCGGCTGGCGGAAAAAGTCCCTGAACGGCTCCGGAAGCTGCGGAGCGTTCTGCGCCGAGCGAGCGCTTCGCGCCACTCGGATCGTCACGACCGCCGGCCCGATCTTTTCGACCACCGGGGCGAAGCCCTGGGACAGGCTCACATCACCCAGCTGCTGGAGCTGCTCGTTGGAGGCGCCGAACTGTATCTCGGCCGAGCCGATAGCAAAGGACTGTGGCGTCAGGTCGAGCTTCGCTGCGAACCCGAGCCCCAGGGCGAAAGCGAGCAAAGCGACGAGAATCAGGTTGAGCTTGGTTCGAAGTGCGTCGTTCATATGCCTCTTCTTCTGTCCCCTCGGTTGTCGATGTCGTCCACTCCGGATTCCGGTCGGCAGCCGGCCGTCATAGGGCGACCGCGTACCGCAACGTTTTGATACACGGAATTCGCTTCGAGTTGCATCGTTGGTCCGTTACCAACGGAACGAGCGATCCCGCGCGCGCGTTCCGGAGGCGCCACTGTAAACAAAGAGGGACGACGTGACGCCGTCCCTCTTCGCCGAGATAGGGCGAGCAGCGAATGAGCCGCTACTCGTTTTCCTCCACGATCTCGTAATCGGCTTCCACGACCTCTTCGTCTCCCTCGGCCCCGTCCGCCTCCGGCTCGGAGCTGTCCTGGAAATCTCCGTCGCCGGCGGCCTCCGCAGCTGCGCCGGCCTTGGCGTACATTTGCTGTGCCGCCGCCTGCACGGCCTGGTTGACCGTCTCGGTCGCCGCCTGTATATCGGAGTGCTGGCCCTCCTTCAGCGCTTTTCGCGCCACCTCCAGGGCCTCGTCGATCTCCGTCTTCGCCGCCTCGTCGATCGCCTCCTTCCAGTCCTCCAGGTTCTTCTCGGTCTGGTAGACCAGGGAGTCCAGCTGGTTGCGGGCGTCGACCTCCTCCCGTCGCTGCCGGTCCTCGTCGGAGTGCTCTTCGGCCTCCTGGACCATTCGCTCGATGTCGCCCTCCGAGAGACCCGATGAGGCCTCGATGCGGATCTTCTGCTCCTTGCCGGTCGCCTTGTCGAGTGCACTCACGTGCAGGATCCCGTTCGCGTCGATGTCGAACGTGACCTCGATCTGGGGCACGCCGCGTGGGGCCGGCGGAATGCCGGTCAGCTGGAAGCGCCCGATGGTCTTGTTGTCCTGTGCCATCTTCCGCTCGCCCTGCAGCACGTGGATGTCCACCGTGCTCTGGTTGTCCTCGGCGGTCGAGAAGACCTCGCTCTTCTTGGTCGGGATGGTCGTGTTTCGGGTGATCAGCGTCGTCATGACGCCGCCCAACGTCTCGATCCCGAGCGACAGCGGTGTGACGTCGAGTAGCAGCACGTCCTTCACGTCGCCGGCCAGCACGCCACCCTGGATTGCCGCCCCGATGCCCACGACCTCGTCCGGGTTGACGCCCTTGTGGGGCTCCTGACCGAAGAACTCGCGCACCACGTCCTGGACCTTCGGGATTCGGGTCGAGCCCCCGACGAGGATGACCTCGTCGATGGCAGAAGGCTCCAGGTCTGCGTCAGCGAGTGCGCGCTTCATCGGATCCATGGTGCGCTGGATCAGGTCATCCACCAACTGCTCGAACTTGGCGCGCGTCAGCGTGAGGTTCAGGTGCTTCGGCCCCGACTGGTCCGCGGTGATGAACGGAAGGTTGATGTCCGTCTGCGTGGTGCTCGACAGCTCGATCTTGGCCTTCTCGGAGGCCTCCTTCAGCCGCTGCAGCGCCATCGGGTCCTTGGACAGATCGATCCCCTGATCCTTCTTGAACTCCTGCACGAGCCAGTCGATGACCCGCTGATCGAAGTCGTCGCCGCCCAGATGGGTGTCGCCATTGGTCGACTTCACCTCGAAGACGCCGTCCCCCAGCTCCAGCACCGAGATGTCGTACGTCCCGCCTCCCAGGTCGAAGACGGCGATCATCTCTTCGGAGCTCTTGTCCAGCCCGTAGGCGAGCGCGGCCGCGGTCGGCTCGTTGATGATCCGGAGTACCTCGAGGCCCGCGATCTTGCCGGCGTCCTTCGTCGCCTGGCGCTGGGCATCGTTGAAGTAGGCCGGAGTCGTGATGACCGCCTGCGTGACCTCCTGCCCCAGATAGTCCTCCGCCGTCTGCTTCATCTTCTGGAGGATCATGGCGGATATCTCGGGCGGGGTGAAGGACTTGTCCGCGTTCGACACCTTCACCTGCACCCGGTCCTGGGCGTCGCACTCGATCTTGTAGGGGACGAGTTTCCGCTCGGATTCGACCTCCGAGCACTTTCGTCCCATGAAGCGCTTGATCGAAGCGACCGTGTTCTCCGGGTTGGTCACGGCCTGCCGCTTGGCGACCTGCCCGACGAGTCGCTCCCCGTCCTTCGTATAAGCCACCACCGACGGAGTCGTCCGAGAACCCTCGGCGCTCGGGATGACGACGGGGTCGCCGCCCTCCATGACCGCGACCACGGAATTGGTGGTCCCGAGATCGATACCGATAACCTTGCCCATATCTGCGTTTCCTTTCGTGCGTTTAGTATTCGGAGACCCGGATAGGGTGCAAGCGATGTGCCGGGTACGAACCCCTGATTCGCCGAAGTTGGCGGGATTTGGACCTCTGAAACCCGACAATATGACAAGTCCAGGCCCTCCGCTTGTCAGAACGGCAGGCCGCGGGTCCGGGTGCGGCTCCTCCACGGCCTCCGCCAGGACTCCCCGGGGGTCGTGTTGCGTGCCATCAGGGCCGTCTCTAACCTGCGGCCATGTTTCCTCTCAGGGACGAGAACCCCACCGAGCTCATCCCCTTCATCACCCTCGCCATTATCCTCCTCAACGTCGGGGTGTGGCTGACGCTCCAGAGTGGAGGCGTCGGGCTCTCCTTCGTCGACTCGCTTTGTGACTACGGCACGATTCCCGGCGAGCTGACGGGGGCCGTCCCCGCCGGTCGTGAAGTCGAGCTTGGAGAGTACCGCTGCGTGACCGGAGGCAAGACGTGGAGCACCGTGTTCACGTCGATGTTCATGCACGGCGGGTGGGGTCACCTCATCGGCAACATGTGGTTTCTCTGGGTCTTCGGGAACAATGTCGAAGACTCCATGGGCCACGGCCGCTTCCTCGTCTTCTATCTGCTCTCGGGCATGGCCGCCTCGGCCATGCACGTGCTCACGGGGCCGTCGAGCGCGATCCCCACCGTGGGAGCTTCCGGGGCGATCAGCGGCGTGATGGGCGCGTACATGATTCTCTATCCGAGGGTGCGGGTTCTCACCCTCGTGTTCGTCTTTCTCACCTACGTCCCGGCCTGGCTGATGCTCGGCTACTGGTTCCTGATCCAGTTCCTATCCGGCTCCGCGTCCGGCGAGGGGGCGGGCATCGCCTTCTGGGCGCACGTGGGGGGCTTCTTGGCTGGTGTGATCCTCGTCAAAGCGTTCGAGAGGAGGCGGTTGGTGGAAGCGAAGCTTGCAGGCCAGAGACTGAGCCGCGAGGAGCTGAGGGGCATCCGATGGTGAGGCAGGCCGCGGTCAATGTGTCAAGGTTGCTGCTACCCGCCCTTCTGATCCTGGGAGCGGCAGGATGGGCGGCTTCGCCTCTCACCGCCGCCGTCGCGGACGCAGCTCCGATCGTATCACAGGACGCGGGCGGCCAGGAGGCGATCCAGGGCGTCACGGGACCGGACCGGACGCTGAGCGTTGGCGAGCCTTTCGGCATCAGGCTGCTGAGGGGAATGCTGGGTATCGGCTTCCTGATCTTCATGGCGTGGCTGTTCACGGCGAGGCGAAAAGCGGTGAGCTGGTCGCTCGTCGCGAAGGGGTTGGGACTGCAGATCGTCTTCGCGCTCCTGGTGCTCCGGACGACCTGGGGGCGCTCCTTCTTCCGGGTCGTGAACGACGTCGTGATCGCCCTCATCAGCTACACGAACGAGGGCGCCTCCTTCCTGTTCGGCCAGCTCGTCAACCGGGATGTCCCGGTGAGCGGCGCCGAAGGCGTCGTAGAGATCGGGGCGAACTTCGCCTTCAGCGTGCTCCCGACGATCATCTTCTTCTCCTCGTTGATGGCCATCCTCTACTTCCTCGGGATCATGCAGCGGATCGTGAAGACGGTCGCGTGGGCGATGCAGCGCACGCTCAAGACGAGCGGCGCGGAGACGCTCTCGGCCGCCGGGAACATCTTCGTCGGACAAACCGAAGCGCCGCTCCTCATCCGGCCCTTCGTGAGCCACATGACGGTGTCGGAACTGAACACGGTGATGACGGGCGGGTTCGCCACCGTGGCGGGCGGCGTCATGGCAGCCTACGTGGCGATGCTCGCCGGCTATTTCCCCGACATCGCCGGCCACCTCCTGGCGGCGAGCATCATGGCCGCGCCCGCCGGGATCGTCATCAGCAAGATCCTGATGCCGGAGACCGAGGAGTCCGAGACGAGCGGCACGCTCAGCTTCGAGGTGGAGGAGACCTCCGTCAACGTGATCGATGCCGCGGCGGGCGGCGCAGCGGGCGGCCTCAAGCTGGCTCTCAACGTGGGCGCGATGCTCCTGGCCTTTCTGGCGCTGATCGCGCTCGGGAACGGGATGCTCGGCTGGGCCACCGGGCTGATCGGCATCGAGGGCATCACCCTGGAGAGGATCCTCGGCTGGATCTTCGCGCCCGTGGCCTGGCTCATCGGGGTTCCCTGGTCGGATGCGTCCACCATCGGAAGCCTGTTCGGGATCAAGATGGTGGCCAACGAGTTCGTGGCCTTCCAGACGCTCGCCGACATGCTGCGCGGGGGGGTGGCGCTGTCGGAGAAGTCGGTGATCATCGCGACCTATGCCTTGACCGGATTCGCCAACTTTTCCTCGATCGCGATCCAGATCGGGGGCATCGGCGGAATCGCTCCGGAGCGCCGCCACGACCTCTCGAGGCTTGGCCTGCGCGCCATGCTCGGGGGTACCGCCGCGACCTGGATGACGGCGACGCTGGCCGGCGTGCTGGGGTGAGCGCGACCGCTGGTGCCGGCGCGGACGCCCGTCCGGAGCCACCGATGGAGCGGCGCGTCGAAGAGGCCGCGGCCGCCCTTCGCGAGCTCCTAACCGGCTTCGAGCCTCTCGTGGGCGTGATCCTCGGATCCGGCCTCGGCGGCCTGGCCGAGCGGTTCGAGGGGGCGCGGACGGTCCGGGCGACCGAGCTTCCGCATTGGCCGCCCTCCACGGTGGTGGGCCACGAAGGAAGAATCGTCGCGGGGACGCTGGCGGGCGTGCCCGCGGTGGGCCTCAGCGGCCGGGTCCACATGTACGAAGGGCACCCGCCCGCAGACGTGGCCCTCTCGGTCCGCGTGCTGACGAGACTCGGGATCCGGGCGCTGGTCGTGAGCAACGCGGCGGGCGGCGTGCGCCTCGGCCTTCGGCCTGGCGATCTCATGCTGATCGCCGACCACATCAACCTGATGTTCCGAAACCCGCTGTTCGGGCCCGTCCCGAATGGCGAAATGCGCTGGCCGGACATGTACGGCACCTACGATGCGGAGCTTCGCGAGGTCGTGCGGCGGGTGGCCGGCGAGCAGCGGATCCCGCTTCAGGAGGGCACCTACGCGGCTCTGCTCGGGCCGAGCTACGAGACCCCCGCCGAGATCCGGGCGCTGCGGGGGTTGGGGGCCGACGCGGTCGGCATGTCCACCGTTCCGGAGGTGATCGCCGCCCGGGCCGCCGGCGTCCGCTGCGTCGGCGTCAGCTGCATCACCAACCTCGCGGCCGGCATCTCTCCGGAGCCCCTCGATCACGAAGAGGTGTTGGAGACCTCGGAACGAGTGGCCGACGCTTTCCAGTCCCTCATCCTCGGAAGCATCGAGCGCTTCGGACGCCTGCTCGGCTAGCTGGCGGGGGCCCAGTGATCGAGCGGCCGGTGGCCTTCTCCAAGCGCCGGTGCCGCGCGGAGCGCCTCACGCGTGTAACGGAGCGCGCGGTCGACCGCCGGGAAGAGGCGAAGGCCCAGAGCGAGGCCGGCGGTGATCGCCGCGGACAGGGTGCAGCCGGTTCCGTGCGCCTCACCCTCCCCCAGCCGCTCCGATCTCCACAGATGCCAGCGCTCACCATCGTGCAGAACATCCAGAACGACCTCGCCGGGCAGGTGCCCGCCCTTGATCAGCACCGCGCTGCAGCCTTCGTCGACGAGCGCGCGGGCCGCCTCGCACATCTGCTTCAGGTTGCCGACCGGACGGCCCGACAGCAGCTCGGCCTCCCGCAGGTTCGGCGTGAGCACGGTGGCGAGCGGATACAGCTCGCGGTACGCGCTCTCCGCTTCTTTCTCCAGGAGTCGATCGCCGCTCGTGGCGATCATCACGGGATCAACGACCAGCGGCGCGAGCTCGGCCGCCCGCACCGCCGAGATAACGGCCTCGATGATGGCGGCGTCGGCCAGCATGCCGGTCTTCGCCGCCGCTGGTCCCAGGTCCTCGACCACCGCCCCGATCTGCCCGGCAACGAGCTCCGGTCCGACCGTCTGGATGCCGAATACGCCGCGCGTGTTCTGGGCCGTGACGGCGGTGATCGCCGAAGCGCCGAAGACGCCGAACGCCTGAAAGGTCTTCAGGTCGGCCTGAATCCCGGCTCCGCCGCCGGAGTCGCTGCCCGCGATCGTCAGCGCGACCGGAGGCGGCGGCCGGAGGTTCCCGCCATGACCGATCTCCGCTGATTCCGATTCGCTACGCTTGGTCACCGCCGTCCACCGTTCGGTCGTTTCAGACACCCTGCCGAAGGCCCCTGGCCGAATCCGCCGGAACGTCCATACCCTGTAGCCGTTCGGTACGCACGCTCACTCCGGAAGGCCGGAAAGCTTGGCTAGTCGCTCCCAGCTAAAAGTGTGGCGATCGCTCCTTCGCTCGAAAGGCCGCGCGGAGACGGGCCTCTTTTTGCTTGAGGGGCCGCATGTGGCGATGGAGCTGCTCGATTCGCCGCTTCATGCCGAAGCCCTGCTTCACGCCGATCCGGCGCCCGAATCCGCACGCGATCTTGTCGAGGCCTTCCGGGACGCGGAGGTTCCCTGCCACGCGCTTCCCGACGCGCAGCTGGCTTCCGTGAGCGACACGCAAACCCCGCAGGGGGTCATCGCCGTCGCCCTGCGTCCTTCGTGGGACTGGAAGGACCTCGGCGCTTCCGATCTACTGGTGTTGGATTCGGTGCAGGATCCGGGGAACGTCGGGACGCTCATTCGCGCCGCCGAGGGCCTCGGGTTGAGCGGTGCCGTCGTGCTCCCGGGCACCGCCGAGGCCTGGAGTCCGAAGGTGACGCGCGCCGCGGCCGGGTCGAACCTGCGACTGCCGATCGTCGAGGCTGCCTGGACCGAGGCGGGTCCCTGGCTGGAGCAGAGCGAACTCGAGCTGTGGGCCGCCGATGCGAGGGGGGAGGTCCTCGGCAGGTCGCAAGCTCCTCGGCCTCGCGTAGCTCTTGTGCTCGGCAACGAGGGGGCCGGAGTCTCGCACGCCGTGCTGAGGGCGGCCGCCCGAACGGTGTCCATCCCGCTCCGGCCGCCTGTGGATTCACTGAACGTGGGGGTCGCCGGAGCCATTCTCATGGACCGTTTGAGAGAGAGCCTTCGTGACGGTTGAGACCGTGTTCTATCTGACGGCCGTTTTTCTGGGCGCCGCCCTGGGCTCCTTCATGAACGTCTGCATCCACCGCCTGCCGCACGGCGAGAGCGTGATCCGTCCACGCTCTTACTGTCCGGGCTGCGGAAAGAACATCACGGCCCGAGACAACATCCCCGTCCTGAGCTGGATCCTGCTGCGAGGGCGTTGCCGTCAGTGCGGCGAGCGCATCTCCTTCCGGTATCCACTGGTCGAGATCGCGACGATCGCGATCTGGCTGGGGATGGCGCTGGCCTATGGGCCCACGTTGCGCGCGCTGGCCGGCGCTGTCTTTTTCACGGTCCTGCTGGCGATCGCGATCACGGATGCGCGCCACTACCTCATTCCAGACGAGTTGAGCATCGGAGGGCTGGCAAGCGGCATCGCCCTGGCCGTCGTGACGGAGCTGACGACGGGCGCACCCAGCATCGTGCCATCGGTAGCCGGCGCGGCGCTCGGTTTTCTCCTGCTCCTCGGCGTCGGCCTCGTCGGTGACTGGATCTTCAAGAAGCCGGCTATGGGAGGCGGCGACATGAAGATGATGGCGATGATCGGGGCCTATCTGGGTCCGGTAGGAGCGGTCCTGACCATCTTCCTGGGTGCGTTGGCCGGGTCGGTGATCTTCGGCCCGATCAGTCTGAAGACGGGAAAGATGGTCCCCTTCGGCGTGTTCCTGGCGCTGGGGGCCGCCGTCACGTTCCTGCTCGGTGACACCCTGGTCGATTGGTACCAAAGCCAGTTTCTCGACTTCTGAGACCAGGTCTTTCTCAGCGACCTGCTAGGTCTCGCTCGACCCGTCCGGCGACTCGGCGGGAAGACGGACGAGCCGGCAGTGCGTGATCTGAGTGTCGCTCGCCCCCAGCACCTCGATCCGCACCCCTTCTCGCTCGGTCGTTTCGCCCCTCTCGGGCACCCGTCCGAGCTCGTCCAGCAAGTAGCCGTTGAGCGATCGGTGCTCGTCGACGGGGAAGGCCGTGTTGAAGAAGTGGTTGATGTCCCGAAGCTCCGCCGAGGCGTCGACGAGGATCTTGTTCCGCCCCAGTCGCACGATCTGCTCCTCCGGAACGTCCACCTCATCGTGAATCTCGCCGACGAGCTCCTCGAGGATGTCCTCGAGCGTGATGAGGCCGTCCGTGCCCCCGTACTCATCCACCACGATGCCCAGGTGGATCCGGCGGTTCTGAAACTCCTCGAGCAGCGCCGACAGGGGCATCATCTCGGGCACGACGAACGGCTCCCGCGCCAACTCCCGCAGGGTCGAGAGACGCCTTCCGGAGCTGATGGCCTGGTAGAGATCCCGCAGGTGCACGACGCCGGTGATCCTGTCCACCGTGTCCTCGTAGACCGGGATCCGGCTGTAGGGTAGGGATCGGAGCTCGTCGGCGATCTCGCCGACCGTGAGCGTCTCGGGCCAGGCGGCGATCTCGACCCGTGGCGTCATCGCATCGCGCGCCTTCGTGGTATCCAGGAGGAAGGCCTGCTCGATGAGTCGCCGCTCCCGCTCGTCGATCATGCCGGAGAGATAGGCCATCTGCGATAGCCGTCGAATCTCCATCTCGGAGACGCCACCGCTTCCGTCCTTGGCCTTGGGCAGGATCCACCTCGTGATCCTCTCCAGCGGTCTCACGAGGGGCGACAGGACTCGCTGGAGGGTCTCGATGACCGGTGCGGCGCCCAGCGAGAGGCGCATCGAATTGGAGACCGCGAAGCTCTTCGGCGTGATCTCCCCGAAAAAGAGGACGAG
>JBDHIM010000222.1:0-5062 GCA_039587445.1 Gemmatimonadota bacterium
AGCGATGATCGTGGCGAGGGCGTTCGCCGGGTTCCGAACCGCGCCGCCGTAACTGCCGGAGTGGAGATCGCGGTTCGGACCTCGCACGCTGATCTCCATATACGCGAGGCCGCGGAGGCCGGCGGTGATCGCCGGCAGGTCGGGCTCGAGCATCGTCGTATCGCTGATCATCACCGCGTCACAGGAGAGGCGCTTGCGGTGGTTCTGAAGAAATATCTCCAGGTGTTCGCTTCCGATCTCCTCCTCGCCCTCTATGACCAGCTTGACATTCACCGGGAGCCCAGCGCTGGAGCGCAGTTTCGTCTCCAGCGCCTTTACGTGCATATGGACCTGTCCTTTGTCGTCCTCCGAGCCCCGAGCATACACGCGGCCGTCGCGGACGTCGGGCTCGAACGCCGGTGTCGTCCACAAATCCTCGGGGTCCGCGGGCTGCACGTCGTAGTGCCCGTATATAAGGACGGTGGGACACTCCACGTGGGCCTTATGCTCGGCGTAGACCACGGGGTGGCCGTCTGTTCGTATCACCTCGACCGTCTCCAGACCGGCGTTCGACAGGTGGCCTGCCAGCCACTCCGCGCATCGGAGCACCTCGCCGGCGAAGCGGCTCTCCGTGCTGACGCTCGGGATGCGGAGCAGCTCCTTCAACTCCTCCTCGAAACGATCACGATTCTCGCTCAGATAGACATCGATCTCGGTCACTCGGGGGTCTCCGTTCGTTGTCGGGGTGCCGGCGTTCGAGACAAGTGGACCTGTCGCCAGGAAAAAGTATCGACGTTCAGCGAAGATCGGAACGGAGATCTCGCACGCGGACACCGTTGCGGCGCGGCTCGGAATGCGTCGAGTATGTACCCGGCACGGAAGTGGGCTCCCTGCACTTGGAGGACTCGATGATCGATAGGACTGAGGGTGAGGCATTCGGATCACCGGCGAGCGCTCGGTCACTGCTGACGGTACTCACCGCGTTGCTGGCGGCCGCGCTGCCGGGAATGGCGACGGCACAGGACCAGACGGCGGCTGACGAGCCGACCGAGGCTTCGAACCGACTCTCCATATCGACGATCCTGGACTGGGAGAACGTGGGAGATGCGCAGATCTCTCCGGACGGTTCGCAGATAGTCTACGCCCGACGCTGGGTCGACCAACTCGAGGACGACTGGCAATCGGCCCTCTGGATCATGAACGCAGATGGCTCCCGGCAGCGATTCCTCACGAAGGGCTCCAGCCCGCGCTGGTCGCCCGACGGTACGCGGATCGCCTACCTGGCGGAGGCGGAGGAGAGTGGAACGCAGATCTTCGTGCGCTGGATGGACGCGGAAGGCGCAGTCTCCCAGGTGACCCGCACGCAGGAATCCCCCTCCAGCCTGCGCTGGTCGCCCGACGGGACGAGGATCGCCTTCACGATGTTCGTCCCGGACGAGAGCAAGTGGAAGATCGACATGCCGGCGGCGCCGGAAGGTGCAACGTGGACCTCGCCGCCGAGGGAGGTCGACCGCGTGCATTTCCGCAGGGACCGGCGAGGCTTCCTGGAGACGGGAGCCACCCACCTTTTCGTCGTGCCGGCGACCGGGGGAACGGCGAGGCAGCTTACCGATGGCGAGGGTACGGTCGGACAGCTGTTCGCCGGCGTCGCAGCGGGCGCGAGCCTGAGCTGGACGCTGGACGGGTCGGCGATCGTCTTCGAGGGTCTTCTCGAGGAGGACTGGGAGGAGCGTTACCGGGAGTCCCACATTTACGCCGTCGACGTGGAGAGCGGCGCCATTCGGCGGATCACCCAGGAGAAGGGGCCGTGGTCGGGACCGCGCCTCTCCCCCGATGGCCGGCTGGTCGCGTTCACGGGCTATCCGTGGTCACGCCAGACCTACAGAGCCGCCGACCTCTACGTGATAGGGCTGGACGGATCGAACATGCGGAAGATCTCGGGAGATCTGGATCGCTCGCCGCAGAGCCTCCATTGGGCGCAGGACGGAAGCGGCATCTTCTTCACGGCGCAGGATGGAGGCAGCAGCAACGTGCACTTCGCCTCCCTGGACGGCTCCGTGCGGCCGATTACGGACGGCACCCACATGCTATCCCTCAACTCGCTCTCAGCCGACGGGCGGGCGGGCGGCGTCCTCCGGTCGGCAACCGAGCCGGGCGACGTCGTCGCCTACTCGCTGTCGAGCTTCGCCGGCTTCCAGAAGCTCACCGCCGTCAACGAGGATGTGCTGACCGGCCGCGAGCTCGGCGACATCGAGGAAGTCTGGTACACGTCGTCCGGGGACACCCGGGTACAGGGCTGGGTCGTCAAGCCGCCGAACTTCGACCCGGATCGCCAGTATCCCCTCATCCTTCACATTCATGGCGGACCCCACGCCATGTACAACGTCGGTTTCAACCTCTTCTTCCAGACGCTCGCCGCGAACGACTACGTCGTGCTGTATACCAACCCGCGCGGGAGCACGGGATACGGAACGGACTTCGGAAACGCGATCGACAACGGGTACCCGAGCGTGGACTACGACGACCTCATGGCCGGCGTAGATGCGGTTATCGATCTGGGCTACGCCGACAGCGAGAACATGTTCGTGACCGGGTGCAGCGGAGGCGGGGTCCTCTCGAGCTGGGTCATCGGAAAGACCGACCGCTTCGCCGCGGCCGGCGTCCGGTGCCCGGTGGTGAACTGGATGAGCTTCGCGGGCACGGCCGACATCGTCCGCTGGGGATACGAGCGCTACGACGGCTACCCGTGGACGAACCCCGACAAGTACCTGGCGCATTCACCGCTGATGCTGGCGGGGAACGTGACCACGCCGACGGTCGTGATGACGGGCGAGCTGGACCTGCGGACCCCGATGTCTCAGTCACCAGGCCCTCAAGGCGGAGGGGGTCCCGACCGTGCTTCTGAGGTTCGATGAGGAGTACCACGGAACCACCTCCAAGCCTTCGAACTTCATGCGGACAGCGCTCTATCTGATGAGCTGGTTCGAGAAGTGGGGGACCTTCGACGACGAAGAGGAGAAGGTGGCGGGCACGAACCGTTGAACGAAGCGGAGACAGGCAGCCGGCCGCAACGCAGCCAGGGCTGGTTCGCGCGCGGCCTGCTGTTCGAGAACTGCAGCTGCCAGATCGTCTGCCCTGGTCACGTTCACTTCGACCAGCTCTGCACGCACGAGCGCTGCGAGGCGTGGTGGGCGATACGTATCGACGAGGGCGAGCTGGACGGCGTGCGGCTCAGCGGCGTGAGAGCGGTGATCGCCGCCGAGAGCCCGCAGAGGATGATCGACGGCGGCTGGATCCAGACGATCATCATCGATGAGGAGGCCACGCCCGAGCAGCGACGCGGTGCCGAGCGGATCCTGCGCGGTGAGGTCGGAGGACCATGGGAGGTGCTGGCTCGCTTCGTGGGAGAACACCTCGAGACCCGCATCTCCCCGATAGTGATCGAAGACGAGCCGATGGCCAAGCGCATCTCCATCGCGGGACTGCTGCGGGGGGTTGTGACGGCGATTCGAGGGCGGGACCGGGACCGGCCGGTCAGTTTCGAGAACATCTTCAACCAGATCCACGCACCCACGCAGGTGATCGCCAGCGGCGACAGCGAATACGACGATGGAGTGATCAGCTTTCGCAACGAGGGCACGCACGGGCTCTGGTCCGACTTTCACTGGTCCGTGGAAGGCGGGTGACCTTACGTCGCACGAGTTCCGCGTCCTCGGGCCAGCCGCAGCGCGCACCTCGAACGATCCTGCTGGGCGGCCTCATCATCACGGGTGCTCTCTGGTCGACTGTGTGGCTCACACATTCGGGCCACGCCGCCGGATCTCGCCTTTCGGCTGCCGCGTCCCCCTCCCTGGCCACGGCCGGTGCCGCGGCACTGTTCTGGATGGTGATGATGGCGGCCATGATGACGCCTGCGGCCCTTCCCTGGCTGAGCGTCCTCGCCGCGATGCCGCGGTCGGGTCCGGAGCCGGTGGGAGGGGCGGGACGCGGCGGCGCCCACGTGGGGACCGGAGGTTCGGAGGGACCCTATCTGCGCGCGGGCTCTCTTCTGCTCGGGTACCTGACCGTCTGGAGTCTCTTCAGCGTGCTCGCGGCGGCCTCACAGCTGCTCCTGCTGCAGCTCACGCTCCTGGAGCCCCATACGCTGCGCCTGAACGGGAAAGCGGCCGGAGGAGTGCTTCTGCTGGCCGGGTTGTGGGAGCTCTCCCCGATCAAGGAAGCGTGCCTTCGGCGCTGCCGCTCCCCGTTCGGAATCCTGCTTTCCAACTGGGCTCCCGGGTCGGCATCCGGGTACCGGATCGGCCTCCGCCACGGCCTCACCTGCCTCGGGTGCTGCTGGGGGCTGATGGCGCTCGCGTTCGTCGTGGGAGCCTTCAGCTTGGGATGGATGGCTGTATTGACGGCCATCGTGTGCGCCGAGAAGGTCATGCCGAGAGGCCATCGGCTCCCGTGCCTCCTGGGCGTGGCGCTTGCATGTGCGGGGATCGCGCTCTTGGCATCGCCCGGATGAGCGCTAGCGCCGTGACATCATCCCGAGCCCGGGCCCGTCCTGCCCACGCGGACGTCGTGAGATGAACACCCAGAACAACCGGACGCGAACGATTGTCGTTCCATGCTACAACGAGGCGGAACGGCTCGACACCGAGCGATTCCGCGAATTCGTCGGCGACGGCCTGACCCGATTCCTGTTCGTCGACGACGGCAGCAGCGATGCCACCGGCTCGATTCTAACGGAGCTCGCCCGCTCGGAGCCGGAACGTCTCGGCCTGCTCAGGCTGGAACATAACCGCGGAAAAGCGGAGGCTGTGCGGCGCGGCCTGATCGAGGCCTTGAAGAAGTCCCCTGGCGCGGTCGGCTATTGGGACGCCGACCTTGCCACGCCACTCAGCGCGATCCCTTTGCTGTGCGGCGTGTTGGAGGAGCGACCGGAGGTGCAGATGGTGCTCGGCTCGCGCGTCAGGTTGATGGGGCGTGAGATCGAGCGATACGCTCGCCGACACTATCTCGGTCGGGTTTTTGCCACCGCCGCCTCGCTCATCCTCCGGCTACCGGTCTATGACACGCAGTGTGGCGCCAAGGTGCT
>JBDHIM010000223.1:0-2826 GCA_039587445.1 Gemmatimonadota bacterium
CCGCCACCGGCGCCCTACCGCTGGATCGTGCTGGTGGTGATCAGCCTGGCGATGTTCGGCAACTACTACGTCTACGACGCCGTCAGCCCGATCGCCGACCTGCTCAAGGAGCAGTTGGGCTTCTCGGACAGCAATATCGGGCTGCTGAACGCCATCTACAGTTTCCCGAACATCTTGATGGTGCTCATCGGCGGGATCATCATTGACCGGATCGGCGTCAAGAAGGCGACGCTGCTGTTCGGCGTTCTGTGCTTCGTCGGTGCCGTCGTCACGGTCGTCAGCGGCTCCCTGGCCGTGATGGCGACCGGCCGACTCATCTTCGGCCTCGGGGCCGAGTCGCTCATCGTCTCCGTCACCACCGCGATCGCGAAGTGGTTCAAGGGGAGGGAGCTTTCCTTCGCGTTCGGCGTCAACCTGACGATCGCGAGGCTCGGCTCCTTCTTGGCGCTCAATTCTCCGACCTGGGCGCGGCCCGCGTTCGAGAACTGGCAGTGGCCTCTGCTCATCTCCGTCGCCTTCGGGACGTTCTGCATCATCGGGCCGATCGTCTATTGGCTGATGGAGAATCGGGCGGAGAAGGCGTACCACCTCGGAGAAGCGGAGGAGACCGAGAAGGTGGTGTTCTCAGATCTCTTCCGGTTCCCCAGGTCGTACGTCTATGTTGTACTGCTGTGCGTGACTTTCTACTCCGCGATCTTCCCCTTCCAGACGTTCGCCGTGAAGTTCTTCATCGAGGCACACGGCACGACGCGGGAGTTCGGCGGCTTCCTCTCGAGCATGATCACGCTATTCGCGATGATCTTCACGCCGATCTTCGGCTACATGGTGGACCGCGTTGGCAAGCGCGCCCTGTTCATGATGTGGGGGTCGCTGCTCCTCGTGCCGGTCTACCTGATGATGGCGTACACGACCGTCGACCTCCGCATCCCGATGGCGATGATGGGCATCGCCTTCTCGCTGGTTCCCGCGGTGATGTGGCCGGCCGTGGCCTATCTGGTCGACGAGAACAGGCTGGGCACCGCGTACGGATTAATGACGATGGTCCAGAACATCGGGCTTTTCGGGTTCAACCTCCTCATCGGCTGGGCCAACGACTACTCCGGCGCGAGCGCGGGTAATCCCGGTGGCTACGCGCTCGGCATGTGGATCTTCTCCACCCTGGGCTTCCTCGGGTTCTTCTTCGCCTGGCTGCTCAGACGACGGGAGACGGGACCGGACGCACACGGCCTCGAGACGATCACGATCCGATCGACCGAGGAGGCGGAGCGTCAGGGCCGGGGGTAACGAAAGGCCGAGCCGAGAATAGGAGCAGGGCTATCGTTCCGCGCTTCACGATCGGACAGGCCGGAGAGCTGGCCGAGCGCCACTACGGACTCGACGCCGAGGCGCGAGAATTGCCGAGCGAGCTGGATCAGAACTTCCACCTGAGGGCCGGTGATGGGGAGGAGTACGTCCTCAGGATCGTGCGCTCGGAAGCCGATCCGGCGTTTGTGGAAGCCCAGGTGGAGGTGCTTCGCTACCTGGCGGACCCGCTCTCCAGAGGGCGCGCGCGCGGGTCGAGGCGGACGGACCAAGCGGGTTTCTCGACGCCCGAGGTGGTTCTCTCACTGGATGGAGCGGCGATCGAGACGGCGCGGCTAGACGCCGAAAACCACCGGGTGTGGCTGGTCCGCTTCCTCCGGGGAAAGCCGTTGGCGAAGGCACGGCCGCATCGGCCGGAGCTCCTGAAGTCCGTCGGGCGCGCGTTGGGCGAGCTGGACCTGCGTCTCGCCGCCTTCTCGCACGCCGCGGTCCATCGCGATCTGTGTTGGGATCTTCGGAACGCGCCGGCGGTGCGCCCGCTCCTGGAGCACGTTGAAGATCCCTCCCGAAGGGAGCTCGTGACGACTCGCCTGGACCGTGCGGAAGACCAGGTACTTCCGCGCCTCCGGGAGACGAGGGCCCAGGTCATCCACAACGATGCCAACGATTACAACATCCTGGTCGACACGTCGGGGACGGCGCTCACCGGCATCCTCGACTTCGGTGACATGGTGCACACCCACCTGGTGTGCGAGCCTGCGGTAGCCATGGCCTACCTGATGATGAACGACTCCGATCCGATCTCGGCGGCGCGGCATTTCCTGGCGGGCTACCAGAGCGTTTGCCCGCTGACCGAGGCGGAGCTTCTGCTTCTGCCGGACCTGATCGCTACCAGACTGTGTGTGAGCGTCGTCCTTTCGGCTCATCGCAGGCGAAGCCGGCCGGAGAACGCCTATCTCACCGTCAGCGAAGCTCCCGCCTGGCGACTGCTGGAACTCCTGCGAACGCTCGACGGCGACGAGATAGGTGCGGCGCTGGCGGGCGCCTGCACACGGACGAACAGATGAACCCGGAGGAGATTCTCCGGCTCAGGGAGCGCTACCTGGGTCGGGCGCTGAGCTTCGCGTACCAGGAGCCGCTCAAGATCGTCCGCGGCGAGGGGCAGTATCTCTTCGATGACGAGGGACGCGCCTACTTGGACTGTGTCAACAACGTCTGCCACATCGGGCACTGTCACCCCAGGGTCGTGGACGCGGCCGCCGGCCAGATGGCGATCCTCAACACGAACACCCGGTACCTGCACGATCACCTGGTTGAGTACGCACGACGCCTCACGGAGACGATGCCGGGGGCTCTCGAGGTCTGCTTCTTCGTCTGCTCCGGGAGCGAGGCGAACGAGCTTGCCTTGAGGTTGGCGCGTTCAGCCACGGGCCGCCGGGACGTGATCGTCGTGGAGAGCGCATACCACGGGAACACGACGGGGCTGATCGAGATCAGTCCCTACAAGTTCGACGGGCCCGGTGG
>JBDHIM010000224.1:0-2801 GCA_039587445.1 Gemmatimonadota bacterium
CGAGTCTCGCCGAAACCGTCTGCCTCCAGACGGTTCGCAGCGATCCCGTAGGCACCGATCAGATACTCACGAACGGCTACGGCCCGGCGAATCGAGAGGTCCAGGTTGTGGTCGTCGTTGCCCGTGCTGTCGGTGTGGCCCTCGATCGCGATTCCGAGATCTGGGTGCTCCTCGAGCATCGTGCCGATCTCTTCAAGCGTCGGTGTCGATTCCGGTTGGATCCGGTCGCTGTCGACGTCGAAGAAGATGCCCTGTGTGGCGACACGGCCCGACTCGATCAGGTCGTCGTAAAGGTCCCGGCCACCGGCGGCCACGCGGATGTTGCCTAAGTAAACCGGCTTTTCGTCCGTTCCCCACATCTCGAAGGTGATCCGATCGCCACGCGGGATCTCGATTCTCGGCACGTTGGAGATGCGCTTCTCGTTGATGAAGACCTTGACGTGCTCCCCATCGGCCATGACTCGGGCCGTTACGATCTCGGTTCTGATCCGATCATCGTCGAGGGTGGAGAGGGGCTCGCGGTCCCTCCAGATGCCGGAACCGCGCCAGTGGCCGAACGCGAAGCGGGGAGCCTTCCAGCGGTCTCGGAGGTTGTCCTGCCCCTCCCCCAGTATCACGATCGTTCCGTTCGACATGCCGGCATCGCTGATGTCGAACTCGAGAGTGAAGCGCTCGGGCACGCCCTCTGGCAAGAGCACCGCGAACTGGCTGCCATCTCCGGTGCTGCGTAGTAGCACGCGGTCCTGCCACTCGACGAGCTCCATGTTGCCACGCAACCACTCCAGCCGACGCGGAAAGTCACCGGCCTCGTCGTCCGTAAAGTCATCGAAGAACAGCACCTGCTCGCCGGGCACGAAGTCGTAGTTCGCCCAGGCACCCTCGCCCGGCTTCGGGGCTCCCGCATCATCGCCCGGCGCGACACCCGCTCGAGTGGCCGCGTCGTCGCGATCGGTGATCGGGGTGCCTTCGTCGTCGGTGATCACCTCGCCGTTCTGGTCGGTGTAGATGACCGGCTGGTCGTCTTCTTCGGCCTGCTTCGCGCACACGGGATCGTTCACGGCGCAGCGAATCGCTTCGCGCAGGAGCCGTTCCGTCTGGTTCGCGGCCTCGTCCTCGACGGCGTCCTGCGCGGCGTCTTTCAGCTTCTTGAGGAGCTGAGCGTCCGCCCGGCTGGGCAGGGCCACAAGGCCGAACGCGGCGAGGAAGACGATGGTGAGGAGCGATGATCGACGCACGGGGTGCCTCCTTCTTTCCGACTGCGTTAAGCGACTACTCCAAACTCTCGTTGACGCGCACCTGTTTGGTGACCACGGTGAGCTCGAACTGGCCGGACTCGAGCATCTTTCTCAGCTTGTCCATCTGTCCGCCCATCATCCGCTCGACCATAGCGCGCTGGGAGGCATCCATGCCCTCCAGGTTTTTCTCCAACTCCTCCAGACTCTTCCGCGCTTCCTCCGCTTCCTCCTCCGACATTCCGGCGGCTAGCCCCGTGGCCGTGATGCTCAGCAAGTACGGGTGGAGCATCCCCTCGACGTCACGATAATCGGAGAGGACGGTCACGGCGGTCATGGGAGATGTCTGGCCATCCCTCGTGATCTCGCCTTCCATCTGCATCTTCCGGACGAGATGATCGTCGGTGTCCACGTAGAGCAGCCCCGTCTTGGGTACGAAAGCGCCCTGGCCCCCCATCTCTTGATCGAGATCCAGGCCGCTGAAATCGTTGATCGCCACGACGAAGCAGCGCTCGCCGTCGACGGGCTCCGTGCCCTCCAGCTCGGCGCGCTCGGCGATCTCCGGGTAGATGCGGTAGAAATCCGATATCCCGCCGCTGGCGTCGTCCTGGCCTTTCGGCACGAACACGGTTCGGCCCTCCACTTCCGTGCGCACGAAGGTCAGCTCAGTCTCGAAACCCATCGTCTCCTGCACGATGGTGTAGTTCTCGATCCCGTCCATCCTCTGCTCGTACTCCTCAAGGGAGGTCATGAGGATCTCCTCCGCGGACTGCGCGGTGGCGGCTGAGGGCACGGCTAACACGACCGCGAGCGGCAACAGACGTCGCGCGGTAGAGGTGGGCAGGGTCTTCATCAACGGTCCTCCTTCAAATGGCGTCTCGCCGGGCTATCCGACAGTCGGCGTCCCGCAACGCGTCCAACGGGCTCTGTTGGCGACAGAAAGAGCCCGGCCGACCATCCGACCGGGCTCGCTCTCGAAGGTTCGGTGCTCGGAATCCGAGCGTCAAGCGTCCTGGGCGGCCACCGCTCAAACGGTGGGCTACTCCTCCTCTTCGTCCGGCATGGTGCTCCCGCCGGCGTCCGCCAGGATCATCCACTGGTCGCCAACCTTGACGAAGACCGTGATGTACTCGCCCTCATCTCCCTCGGCCTCGCCCTCGCCGTCGGGATCGTAGGAAAACCAGCCGCGCTCGACGGCCAGATCGCCGGATGCGGCGACCCACACGGACTTCGCGCCCCAGTCGGCGGTCGCGTCGGGGTTCGCCGCGTACTCCTCGGCCATATCGGCCAGGATCGCCGCACGTCCGTCGCGCAGGCCATCGTCTCCGATCGTCCACCCGTCCTCGACGAACAGGGCCGCCACGCCTTCAGCGTTTCCGGCCCGGAACTGCTCCAGCCAGGTCATGTTGATCTGTCGGACGGCTGCTTCTTCCGCCGCCAGGTCGATCGCCGGCTCCTCCTGGGCCGGCGCTCCGTCACCACCGCCGTAACAGGCCGAGAGGCCGGCAGCGAGGAGGCCGGTGAGGCCGGCGGCAAGTACGGTGCGCGTCTTCGTCCAGCGGTTCATGT
>JBDHIM010000060.1:0-18607 GCA_039587445.1 Gemmatimonadota bacterium
TGAACCACCGGTCGGCCAGGCCGCTGACGCGGATACCGAAGTCCGTCCCGTTCCTGGCCATAGCGGTCACGACCGTGCTGCCATCCACCCCGTGCGCGGCATCGGCCATCGCCTTGCAGGCCGCCATGACGGGGTTCAGCACGCTGAGCGCGTTGTCTCCTATGAACGCCAGGATCTTCGTCGCCTGCACCGAATCCAGGCCCAGGGAGGCCACCATGGGTGCCAGCAGCTTGAGAAACAGCAGAGATCCGGCCTTGTTGCGGTTGTGCCCTTCATCTCCCATGTGCAGGGCTTCGGAGAGGAGAGCGCGGATATCGATGCCCTCCGACCCTGCCAACCCTTCCGCCAGAGCCGGAGCCATGGCTTCGTTCATCCAACGGAGCCGCTCGAGCACTTCGGGGCTGTAGGCTCCGTAGCGCAGCACCTTGCCGTAGCCCTCGTTGAGGTTGGAGTAGGTGCGATGGCCGTGCGTGAGGTCCTCGATGACGTAGACGGCCATCGACGAGGAGATGACGCCCGCCATCGGACCGACGGCTGAATGGTCGTGGCAGGGCGCGAACTCGATCGCACCGCTTGCCGCGATGCCGGCCGCTTCCTCCTCGTCGGAGGCGATCTCCTCGTAGAGCAAGGCCCCTATGACGGCCCCTCTGAGCGGCCCTGACATCCGGTCCCATTCGATCGGCGGTCCGGCGTGCAGGAACAGGCGCTCGTGCATGCCCGGTATGCTCTCGCCGGCTCGTGCCACACCGGTCAGCACCGGCCGCGCGGCGATCATCCTCTCCACGGCCGTCGCGTTCGCGAGTGAAACGTCCACTCCTACCTCCTCAGCTTTTCCAGGATCTCCAGCAGTCTCTCGTCTCCGCCGGCCGGCGGACGCCAATCCACCTGGGTCACCTCCACCTCCTGGGCGGCCAGGCTCTCCGCAAAGCGCTCCAGTCCGACGTTGATGGCCGCGATTGGTGGCGCGAGGTCGTCGAGCACCACCGGAACGCCCGTCGACTCCGACGCGATGTTCGCCGGAACGGCCGCCGGACCAGCCGCTGACCGCCCGCCTCCTGACGACGAGCCGGACACCGGAGCGGCGCTGTCCGGGTCGTGCCCGGCCCTGAGCAGATCGAGTGCGTGCGAGACCGCCATGGTGACGTCCCGGTGCACGTAGGCTCCCGCACTCTCCAGCAGCTCGATCTGCGCCTGGATCTCCTGTGGATCCTCTTCGGTTCCGACCACGATCGCCAAGAGTGCGACGTCGGGTCGACGGGCTTCGGCGATGACGGGGGCCAGCTCGGATGCCGGATCGGGGTGAGCCCCATAGCCGAGAACCACGTCAAGCATGATAAGGCCGACGCTGGGATCGGCGATCTCCTGGCGGAGGCGGCGAAGGCGGAGATCGTTGTCGATCATCGGGTGAGGCCGGCCCACGGTAAACTCGTCCGCGCCGAGGTCGAGCACCGCGTGTCCCTGGCTTCTATCCGAATCGTCGAGCTTGATGCTTCCGGCCGATCCGAGGTTGGAATAAAGAGGGTCCAGACGGCCGCGCAGCTTCAGCAGCGTCTCCAGAGCCAGAGTGCCCCCGGAGAAAAGGCCGCGGAAGTAGCGCGCCAGCGCCCCGCCGCCGGGCCGGCCAGCTGTACCTCCGGCGTTGCTGGACGCCGAACCGGCGTCGACGGCCCGGCCGCCGTCGAGATTCACCGCGATCCTCGCGGCCTCGGACAGATCCGCCGCAAAGTGAAGCCTTACCTCGTGATCGGCACCCGCCGCCCCGGAAACCGCGTCGATCCCCAGCGCCTCGTCGACACCCTGAAACGCCACAACAACGGGCTTGCCCGTCGAGCCGGCGGCCGCCAGCAGTCGATCCGCGACCTCGTGGGAAGGAGGCTTCGAGACCAGGACGATCACCCGGGTCTCGGGGTCCCGACGCAGGATGTCCACGGCCTGCAGGGCCGTGATGGCACCCACCTGCTGACTCAGATCTCGCCCTCCCGTGCCGATTCCCTGCGATACGCCCTGTCCGAGCTCGTGGATGGCTGAGGCGACGGCCTGCAGGCCGGTGCCCGATGCCGCTACGATCCCGATATGTCCACGCCGGACACGGTTCGCGAAGCCGAGCCCGACTCCCCCGATCAGGGCCGTTCCGCAATCCGGTCCCATGACCAGCAGCCCCGCGTCTCGTGCGCGCCGCTTCAGCCGGATCTCCTCATCCATCCCGACGTTGTCACTGTAGAGAAAGACGTGCAGGTCGCGGTCGAGCGCCTGCCTGGCCACGCCCGCCGCGTAACGGCCCGGTACGGAGATCAGCGCGAATCGAGCGTCGGGCGCCAGCTTTGCGGCCGCCTCCAGAGTGTGGGGCCGAAAGCTGCCCTCGACTCCCGAGGATCCTCTTCGCAGGAGGTCGCCGATCCGATCCAGCGCCCCCTCCCCGGCCTCCCTCGTCTCGGCCCGCACGACGACACACAGATCCGCCGGTCCCGCCGCCGGCACGGGATCCGGCAGGAGCCCGCTGGCCTCCAGAAGGCCCAGGTTCTCGGGCGTGGCCATCACCGCCCCGGCGTCCTCCACGCCCGGAAGCTCCGCGAGCGCCACCTGCAGTTGCATGAGGACGATGGAGTCGCGGTAGGCGCCGGGCCGGGTGGCGCTCACGAGAACGCTCATCGCGCCCCCTCTCCCGCGTGCTCGAGCTCGCGCACGGAAAGGGTAACATCTCGGCCCTCGACAGCGGCCGCGCCCACGAAGCCGGCCGCGGGCTCCAGGTGAAAGAGCGTCCACCCGGCGGCGGCTTCGTGGCTCCCGTCCAGCGTCAGCAACCTCGCGTCCTCGCCCGGGGTGTTCGCCACTTCGATCCGGCCCATCGTCGCCCACATGCCTTCCCCTGTTGCCTTGGCGAACGCTTCCTTGCGGGTCCAGCCGTTGAAGAAAGCCTCCGTTCGCTGCTCGGCGGGCAGCCGTGCAAGTATCCGCTGTTCGCCGGCCGAGAACACGCGTCGCTCTATGGCGGGGCGGTGGGACAACGATCGGACCGGCTCCAGGTCCACGCCCACGGCTCGCCCGCGAGAAACTCCCAGGAGGAGGAGATCGTGGCTGTGAGACAGGTTGAAGCGAAGATCCAGATCGGCGCCGGAACCCAGCAGCCTCGGTTGGCCCATCGGACCATAGACGAAACGAAGCCCAGCCGGCGGAAGCATCAGGTAAGCACCGAGCGCGCGCCGAACGGTGGCCCGCGCCGCGATGAAGCGGGTGCGCTCTCTACGGCGCCGGAGGCGACGCGCTCTGGCGAGCTCGTCCTCCGACAGCAGAGCCTCGGATCTCGGGAGATCGCCCGGCGCGACCTCCAGCGAGGCCACCCATACATGGACCTCTTCGCGTTCGATCGCTCCGGGCCGGCTGAGTTTCATTCCGGCCGGAGGTTCCGGGTGGCCCGGCGCCCTACGATCTCTACGGTCTCTACGATCTCTACGGTCCCTGTACGCGGCCCTCTACACGTAGGCCGGGTAGATAGGCTCGTACATTTGCCGCCGCACGTGGGCCAGCTCGGCCACCGCCGTCGCGATGGCGGCCGACACGCCGCGGATCTCCGTAAGGGGCGGGAACAGGCAACCCTCGGCAATCCTCTCTTCCGACGCCATGCCTGCCAGGGTCCGGGCCGCCGCGTAGAACATCCCGTCGGTGGCCTGCGCGGCTCCCGAGACGATGAGGCCGAGCCCAACGCCGGGGAAGATGTAGGCGTTGTTCGCCTGTCCGGGCACGAGTGTGCGGCTCCCCAGCTCAACCGGATCGAATGGGCTGCCGCTCGCGAAGATCGCACGGCCGTCGGTCCACCGGTAAGCCTGTTCGGCCGTGCACTCCGAGTTGGCGGTCGGGTTCGAGAGGGCGAAGACGATCGGGCGCTCGTTCATCTCGCCCATCATCCGTACGATTGGCTCGGTGAAGGTGCCGGGCTGCCCCGACACTCCGATGATACCGGAGGGCCGCAGCGCCTCGACGGCCGAGGCGAGATCCTGCACGAAGGCGTGATCCTGTGCGTAGGGGAGCTTGTGGGGCTGGAGGTCCGTGCGCTCCTTCACGACCAGGCCCTTCGAATCCAGGAACCAGATGTGGGTCCGGGCCTCGGCCTCATCCACCCCCTCCCGCACCTGCGCGGCCACGATGAGATCGGCGATCCCGACGGCGGCCTCTCCCGCCCCGAGGAAGAGGAACTCCTCCTCGGTGAAGGGGCGGCCGGTCATCCTCTGAGCCGACAACAGGGCCGCGAGGACCACGGCCGCCGTCCCCTGGATATCGTCGTTGAACGTGCACAGCCGGGTCCGGTAGCGCTGCAGGAGCTCGAACGCGTTCCGCGTCGCGAAGTCCTCGAACTGGAGAACGATGTTCGGGAAGCGCTCAAGGACCTTGGTGACGAACTCCTCCACAAAGTCGGCGTACTCCTGTCCCCGAAGACGGCTCTGTCGTAGTCCGAGGTACAGCGGATCCCGGAGCAGATTCTCGTTGTCGGTGCCCACGTCGAGGGTGATCGGGAGGCAGCTCTCGGGGTGCACCCCGGCGCAGGCGGTGTAGAGGGAGAGCTTCCCGATCGGGATTCCCATGCCGTTGGCGCCGAGGTCGCCGAGACCGAGGATCCGCTCTCCGTCCGTGACGACGATGATCTCGGCCTCGTACGGCCAGTTCTGCAAGACGTGGCCGATGGATCCCTTGTCGTCGACCGAGATGTACAGACCGCGCGGCCGCCGGTAGATGTGCCCGAACTCCTTGCACGCCGTTCCCACCGTCGGGGTGTACACGATGGGCATCAGCTCATGGATATGGTTGATGAGCACGCGGTAGAAGAGCGTCTCGTTCCGGTCCTGCAGCTCCTTCAGGAAAACGTATCTCTCGAGGTCGGACGGCATGCGCCCGTAGTTCTCGAGTACCCGCGCCTCCTGCATCTCCGGCGTCGCGACGCCGGGCGGCACGAGGCCTCGGAGGTCGAACTGCTGCCGCTCCTCGAGCGTGAACGCTGTCCCCTTGTTGAACGCCGGATCGTGGAGGATCTCGAGGCCGTGGGGGATCTCGAGGCGCATCCTCTTCCGGACTTCCGCCCTACGCTTTTGTCCGTCCGTCTTGGCTGTGTCGGTTGTTGTCGTCGCTTCGGCGCTCATTGCCTGTTCTCCATCGCCCGATGGCATCTAGCTGGTTCACGCCACGTGATCGGACTCCCCTCAGGAAGGCCCGCATCGCCGCGGCTCATGTAATCGCGAACTTCACGATGAACAACAACGCGATCACCAGGACGGCGGGCCCGATCTCGCGCCACCTGCCGCTCAGCAGCTTGATGGCGGCGTACGAGATGAAGCCGAATCCGATCCCGGTGGCTATCGAGAACGTGAGAGGCATGCCTATCGCCGTGATCACGGCCGGCGCGTACTCCGTCACATCGTCCCATTCTATCTCCGCCAGACCTCGGGCCATGAGGGCGGCCACGAACAGCAGGGCCGAGGACGTCGCGTACGCCGGTATCATCGCGGCGAGAGGCGCAAAGAAGAGGGTCAGGCCGAAAAGCCCGGCCACCACCACGGCCGTCAGACCCGTTCGGCCGCCCACGTTCGTTCCGGTCGCGCTCTCGATGTAGCTCGTCACCGTCGACGTACCCAACATGGACCCGGCGACCGTGGCGGAGCTGTCGGCCAGAAGCGCTCGATTGAGGCGCGGCAGCCGGCCGTCCTCATCCAGCAGGTTCGCCCGATGCGCCACCCCGATCAGGATCCGACCTGTAATGTAGCAGCAAAGTCGAGCGCTAGCAGCGTCGGCGTCGGATCCGGAGGCGCCGAGACAATCCCCTGAAAGCTCGTGAGCCCGAGCGGCAGGCCGGCGATCGTCGCCGCCAGGATGCCGAGGAGCACGGAGCCCGGCACCCGCCTCCACGCGAGCGCCGCGATCAGGGCGAAGCCGAGCATCGCGAGAGCCGGCTCGGGCCTTCTCATATCGCCCAACGTGACGAGCGTCATGGGGTGCGCGGTCACCAGGCCCGCATTCTGTAAGGCGATCAGACCCAGAAAGAGGCCGATCCCGGCGGAGATAGCGAGCTTGAGCGTGCGGGGCACCGAGTTGATAAGGACCTCACGAACCCGAACCAGGCTGAGGCAGAGGAAGAGCACGCCGGAGATGAAGACCGCCGCGAGCGCCGTCTGCCAGCTGTAGCCGAGCGTGAGCACGACGGTGTAGGCGAAGTAGGCGTTGAGCCCCATGCCGGGTGCGAGTGCGATCGGGTAGTTCGCATACAGCCCCATGATCAGCGTCCCGATCATGGCCGCCGTACACGTGGCCACGAACACGGCGCCCTGGTCCATCCCCGCCTCGGCCAGCATCTGGGGATTCACGAAGGCGATGTAGACCATGGTGAGGAACGTCGTCGCGCCCGCGATCGTCTCGGTCCGGACGTCCGTACCGTGCTCCGCAAGTCCAAACCGACGTTCCAGCATCAAGCGTCCGTCCATTCATGCATGCTCCCCAGGGCGGCGGCGGCCGCGGCATAGCAGGCGAACGCCAGGATCACGACAGCCCTGAAGCCCAGATGAACCGCGAGCAGCGTGGCCAGCGCCGCGCCAAGCACGGAGGCGGCGCCGTTGAGCCCCCAGGCCCATGGCACGAGCCGGCTTCGCCGGTCTGATACGAGCTGGAGCCCGGCCGGGAACGGGATGCCCATGAAGAACGCGAGCGGCGAGAGCAGCAGGAGGCTAAGGGCTATGCGTCCCGGGTCCGGCCAACCGGCAGCCGCTCGGAAGACGACGGGGATGACGACCAGGTAGGCCAAGCCGATCGCCGCGATGAGCAGCACGGCAATGCGGACGAGCTTTAGCGCCTCCGGCCGTTCACCGACGATGGCCGCCAAACGTCGATCCGCCGCGTAGGCCCCGAGACCGGAAAAGACGAGGAAGGCCGTGAGAACGACCGCCACGGCGTATACCGGATATGCGAGGAAGAGCATGAAGCGCTGAATGAACGCGATTTCGAGAAACATGTACGCGAAGCCCAGCGCGGCGAAGTAGACCGCCGCGGCCCCCAGGCCGTCGCCGGAGCCTCGAGCGAATAGGATCAGCGGAAGCAGGACGAGCAGAAAGCCCATGATCGCCGCCTGGGCGACCGTGGCGACAAGCGCCACGTATCCCCACTCGACGAAGTTGAACCAGCCGTGCCGCGCTCCCTCGATGAACCTGCCCGCGGAGCGCCAGCGGAAGAAGCGGAAGAAGTGAGGACGGTCATCCGACGCCGGGCGAACGTGGAAGGCGTAATCCCGGTAGAATTGCTCTCGCCGGTCCGAGAGGAGAGCCGTCGCCGCCTCGTAGTAGATCGGTTCGTCCAGAACCGTGAAGCGGTTGGCATCCACCCGCTGGATTCCCGGCAGGTAGCTCACATCCAGTCCGCGCTCGCTCGCGAAGTCGCGGACGGCGCCCATCTGGCCCTCCGTGAGGGGGGCGCGGGAGAGAACGATCGTCCCGGTGTTCCACGATCGCACGAAGGCGAGATGAAGGCCGGGCTCCGCGATCCCCGCTCGCTCGGCCGCTTCGACCATCGTCCCGAACAGCTTGATGGCGTCGCGGGGCGGGGTCTTGAGCCAGCGCGTGATCGAGAGCACCCCGTCGGGGCTGAGCTTGCGAAGGTAGAGCTGGATCGCCTCCGTCGTGTACAGGTAGCTCTCGGCCAGAGCATGCACGCCAGCCGAGGCCGCGCTGAACGAGTCGAGAAGCGCGAACTGGATCAGATCCAGCGAGCCGTCCGGCCGTCCCTCCACGTACCCGCGACCCTCAGCCAGGACCAGTGTGACGTCCTCTCTCTCGTACAGCCCGCCGGAGTGCTCGCGTAGCTCCTCCCGCACCAGGGCATGAACGCCAGGATCCACCTCGACGGCGGTCACGTGGCGGGCTCCGTGGTAGAGGGCGCTCAGCACCTCGATGCCACCGCCCGCTCCGACGACCAGCGTCTCGGGCCGGTCGGTCAGGCGGTACGGGAGCGCTCCGGTCACGTAGTCGAGGAAGGCGAAAGGCTCCAGCGCGCCGTCGAAGCGGCTCAACGCGGATACGGAGCCGCCATCGAAGTACAGACCGATCTGCTCGGGCAGCTCGCCCAGCTCTCGCATCGGGTATCCTGAGAGCTGGCCGGGCGTCTCTCGGATCGCGGACGAAGCTATCGCGGTCAGCTCCGACAGAGGGCTCTGCGATCGAGCCACCACGCGGGCGTCGGGCAGCCGGAGCGCGTGAGCGAGCCCCTTGTACTCGGAGGCCCGGATCTGCTGGCCTCCCGTGGTCGGACCCGCGGCAAGCATCAGTGCGGCGGGGATGAGCAGCCCCAGCTGCCACCGCCGGCCGAGCCCCCCAGCGGCCAGCGAGAAAGCCAGAGCCGCGGGGGCGGTCAGAACCAGCGGAACGCTCGCCGGCCGGACCCAGAATAGCAGCGCGACAACTGCCGCAGCGCCGAGCCCCGAGCCGATCATATTGAAGAAATAGAGTCTGCCGACACGCCTTGGCTCGATGAGGAAGCCGAGCGCGACGCACCACGATACGAGGAAGAAGGGAACCGCCAGGATCAGATAGAGGATCAGCAGGTGTCTGAGTTGGGCCGGCTCGGACGTCAGCCGGAACGTCTCGAACGGTACCATCTGGCTGAGGGTGAAACAGATCGTCAAGCTGGAGGACAGCGCCAGCGCGCCCGCTGCGAGGAGAAGCCTCTCTCTTCCCTCGATTCGACGACGCAGGAGAGCGATCACGGTTCCGCTCACGGCGAAGCCCAACATGGCGACGCTGATGATCATGTACGCGAAATGGTGCCACTGGGCGATCGAGAGCACGCGCATGAGGGCTATCTCGTAGGAGATCCCCAGGGCGCCGATCAGCAGAATGGCGGCGTGGAGGCGCCTCATTCGGCTCTGGTGAATGGAACGAATCGCACGGGCATCAGGCTCCGTTGTACGACCCGGCCATCGGCCTGCCTCTCGATCAGCATGAGCGTCTGAACCTGAAATGGTGGACCCACCGGAATCACCATGCGTGCGCCCGGCCGCAGTTGCTCGACGAGAAGGGGCGGGATGTGGCTGGCGGCTGCCGTAACGATGATCCCATCGAAAGGCGCCTCCGCCTCCCAGCCGAAGTAACCGTCGCCGTGCCGCACGTCGACGTTCTCGTAGCCGAGCTCCTCGAGCCTCGCGCGGGCCGATGCGGCGAGCGGTTCCACGATCTCGATCGTAAAGACCCGCTCGACGATCTCGGCCAGCACCGCCGCCTGGTAGCCAGAGCCGGTGCCGATCTCCAGAACGCGGTCCTCAGCCCCGACCTCGAGGAGCTCGGTCATCGAGGCTACGATGAAAGGCTGCGAGATGGTTTGCCCGTGGCCTATCGGCAGCGGTTGGTCTTCGTAGGCGAGCCGTACCAGCTCCTCGGGAACAAACCGGTGCCGCTGCACCGTGCGCATGGCCCGCAGCACATCCTGATCGCGGACGGCGTACTCGGATCCGAACGGCGGATCGACGATATGCTCGCGTACCAGCCGCTCCCTGGCTTCGCGGAAGCCGTCGTCCGACGCTTCCTGTGCGGATCCTCTGCCCGGGTGGAGCAAACCGGCGGATATGACCAGGAGCGGGAGGCAGAGGCGGCTCAGCATCGGGACGACGGCTTCCGGCGCGCCTCGTGCTGGGCCCTTGCGCTTGCGAATCATGGGACAGGCGTCTGGTTGCACCGGGCCGCTAAGGCGACCTGGCTTGGCGAACTTTGAAGTCCTATTCTCAGTTAGATATACGTTGAAACGGCGTGGAGCGTAACGAGCTCCCCATGAGCGGGGAGGCCCATGAGCGACGAGAAGACTACCTCCGAGTCGGGGAACCAGCCTTCACCGGAGCAGAAACGCCGATTCGCGGGCTGGCCGGCCCGGTTGATCGGGTCGCTTCAGGATCTGGAAAACGCGATAACCCGCGAGCACGCGGGGTACAAGACAGCCCTGCGGATCGGAGTCGCGGTTTCCCTCCTCGTGCACATCCTCGCCCTGATCTTCGTCCTACCCCACATCACCGGTCGCGTCTCCAGGAACATCCATCCGCTAATGGAGCTCGTGGTGCTACCGCCGGCCGAAGAGGCGTTCAGCCCGACGCCGCCCGCCGTGGAAGTACCTGCGCCTCCGCAGCCGATGCCGCGACCCGCCATTCCGCGGCCCGCCGACATCGAAGACCCGGGCTGGGTGCCTCCGTTCATCCCGCACGACACGCCGCCCAGGCTCATCAATGCGGAATTTGTCGTGAGCATTCTCCAGGAGCGCTACCCGGTGGACCTTCGCGATGAAGGGGTCGGCGGCGTCGTGCTCCTCTGGGTCTTCGTCGACGCGAGCGGCACGCCGACCAAGCTGCAACTTCGACAGTCGAGCGGATACGACGGACTCGATCAGGCGGCGCAGAGCGTAGGACAGGAGATGAGGTTTCGGCCGGCGCTCAATCAAGACCAGCCCGTCGGCGTGTGGGTGGCGCAGCAGATCCGCTTCGAGTTCCAGCCGGCGGAACCGGAGGAAGAAGCCGAGGGCTAGCCGACGAGCTGCAGGTCAGGGGGCCGATCGCCCGTCGGATTCGTCGCCTCATCAGCCTGCGAAGCAAGGCGCTCCCGATCTTCCTGGGTTATCGGCAACGTGACCCGGAAGGTCGTGCCGCGACCCTCTCGGCTCTCTACGGCGATCTCGCCGCCGTGGATCTCGACGATCTCGCGGGCGATGGCTAGACCGATGCCGCTGCCCTTCGCGCGCGTGCCGCTCTGTCCCTGGTAATACAGGTCGAAGACGTGGGGGAGCTCCTCGGCCGGGATTCCTACTCCCGAGTCGGAGACCTCGATCAGGACCCGATCTCGTCTCGGCAGGTCAGCTCGGACCTTGACGGACACCCGTCCACCGCTGTCGGTGAACTTGAAGGCGTTTCCGAGAAGATTGCCGAGCACCTCGTTGCGCAGACGGTCGCCGTCGGCCTCGATGATCTCGGGAGCCTGCGGATCTACATCGAACTCGAGGCGAACGCCTTTCTGCTGGGCCAGAGCCTCGAACGCGCGCTCCAGGCTCGTGCAGAAGTCAACGAGGTAGAGGTGTTCGATGTCGATCCGAAAAGCACCCGCTTCGTAGCGGCTCAGATCGACGAGCTGGTTGACCTGCTCCAGTAGCACGACCGCCTGTTCCTCCATCGCCGAAAGCGCGTCCTGCTGACCCTCTGACAGGTCCCCATACGTCCCCTCCTGGAGCATCTCCGCGTATCCACCCAGGACGTTGATTGGCGTCTTGAGGTCGTGCGTGACGATGCTCACGAACTCCGCCCGGATCCGATTGAGCTCAGCGAGCTGCTCGGTCATGGAGACGAAGGATCTGTTCAGGTCTCCGAGCTCGTCGACGCGCTCCACCGACAGCTCCAGCGGTGCTTCAAACTCACCCTGCGCCACGCTCGACATCGCCGCACGCAGCCGCTGCAGTGGCGTGATGAACTTGCCGATGATCAACACCCCGATGAGGACCGCAAAGCCGAGCGATATGAGCACGGCGATGGGGATTGTCGTAGCCGTGGCGCTCGAGAGATCGGCGGCGCGCTCGGTCGCTGCGTTGCTCTGCCGATCCACAGCTTCCGAGACCGGGATGAGACTCGCCTTCACATCCTGCAGCACCGGCTGGATTTCCTCGAAGAAGAAGTCAGTCGCTCGACCGACCTCTCCGGCATACACGAGTCTCTCCAGACGGAGACTCACATACTCCAGATGTTGGATAGCAGCCGAGGTCGCGGCGATGTCGTCCTCGTAGCCTGCCTCGGTCAAGCCAGCCAGTTGAGTACGCGTCCTTCCTAGGCTCTCGAAGACCCCGGCGCGGCTCTCCGGGCTCGGATCCGCCACATAGCTTCGCAGCGACCCGTCGACCTGTCCCAGGTCCGCTTCCAGCCGGCTCAGGGCGACTTCCGCCGCGCCATGCCTCCCCTTCAGATCGAAGGCGATGTCCCGGATCTCCGCCACCCGCTCGATCGCGTAGAACGCCGGCAGGACGAGAACGAGGGCCATGCAGGCCAGGGTGACCACGAGCCGCTTTCGCAGCGTCAGCTCCCTCACAAAGCGCGGCCTGAAGCCCGGCATGATCTCGCCTACTGCTCGCTGACGATCCGGCGGATTCGCTCGAGCTCTTCCTCGAGCTCCCGGACCCGCCGCCGCAAGGCAGTGACCTGTGCCGGGTAGGATGAACCGGGCAGCGAGGGCAGTACGCCCCGAACGGCCTGGCCGTCGCCGACCGAAGGGGCGGCCCAGAGGGCCTCACAGTGGGGCGAAGCCCCGTCTCTGCGTTCGCGGGTGGCGGCTCTGGTCGATGGAGAGAATCCGGTCCCGCTCCTGCCCGAGTTAACGCCGGTTCTGCCAGCGACGGTGTCCTCCCTGCCCGTGTGTGGACCGCTCAGGGCGTCGTCGGTCTCGGACATCGACTCGACCTCGGCCCATTCCCTCGAGTCCTCGTCCATGAGCGTGGAGGCCGCGCCGGCTTCGGGCTGGTCTGTAGGCTGCCGACCATAGCCGTGCCGAAACAGCCAGCCGAGCTCAAGCGCTTCGGTATCCGCGGCGCCGAGCTGCTGGGCTCCGAGCCTGCGGCCAATCATGTAGAAGGACTCGGCGAACTGTCGGGCCCATGACATCGAGTCCAGTTCGCCAAGGAGCAGGCTGGTGGACTCAGCGGCGAGACTGCGTCGCGGGTCGGGGTTTCGGGGATCCAGCTCGGTCGCGGCGATCAGCAGGAGCGCCTGCTGGCCGAGCGGAGCGCCGCCACAGAGCTCCACGACCTCCATGAGTCGGGCATGCGCCGCGCCGTAGTCGTTCTTCCCCAACGCCTCCAATGCCGCCTGCAACTTGTCCGGTGCCTCGGCCTGCGGAGGCGGTGGGGGCGGAGGCGGAGCTTCCACGACCGGCGTGCGATCCGGTACGACCGGTCCCGGCTCAGGGTTGGAACTGCATGCCGCGATCAGAATCATCGCTGAAGCGGCGATGCCCAGACGAGCGTAGGATCGGCGGTGACTCCGCGGAGGGGTCATGATCACTCGGGTACCCCCGCCGATACCTCTTCCTGAGGCGCCGTCTCCTCGGTGAAGCCTTCGGTCTCGCCTCGCTCATACAACGTGAAAAAGGCATCCACCACCCGAGGATCGAACTTAGTCTGCCGGAGACCGGTGATCTCCTCAAGAGCTTTTTCGACCGGCCACGCCTCCTTGTAAGGCCTCTTGTGCGTGAGTGAATCGAAAACGTCGATGACGGTGACGATGCGAGCGGACTCGGGAATCGCCTCGCCCTTGAGTCCCGTCTGGTAGCCCGTTCCGTCCCAGTTTTCGTGATGGTACAGCGCGATTTCGGCCGCCATCTGGAGCATCGAGAATCGGCTGCCGGAGAGGATGCCGTGCCCGATGGTCACGTGCTCCTTGATGTGGTCGAACTCTTCCGTCGTGAGCTTGCCGGGCTTGAGCAGCACGGCCGAGTCGATGCCGATCTTGCCGACGTCGTGCATCGGAGCGGCGCGCCTGATCACCTCGACCTGACTCGCCGACCACCCGAACTCCTTCGCCAACTTGGCCGAGAGAATCCCCACGCGCTTGGTGTGCTTTCCCGTTTCGTCGTCCCGGTACTCCGCCGCGAGAGCGAGGCGCTCGACGATCTCGAACTGTGCCTCCTCCAGATCCGCTGTGCGCTGACGCACCTTTCGCTCAAGCAGTGTATTCTGGTCTCGAAGGGCCAGCTGCAGGAAGCGGGTCTGGAGGAGGTTTGAGACGCGGAGCCGGACTTCACCTGGGCTCAGTGGCTTGTTGACGAAATCGCTGGCGCCGTTGGAGAGGGCGCGCGATTTGGCTTCTCGGCTCGTATCGGAGGTCAGAACGAGGACGGGAAGATGCTCGAAATCGGCCACGAGATCCGGCAGCAGCTCGAGCACCTGAAAGCCGTCCAGGCTCGGCATTCTCAGATCTAGCAGGACGATGTCAGGGGGGGACTGCCGGCAGAGATCGGCGACCTGGAGAGGGTCGGTGGTCGTGATGAGGTTCTTGTATCCTGCCGGTTCCAGAACGTGACGAAGCAGCTCGACGTTGGCGGCTTCATCGTCGACGATGAGGATGTGGGCCCCCAGAAGATCCTCTGGGCCGGCCACCCGACCAGCGCTGTCGTTTGATCTGCCGGACAAGATCGTTCTCCAGCTCCTGTGCTGTGATCTGACGGCTCTTCGGCTTTGTGGCGGAGCGGCCGAGGGATGCAGCCGGTCGCATCATCGCCGGTTTGAGGGGAGCACCGGCCATGCCGTTGCGGTGGTGAGGGGCAGGCGGTCGAGGGCCCCTGGCGGGCGGATGCCTGCATCTTCTTACGTAGATGGCACTTCGACCATTCCGGCGGCGCAGGTCGTCTATAAGCCCTCGGTGGCTGGAGAACGGAATCCGACCGGGGGCGTAGCGAAAGACCAACCGCTTCGCATTTTGCGCCGTGTTGTGGCGCGAGTGCGGGGATGGCGGCTAATCTGCGAGCATGCAGGAATCGGGGTTCGACCTAAGTCAGGTGGACGTGCAGGAGTGGCTCCAGGAGGCGTGGGCGTTCTCGTTGCCGCGTCTGCTGGAGAGCGCCGGCTGGATCGGCATGGCGGCTCTTCTCTACGTCGCCGTCCGGTGGACGATGCGAAGGGTCGAGCGTGCCGCCGAGAGCCGGACCTCCAACGTCGTGGACGACTGGGCCGCGCGGCTCGTCCGTCAACTTCTCCTTCTATCCGTCGTCTTCTTCACGCTCTGGCGCCTAGCTCTGACCTGGGGTCTCGTCAGGGCGGCTTCGGCGCTCATCGCCGTGTGGATCGTCGGGCTGGCGTTTCCGATCTCGAATTTCTTGGCCAGCCTGCTTCAGATGCTGGCAGAGCGCATGGCGCCACGCACCGAGACGTCGCTTGACGACACGGCTTTGCCGCTCTTCAACAAGGTGATCCGGGGGCTGCTCATCGCGGGGGCCGCTCTCGTCGCCCTCGAGACGATCGGCATCCGCGTGGGGCCTCTTCTGGCCGGCGCGGGAGTCGCTGGCCTGGCGCTCTCGCTGGCGGCGAAAGACACCCTCTCCAACCTGATCGCCGGGGTTCAGCTGATCATTGACCGGCCCTTCAAGGTGGGTGATCGGGTGGAGCTCTGGACGGTGCCGAAGGAGTATGGGACCTGGGGTGACGTCGTGGAGATCGGGCTCAGGGCCACGAAGATCCGCACACCGGACAACCTCATCGTGATCGTGCCCAACAACGAGATCATGAGGCGCGACATCATCAACTACACAGCCTCCGGCGAGGACATCCGGCTCCGCATCCCGATCGGAATCGCCTACGATGCCGATGCGACGCTGGCCAAGGATCTCATCCTGAGGGCCATGAGAGAGATTCCCGGGATCAGGTCGAAGCCGGAGCCCGTCGTGATCGTGCGGAGCTTCGGAGCTTCCAGCGTCGATCTGGAGGCCCGGCCGTGGATCGACGAGGCAAGGCGTCGAAGGGCCATCGGCGACCAGGTCACGGAGCGGGTGAAAGAGCTGTTCGATGAGCACGGCGTGGAGATCCCCTACCCCAAGCGCGACATTTACGTGCGAAGCGCAGCCGACCGGAAGTCGGCCGACCGGAATCCGGGCGATAATGAACCGGAAAGCCCAGAACGCGAAGACCCGATACTCGGATGACGGTACGGGCGAGCATGCTCCGCTGGCCGGTTATGGCCTTCATGCTTGCCGCGCTGCTGATGGGGCAGCCGCGCCCGGTGGCCGCGCAGACGGACGCGGCAGCTCGACGCGAGGTCCGGGTGCTCGAGACGGTCGAGCCTTCCACCGGCCGCCGCTCGCTCCACGTCATGGAGGGGTTGTCTCCTAATGAGATCCGCGCCGTACAACGAGCGCTAAGCCGTGCCGGCTTCGAAGAGCCATGGCGAGAGGCCTCGTTGGATCCGTTCACGCGCGGCGCGCTGCAGCGCTTCCAGACGCATCGAGGGTTGGCCGTGTGCGCCTGTGTCTCCCTGGAGACGCTCATCGAGTTGGATCTCAAGGTTCGAGTCGCCGACACGATCGTCCTGAAGGAGCCTGCGAGACCGGAGATGCAGGATGTGGGGGACGTGGCGGATGCCGGGGAGGTCGGGCCTCAGGAGGCCATGCCCACCTACGTCGACTACGGCCGATACTATCCCTATGGCGTCATCTACCTGGCGCCCTACATTCACCCCTACCACGATCCGGTTCACGGCCCCCTGTTCGGTGGTCCGGGAGCTCTCGCGAGGCGTGCCTCACGCGGCTTCGCTATCGGGGCCCGCTTCGGCGGCGTGCACGTCGGAGCGGCCGTCGGCCTGGCTCCGGCCATCGGCTCGTCGTCCCCGGCGTTCAGCCCGCTTGGCCCGTTTCCGCGGGTCCCTGCGCAGCCCAACGTCGTGCGCGGCGGAGGCTGATATTGCCGTTGATACTTCGCATTCGTAGTATTCAAAAACCAATGACCTGAACCTGCCTGAGGTTGCTCTTGCGCGCCGATCCTTCGGCGCCCACGCGAAGTGCCGGTGGAGCGCCGGGCGGATGTGAGGATGGGACGGGATGACGCTCAGAATCCTATCGCCGATTCACAAGGCTACTCGCCAGATCGGGCTGCACCTGGCCGAGAAGACGGCGGACCTCGGTGTGAGCAACGACGAGGGGCACCTCCTCTCCTACCTGGAGAGCTACAGTCCGGCGCCCATCTACGAGCTTCAGCGCGTGTTGGGCCACCGGCCCTCCACGTTGACCGGGCTTATCGACCGCCTGCAAGGGCGAGGGTTGGTGCGTCGCGAGCCGAACCCGGAGGACGGTCGCTCCTTCCTCATCACGCTCACCGACTCGGGTCGCGAGCTCGCCGGGCGGGTTTCGGGGATGGTTAGACAGTTCGAGGCGCACGTCCTGACCGGCGTCGACGAGCGAGCGTTGGCGGGCTTTCGCGAGGTCATGGATGCGATCGGTGGCGTGGCCAAGGTCGAGATTCGGCCTGACGCCCTTGGGCATGCAGGCATCACCACGGGGCGGGCTGCGCGTCAGACTCCGGAGCTCGGGATCAGAAAGGCAGGAGGAGAGTGAGGCTACCCGTCACGGCCATCAAGAGGCCGGTTCTGGCGTCGATGATGAGCGCCGCGCTGATCCTGTTCGGCGCGATCGGCTTCAGCCGGCTGCCCGTCCGTCAGTACCCGGACGTCGACTCTCCGATCGTCTCCGTGAGCACGGTGCTCCGCGGGGCGAACCCGCGTGTGATCGAGACCACCGTCACGGACGTGCTCGAGGAGGAGCTGAGCACGATCCCGGGGATCCGGACGCTGACCAGCTCCAGCGCGGAGCAGTTCAGCAACATCACGATCGAGTTCACACTCTCGCGGGATCTGGAGGAGGCGGCGCAGGACGTTCGCGACAAGGTGTCGCGGGTCAGAGGCCGTCTGCCTCAGGAGGTCGAGGAACCGGTCGTCACGAAGCAGGACTCCGACGCCCAGCCGTTCATGTGGCTGGCGCTCTCGGGTGAGAACTACGACCTGATCCAGCTCTCCGTGATCGCGGACCGTGTGGTCAAAGCACGCCTGCAGTCGGTGGATGGAGTGGGTCAGGCCCAGATCCACGGGGAGCGCCGACCATCGATGCGGGTCTGGCTCTCCGCGTCGGAGCTGGCCGCTCGCAGCCTCACCGTCCAGGAGGTGCAATCGGCGATCCGTAGCCGGAACGTGGAGGTCCCGGCGGGCCGGATCGAGTCACAGCGTCGCGAGTTCACCGTGAGGGCGCTCGGGGAGCTAAAGACGCCGGACGAGTTCGGGAAGCTGGTCGTCTCGAGCCAGGACGGGCAGCTGGTTCGCCTGCGGGATCTGGCTCGAGTGGAGTTGGGGCCGGAAAGTGATCGCGCGATCCTTCGCTACAAGGGAAGGACCGCCATAGCGATCGGTGTGGTCCGCCAGTCGAAGGCCAACCTGATCGAGGTCTCGGACCGCATTCAGGCCGAGTTGCCGAAGATCGAGCAGGAGCTGCCGCCGGGCGTGGACCTCAACGTCGGCTTCGACCGGTCCATCTTCATCCGCCGCTCGATCGAGGAGGCCCAGGACACCCTCATCCTGGCCGGCTTCCTGGTCGTCATGATCATCTTCGTCTTCCTCAGGAACCTCAGGGCCACGATCATTCCCGGCCTGGCGATTCCGACCTCGATCATAGCGGCGTTCGGGGTCATGTACTTCCTCGGCTTCACCATCAACAATCTGACCCTGCTCGCCCTCATCCTCGCGATCGGGATCGTCGTCGACGATGCGATCATCGTGATGGAGAACGCCTACAGGCATCAGGAGGAGCTGGGAGAGAATCCCACGGAAGCCGCGATGCGGGGGACGAGCGAGATCGCCTTCGCCGTTATCGCGACGACGATCGCTCTGGTGGCCGTCTTCTCGCCGCTCGCCTTCCTGCGCGGAACAACGGGCCGGCTGTTCAGCGAGTTCGGCCTTTCGATGACCGCTGCCGTGGTTCAACGCCTTCGAGCGGGCCTTTCTGCACATCGCCGAGTGGTACAAGGCGAGCCTGGCGTGGGCGGTGCGGCACAGGTTGTACGTGGTCGGCGGCGCCCTCGCCACGATCTTTTTTGCCGT
>JBDHIM010000061.1:0-25312 GCA_039587445.1 Gemmatimonadota bacterium
GCGGATCGGGCGCAGAGAGTTCCAGCTGTCTCCAACCAGGTTCCCAGCTGGAGAGTAAGGAAGGGATCAGGAGGAAGGCCACCAGAGCGAAGCCGAGCCATCCCGCGGGGCCGGACGCTCCGCGGCGCAAGATCGCAGGCCAGGTGCTTCGCGCTTTTCGCATCTTCCTCCGCCCGTCTCCGGTCTCCAAACCGGACTACAGCGTCCCAAACCCACTCTCACCATCTCCGATTCTCCGTTGCCATATGGCATGCTTCGCGCCGCTTAGCGGCGTGGATTAATGGAGGGAGGCCATCTCCAGGTGGAGGGCCGTGGTACGCCTGCACCCGCCCCCACGGCGCCAGACCCGGACGCCTGGCCCTGGAAGGCAATTAGCGCGATCGGCCAAGCAATCTGCGAGCGAGCTCGGCCTGAAGGCTTGCGTGAAACCTCAACGCCATGCCCTGCAAGCGCTTGGGGCCAGGTTTAGCCGGCTGGCGCCTGCTCCCCGCTGGGTCGGCTGGTGAGCCAGAAGAGCACGGCCGCCCCGGTGATTGCCATCAGGGCGGAGAAGATCTGAGACAGGGTGAGTCCGCCAAAGACCCGAACCTCGTCGCGCACGAACATGAGGAAAAACCTGATCAAGCCGTAGAGGGTCACGAAGGTCCAGAAGATGACGCCGGGCCTCGGCTTCAGGTAGCGGTACTCGAGGTAGAGCACGCCCATGATGAACCAGTTCTTGACCATCTCGTACAGCTGTGTCGGGTGGCGACACTCCTGCGGCGGGTTGGCCCACGCAGAAGGCTCCGTCATACGGCGTTCCCGGCATCTCGCCGTTGATGAAGTTTCCGATGCGGCCGAGTCCGAGCGCGAAGGCCGCCACGATGATCACCCGGTCCACGAGAGCGTAGAACGAAACGCCGTACCGGCGGGAGAACAGGTAGGTCCCGACCATGCCGCCCGCGAGCCCTCCATGAAAGGAGAGCCCTCCTCTCCAAACCGCAATCCAGCGAAGCGGATCAAAGCCGTAGTTCGAGAACTCGAACACGAAGACGTGGAAAAAGCGCGCCCCGAGGAGCACGCCCGCGAACAGGTACACGATGTACGTGTCGAGCGTCTCATCGGTAAGATTCTCGACCTCCCCACGCCGCGCGACGCGCTTGAGGAAAAGGTACGCCAGCACGAAGCCGATGATGTAGGGAAGCGCGTACCAACGGATTCCGAAGTTACCGGATATGTGCCAGAGGAAGGGATCGAACTCGTGGATGATCCGGATGGCCTGCCTCCCCTCTTCGAGATTCGCTCGCGAGCGATTTCGGCCTCCCATAGTATGGCAGCGAGTCGGGGAAATCCATCGAAGCGAACGTCTGATCCAAGGCATCGGAAGAAATGAACCGAATTCGAGACAAGCTGATCCTGATCACGGGCGCCTCCGCCGGCATCGGCGAGGCCTGCGCGCGGCGTTGCGCGGCCGAAGGGGCGAACCTGGTCCTGTGGGCACGTCGGGAGGATCGACTCGCCGCCCTGGCCGATGAGCTCCGTGAGGACGCGGTGCTCGAAATCCGGGTAGCCGGTGTGGATGTACGGGATAGACAGGCCGTCGAGGCGGAGGCAGCGGAGATGAAGGCGGCGTCGCTCGCCCCGGATGTCCTCATCAATAACGCCGGCCTGGCGAGTGGCCTGGCTCTGCTCCAGGAGGGAGATCCAGAGGACTGGGATCGCATGATCGACACCAACGTGAAGGGCCTCCTTTACGTGAGCCGCGCCTTCCTGCCGCGGATGATCGAGCTCGGTCGCGGCCACATCGTCAACATCGGGAGCACGGCAGGCCACCAGGTTTATCCGCGCGGCAACGTGTACAATGCGACCAAGTTCGCCGTCCGAGCCCTCACGGAAGGAATGAACTTGGACGTGGCCGGCACGCCAATCCGCGTCTCGGGCGTGGATCCGGGCTTCGTGCACACCGAGTTCTCACTCGTCCGGTTTGGTGGCGATCATCAACAGGCGGACGCCATCTACCGAGGGTTTCAGCCGCTTCTGGCCGAAGACGTCGCGGATGCGATCCATTACGTCATCAACGCGCCGGAGCACGTCAACGTCTTCGACCTCATGCTGCTGCCTACCGCACAGCGAAACATCTATGTGGTCGATCGCGAAGAAGTCTGACATTTCTGCATAGCGACCGGCGGGCTGCCGGCACCTTCGCTCTACTCCCACCGACCCACCGACCGGCGTAATACGATATCACGTAAGGAACTAGGCCTTCGATACATCTTGAGGCCCGACGGTCCAGGTAACGGCAACTCGTTTGCACAACGATGCGGTACGCAGCAACCCGTTGGCACTTGGAGACTTCTCGGAGGCGACCCTGGAGACCCGAACCGGCCGCGACGCGCGGCGCGCGATGAACTTCGGACCGATGGGACGGACTCTGACAGCGGCGCTCTGCATCGTGTTCGCCGCGGGCACTCCCGCGTGCCAGAACGGGCCCACGCAGCCGGGAGGGTCTCAACCTGGCGGGAGCGTGCAACCTCCATCGCCACCGCCGGCCCCTCCGCCCACGCCGCCACCGGCGCCCAACGAGGCACCCGCACCGTCGATCTCGACGCCACAGCCGGGAGCCAGTTTTGCGGAAGGGACGTCGGTCATCTTCCAGGGAAGCGCGACCGACGCTGAGGATGGCGCGCTGCCGGGCTCGTCCCTCGAGTGGGCCTCCAACCGGGACGGAGCGTTGGGAACGGGAAGTTCTCTGACCCGCAACGATCTCTCCGTCGGCAGCCACACGGTCACCCTTCAAGCCACCGATTCGAACGGGGCGACCGCTTCGGCCAGCGTCAGCGTGACCGTCGAAGCTCCACCACCACCGTCGCCTCCGCCACCGCCGCCACCGCCCCCCTCTCCGGGGTTCGACATCGAGCTCCGCTTCGTGGGGGGAACGCCGAGCTACGCCCCGGCCTTCTCGGCCGCAGCGGCGCGGTGGGAGGAGATCATCACGGGCGACGTCCCGAACATCGCCCTCAACTACGACGGGGGCAGCTGCCACGAGGCTGTCGACGAAACGATCGATGATCTCGTCATCTTCGTGAAGGTGGAACCGATCGACGGGGCCGGCGGCGCGCTGGGCCAGGCTGGGCCCTGCTTTATCCGGATGGGCAGCATGATTCCGGTCACCGGCCAGCTGACGCTGGACGAAGATGATCTGAACCAGGCCCAGAGCTTTGGGATTCTCGAGGAGCTCGTCCTCCACGAGATGGGACACGTTCTCGGCTTCGGAACGCTCTGGGAGAGCCTGGGACTCATCACGAACGCAGGGTCCCCGGACCCGTACTTCACGGGCAGCGAGACCGTGAGCGCCTTCGACGGCATCGGAGGCGGAGCCTATGCGGGCGTCCCCGTTCCCGTGGAGAACACGGGCGGCGTGGGCACGCGAGACGGCCATTGGCGCGAATCCGTGTTCGACTCGGAGCTCCTGACGGGGTGGCTGAACGTCGGCTCGTCGAACCCGCTCTCATCCGTCTCCGCCGCGGCCCTGGCAGATGCGGGCTACACCGTGGACACGTCGGCCGCCGACGGCTTCTCGCTCAGCCTGGCTGTGCGCATCGCTCCCAAACGCTCCATCTGGGTGGGCGCCGATCTCTCGCGAGAGCCCGTCTTCTCGGTGGATCCGTCGGGGAGGATCCTCGAGCTGGAGCACTGACCGCCGGCCCGGCCGCGCCGGGCCATACTTCCCTCCACAGCCCTTGGCACCCAACTTCCCGGCGGATTCATCCCTCAACGGAGACGCCGATGACGGAGCTCCGCGGCCACGCCGAGCCGCAGGACCCCGAGGAGAGGACCGCCGAGCCCCCTCTCGTCAGGTCTATCATCGTCCATCTCTCGGGCGCACTCAGAGGGACGACGCAGGTCTCGAGCGGCCCCCGAGTCCGAATCGGTACCGGGATCCAATCCGAGATCCACTTCCCCGCCGACCGCGAGCCGGCGGTCGCGGAGCACCACGCCGAGCTTCGCCTGGAGAACTCTTCGTACGAGATCGTATCGGCACCTGGCGAGATCGTCCGAGTGAACGGCGAACGCGTGGCGCAAGCCCCGCTCGCCACGGGGGACCTCCTCGAGATCGGTGAGAACGGCCCTTTCCTACGCTTCCGTCTTCATCGCGGCCCCGACCGACCCTACAAGACGATCCCGGAAGCGCTCGGCGATTGCGTGGACTGCGCACGGCGGAGCGGGGCTGGCTGGTTCGGCCGCCTGGCCATTCTCCTCTCGGGCCTGCCACGCGAGATCCTCACGCAAACGGGTCCGGCTTCGCGGGCCGTCGCCGCCGTCGTGCTGATCGCGCTGACCGCCTCCATTCTCGCGCTGGCGCTCCAGGGCTGGGCCCTGCGCCGCCGAGTCGAGGCCGACGCCTCCATGCTCCAGGAGATCAGCGCCCTCCTGGAGCAGAGCGAGCAGAACTCACTCACCGAGCAGGAGCTCGAGCGAATCCGCTTGGACCTCGAGGCGCAGCTCGCCGAACGGCTCGAGGCGCTGGAGGAGCGGAGCCTCGATGCTCGGAGGATCATCTCCGAGGCGAGTCGCTCCATCGTCCTCCTTCAGGGCGCATACGGCTTTGCCGAGGCCGAGAGCGGACGGCTGCTGAGAGTCGCCCTCTCTCCGGACGGAGCTTCCGTGCGTGCGCCCGGTGGTCTGCTCCTGGGCGTAGATGGCCAGGGGCCCGAGTATCAGCGCCAGTTCACCGGAACCGCCTTCGTGGCCTCCGAGGAAGGCCTGCTCCTCACCAACCGACACCTCGCCGTCCCCTGGAACTTCGATCGGACGGCCCAAGCTCTCCTACGGGAAGGCTGGCTTCCCCGAATGAGTCGCTTCATCGGCTACCTCCCGGGTATCTCGGAGCCGTTCGAGCTGCATCCGGTGCTGAGCGCGGGCGATGTGGACCTGGCCGTGCTGTGCTGTAGTCCTCTGTTGGAAGGCGTCGAACCGCTGGAGTTGAGCGATTCGCTCGCGGCGCCCGGTGAGGAGGTCGTCGTTCTCAGCTATCCGACCGGCATCCAGGCTCTGTTGGCCCGAACCGATCCGGCGTTCGTGGATTCGATCATGAGCGATTCCGATCGCGACTTCTGGTCGGTCGCCCGCCGCCTGTCGGAAGCGGGGCACATCGCGCCGTTGGCTACCAAGGGGATCGTCGGTCAGTCCAGCTCCACGGCGGTGGTCTACGATGCAGAGACCACTCGCGGAAGCAGCGGAGGCCCCGTGCTCGATGGGGATGGCCTCGTACAGGCGCTCAACGTGGCCGTGATGCGCGAGTTCGGCGGATCCAACCTCGGCGTGCCCGCCTCGGAGGCGCAAGCGCTCCTGAATCGCGCGAAGAGGCTGTACGCCGATTCCCTGGCAGCAGTGGACTCGCTCGCGTCCGAGGAGACCGTCACCGCACCCGCGGACTCGCTCCCCGTCGAGGATCCCGGCCCGGCCCCCGGTCCCTAGCGCACCGCCGAGGTCCCCGGTGCTTCCAGGATCGGGGTTCCGCCCGACGCCGTCTCGGCTACATACAGCTCGCTGAGCCGCCGGGTGAAGGGGCCCACCTCTCCCGTGCCGATCGCCCGACCGTCCACTTCGACCACGGCAGCCAGCTCTCCCATCGTGCCGGTGCAAAACATCTCATCCGCCCCATAAGCATCCGTCGTGGAGAGGTCCCGAACCTCAACGGGGATCCCGTTCCTCTCGCACAACTCCAGCACGGTCGCCCTCGTGATTCCCTCGGGGCACGCCCGGGTCGTCCCCGTGGCCAACCGCCCGCCCTGGACGACGAAGATGTGGGTGGCGTTCGTCTCCGCGATGAAGCCCTGCATGTCGAGCATCAGGGCGTCGTCCGCTCCGGCCAGGTTGGCCTCGATCTTGGCCAGGATGGAGGGGATCAAATTGGCGTGATGTATCTTCGGATCCAGGACATCGGGCGGCGGGCGACGGATCGAGCTCGTGACGAGGCGGATCCCATCCCGCTCGTAGACCGGCGGCTTGTGCTCGGCCAAGATAATGAGCGTCGGGCCGGAGCGGTTGAGCCGCGGGTCCATGCCCGACGTGATCTTCTCGCCGCGCGACAGCGTCAGCCGAATGTGGACGCCATCCCTCATAACGTTCGCCTCGAGGGTGCGTCGGATCTCGCTCATGATCTCTTCGTGGGTCGGCACCCCCTCGAAGGCGAGGGCTGCGGCGGATGCGCGCAGCCGGTCCAGGTGTTCCTTCAGTTTGAAGATTCGACCCTCGTACAGCCTCAGGCCTTCCCACACGGCGTCCCCTCCTTGCACCGCGCTGTCGAAGGGGCTGATCCCCGCTTCGTCCCTGTGCAGCAGGCGGCCGTTCACGTTTACGATCAGATCGCGGTTTCTCTCGTCGTAGTGTTGAAGCATCTCGCTCAGGCGGTTAGGCGTTCTGCGTACAGCCGGTCGTAGATCGGCCGGCAATCGTCGAGGAGCCCCTGCAGCCCGGCGGGCAGCCGATCAGGCTTCGGACGATACGGCCGGAAGGCCGTCGACGCCTCCACGGAGGCATACCAGTGCTTCGCCCACACGCCGTCCGTCGGGCGCGGCCCCGGGTCCCACGAGAGCATGCACTCCATGAATGGCACATCCAGGGCACCGCACAGGGCGACCAGAAGCCCGGCCGGGTCCTGGAGCACGTCTCGCGCGTCGATCACGGGTGGCAGCCTTCCTGTCTCGGCGACAGCCCGCTCGTAGAGCTCCCACTGCTGCGGAAGCCCGGTGTCGTCGAGGCAGGGATCGGGCGTGACCCGGATCAAAGAGGTGAGCATCTCCCTAGGCTCGCGGATGAGGAATACGTGCCGAACGTCGCTCAGCCAATCGCGCTCAACGCCGGGGAGGAGGTGATGGGCCATCTGCTTTTGATAGAAGATCCGCTTGCCCCCTGGGACCGGCCCCGTCAGCCACGCGATCACCCGGCCCGGGTCCGTGTCGTGTTCCCGTATGATCTCCGCCCGGCCCGGGTGGTCCCGACCGGTGGTCAGCAGATAGAAGGCGTACAACGGTTCGTCGCAGACATACGTATCGGGACGGCTCCCCCACGATCGCATGAGAGCGGTGGAGATGTTGCGCGGTCCGGACCACATGGCGATCCGGACGGGTTCACGGCTTCTCGGCGCTCGTTGAGCGGTCATCTTCCTCGCACCCGGTAGGGACGACGGCGACCGAGAAAAACCTATGGAACCGGACACGCGGCGCCAGGCGTCCCGGGCGTCCGGCGACTCCGCCTGGGCTCAGCCGGCGACCTCAGACACATCCGGCGGGGTAAATGCGTATGGTCACTTGCCGGGCTAGAATTACGAAGGAAAGGCGGTGGTTTGGATGGCGAAGAGCAACCGGGGGAGAGCTCCACGGGACCGCAAGCGTCCCTACAAGTTTCCGAAGCCGCCGTGCACGCCGCGGTTTCCGGGGCCGCCGGAACCGGTGAGCCCGGGCGGCTCGGAGTGCACGACGGGTCCGGATCCGCGCGAACTGCTGAAGAAGGCGAGGAAAAAGCGGTAGCGATTCTGCCGTGGAATCGCTGGATCAGTACTCGATGCGGTCCTCCAGATCCTCCCATACGTGGAACGCATGGTCGGCTCCATCCACGGTCATGTGCCGCGTGGGCAGAAGCCTAAGCCCGATCGGCCGGGCTATCTCGTCGTAGATGAACGCATCGTCGAATCCGGCCTCCGCCGCGACGCCCCGATCGTTGGCGTAGTAGATCCGCTCCAACCGCGCCCAGTAGATGGCGCCCAGACACATCGGGCAGGGTTCGCTGCTGCAGTAGATCTCGCATCCGTCCAGCCGGAAGGTACGCAGCTGCCGGCAGGCGTCGCGGATCGCCTCCACCTCGGCGTGGGCCGTCGGGTCGTTCTGCCCGGTCACGGCGTTGGACCCGCGACCCACGATCTCGCCGTCCTTGACCACCACGGCCGCAAAGGGGCCGCCGTTCCCCGACGCCGCGCTCTCCACGGCGAAACGAAGAGCCTCACGCATGAAGCGGCTGGAATCGTTGCTATCGGCGTTCATCAGCTTATCTCGTCTCCTCGTCCAGGCCGCCGTTGCTAGGCGGCGGACGGAGCCCCACCATCAGTGACGATCATTGTCTCACTCTTCTACTCGGTGGTGCCTGCTATGAGCTCTCGACCGGCCGCGAAGCCGCGGCCCCGAAGGCTTGCCGACGTTGCGGCGGAAGGCTCCTCGATGCTCCGTCGTGAGGGCCTTTCCAAACTGACGGGGCGAGAGCGCTATGTCGATGACCTTCCGCTGGAGGACTTCCTCTGGGGAGCCACGGTACGCAGTCCAGCGCCGAGAGGCCGCATCTCCGACATCATCTTCGGAGACGGGGTGGACTGGTCCGAGTTCGTGATCGTCGACCACACCGACATCCCGGGCAGAAACGCCGTCTACCTGATCGAATACGATCAACCGGCCCTGGCGCCCGGCTACGTTCACCACGTGCACGAGCCGGTCCTCCTGCTGGCCCACCCGTCGCGCGATGTGGCCCGCCGCGCGTTGCGCGAGGTGCAGGTCATCGTCGACGTCGACCCGCCGGCTCTCGATTTCCGCACTCTCCCGAGTCCCGATCTGATCCAGTGCGGCGAGGACAACGTCCTCAAGCGACTGTCGATCCAAAAGGGGGACGTGGAGCGGGCGCTGGCCGAGTCTCCGATCGTGGTCGAGGGCGTCTACGAGACAGGCGCCCAGGAGCATGTCTACCTCGAGACGCAAGGCATGCTGGCGTACCTGGACGACGACGTGCTGGTCATCAAGGGCTCGATGCAATGTCCCTATTACGTCGTGAAGGCGCTGAAGCCTGCGCTGAACCGTTCGGAGGAGGAGATCAGGGTCATCCAGACGCCGACCGGCGGAGGCTTCGGCGGCAAGGAGGAGTTCCCTTCGATGGTGGCGCTGCACGCGGGGTTGCTCGCGCTCAAGTCGCGCAGGCCCGTGAAGCTCATCTACGACCGGACAGAGGACATGGTCGCGACGACGAAGCGCCATCCCTCGCAAATCCGGCACCGAACGGGAGTGGACGAGAACGGTCGGCTGATCGCGCAGGAGATCGAGGTGGTCATGGACGGCGGCGCCTACCTCACCTTGACTCCCGTGGTCCTCAGCCGAGCGATCATCCACGCGGCGGGTCTCTACCACTGCGACAACGTGCGCATCCTGGGCCGGGCGATGTTCACGAACTCGGTGCCTTACGGCGCCTTCCGAGGCTTCGGCAACCCGCAGGCCCACTTTGCGGTCGAGCGCCACATGGACGTGATCGCCGATTGTCTTCGGATGGATCCGGTGGAGCTGCGGCGCATCAATGTGATCCGAGACGGACAGACCACGTCCACGGGCCAGGTGATCGGGGACGGCGTGGATAGGCTGCAGATCGTGGAGCGCGCGCTCGCGCTATCGGACTACGAGCGGAGGAGGAGAGAGCACTGGGTCCGGAACTCGGAACATCGCTACCTGCGCCGCGGAATCGGGATGTCCGCCTTCTACCACGGCGCCGGCTTCACGGGAAGCGGCGAGGTGATGCTGGATTCGCGCCTCCACGTGGAGGGCCATGCAGATGGGAAGGTGCAGGTTCTTTGCGCCAGCACCGAGATGGGACAGGGACAGATCACGGTCTTCATACAGCTCGCCGCCGACCGCCTCGGCTACGATCCGGCGGAGATCTCGATCGCGGAGCCGGACACGCACCGGGTGCCGGACAGTGGACCGACCGTCGGGTCCAGGACCGCGATGGTCGTCGGTCGGCTGGTGGAGAGGGCCTGTGACGACCTGTGCCGGCAAGCCGGACTGGAGATCGCCGTGGAGGCAAGCGGCGAGGGCGTCCGCGGGAAGAGCGGCCGGGGCTCAGGAGAAACCGCCCGGGGAGCCCTGGTGAAGGAGGCGATCATCGCCTGGCATTCGGCGCACCCCGGAGAACGACTGCTCGGGAGGGCGCGTTACGAGCCGCCGCCAGGTATCGAGTGGGATGAGGAGAACTATCTCGGAGACGCGTACGGCGCGTTCGGTTGGGCCGCACACGTGGCAGAGGTCGAGGTCGACCTGCGAACGTACGACGTGCGCGTGCTGGACTTCGTCTCTGTGCAAGATGTGGGAACGGTTCTGAACGAGACGCTGGCCAAAGGTCAGGTTCAGGGGGGCGTCGCCCAGGGAATCAGCTGGGCGCTGCTCGAGGAGTGCGTCTGGAAGGATGGGGCGATGCAGAACGGTCAGCTGACCAACTACATCATCCCGACCAGCGGGGATCTCCCGCCGATCCGGGTCGAGTTCGTGGAGTTCCCGTACGAGCACGGAGCCCAGGGCGCCAAGGGCATCGGGGAGCTTCCCCTGGTCGGCGCGGCGCCGGCCGTATTGAACGCGGTCGCGGCGGCAACGGGACGGCAGCCCACCGAGATCCCGCTCACTCCCGAACGGCTGATGGCCTTGTTGGGTAACGGACATGAGCCGGGGGAGGCACCGTGAACGCCGGGAGCACTGGGAGCAACGATCCAATCCGGATCTCCTTCACGCTCAACGGGGAGCCGACGACCGTGGAGGTCGATCCGTCGGAGCGGCTCCTGGATCTCCTTCGGTACCGTCTGGGGCTCACCGGAACGAAAGAGGGCTGTGCCGAGGGCGAGTGCGGCGCCTGCACGGTCTACCTGGACGGACTCCCCGTGGACTCCTGCCTCGTCCCCGCCTATCAGGTGCGAGGCCATCGCGTGGAGACCATCGAGTCGCTGGATCCGGTGGGTGCGGCGCATTACCACGCCCGCGGTACCACGCAGTGCGGCGCCTGCACGCCCGGGGTGGTGATGACCGCCGAGTGGATTCTGCAGCACCGGGACCGACTCGAGACCCACACGGTGCGAGAGCTGATGGCGGGTAACCTGTGCCGTTGCACCGGCTATGACGGAATCATCGAAGGCATCGAGGGTGCGTTGGAGGATCGGGAAGCCGGGTGAGCATCCTCCTCCCCGGTTCCCTGGCCGAGGCGCTCGAGTCCCTCGCTGCCGATCCCGAGCTCGTACCCATGGCCGGCGGCACGGACCTGCTCGTTCATTGGCCGCAGCACACGGAGCTGCACGAACACTCCTACCTGGACCTGTCAGGCGTCGAGGAGCTGCGTCCCCATCGCTGGGAGGCAGACGAGCTGGTGCTGGGAGGACTCACGACGTATTGGGACATCATCGAGGACCGCCAAGCCTGGAGCGAGCTACCGCTCCTCATCGACGCGGCGCGGCAGGTGGGCTCCATTCAGATCCAGACGCGCGGCAGCTGGGCGGGGAATATCGTCAACGCCTCCCCGGCGGCGGACGGCGTCCCGGTGCTGATGGCGTACGACGCGGTCGTCGTGCTCGAGTCGAGCAGCGGCCGGAGCGAGGTGCCTCTCTCGGGGTTCTATTCAGGGTACAAGGAGATGCGCAAGTCACGGGATGAGCTCGTAACGGAGATTCGGGTGCCGCGCCGCACCTACGACGTCCAGATCTTCGAGAAAGTGGGCCCGCGACGGGCGCAGGCGATCACGAAGGTAGGAGCGGCGGTGACGAGATCCGACGCCGGGTGGAGAGTGGTGGCGAACAGCGTGGCGCCGTTCGTATGCCGCTGCCCGGAGGTGGAGCGGATCCTCGAGGAGGGCATCGAGGTGAGGGGGCCGGACGACCTCCTGCCCGCCATCCGTGAGGATGTGTCTCCGATCGACGACATCCGCTCGACCGCCGAGTATCGGGAGAACGTGTTGGCTCGCCTTCTCTACTACGATCTACTGGATCACTGCCCATCCTTCAGGTGAGCCTGGGATGACTCGATGACGATGGCGCGTGATTTGGCTCGCTGCGCCGCAGGCTGCCTGGCCCTCGCGCTGGCAGCCGCATGTGCACCCGGGGAAGGGGGCGGTGATCGAGAGACTGGCTCGGAACGGGACGTCCGCGGCGAGCGTGCGCTTACAGACGGAGCCGCCTCGCTCTACGTCGACCCCGCGGATCGACCCCGCGGATTTCGACTTCTCGGAGAACCCCGACCTGCTCGACCGGCTGCTCGCCGACGCGCACGGCTATTTCCGATTCATCAACGTTCCCTTCAGTCAGCGCGTCTGCGATCTTTTAGCCGACCAACCTGCAGCCCTCTCCTCCGAGCAGGCCCGCTCCTTTCAGCTGAACCTCCACGGCGACGCCCACGTCGAGCAGTATGCGATCACGGATCTCGGCCGGGGGCTCACCGATTTCGACGATTCCTCGCAGGGCCCTCCCTTTCTGGATCTCATGCGGTTTGCCGTCTCGCTGCGGCTCGCCAGCCGGATCAACGCCTGGGACGATCTCGCGGAGGGAGGACTCGTGCGCACCTTCCTCAGGGGCTACGCCTCCGCTCTCGAGGACCCGGCGATCGAGGCGCCGGAGCCGGCGGTCATCGAGCGGCTGCGATCCTCGTTCAGCCAGGACACGACGAGGTACCTGGCGTGGGTGGACTCCCTGATGGAGCCGGTGCAGCCCGAGGTGGAGAGCGAACTGCGCGAAGCGCTGCGCAGCTTCGCGGAGGTCATGGCCGAGGAGCACCCGCATGTCGATCGGGGCTACTTCGCGCCGCTGAGCGTGGGCTACCTGAAGCTGGGCGTCGGAAGCGCGCTCGACACCAAGTTCATCGTCCGTGTGGAGGGGCCTTCGCCCCACCCGATGGACGACGACGTGATCGAGATCAAGCGAGTGCGGGATCTCGCCGGTATCGAATGCATCCAGACCCAGGACGACGATCCCCTGCGGGTCCTCCTGAGCCAGGCCCGGATCTCCTATGAGCCGTTTCAGTGGTTGGGCTACATCCGACTGACCGAGGGCAACTTCTGGACGCACGGCTGGGTGCACAATTACGAGGAGATCGACATTGACCGGACGTTCCAGTCACCGGAGGAGCTCGCCGAGGTTGCCTACGATGCGGGCGTGCAGCTGGGAATAGGCCACCCGAAGCTCGCGGCCACTCCCTTCGATCAGATCCTCCGACGCCAGCTACTGGAACACCTGGACGCACACCCCGACGAGATCGAGCGGTTGAGCGGCGAGTTAGCCGACCAGGTGATCGAGGCGTGGAGACGTTTCGCTTCTGAGGTACGCCTCCGCTAGCCGTCGATCTCGCGCTGGCGGAGCTCTGCGCGACGGATCTTGCCACTCACCGTCTTGGGCAGCTCGGTGACGAACTCCACCCTCCGCGGATACTTGTAGGGAGCCGTCGTGCGCTTCACGAAGTGCTGGAGCCGGCGGGCCAAATCCCTGCTCGGCTCGTAGCCCGGGGAAAGTACGATGAACGCCTTCACCACCGACCCGCGAACCGGATCCGGGCTCGCCACGACCGCGGACTCGGCCACCGCTTCGTGCTCGAGTAGCGCACTCTCGACCTCGAACGGCCCAATTCGGTAGGCAGCGGAAAGGATCACGTCGTCGGCCCGGCCGACGAAGTAGAAGTAGCCATCCTCATCCCGCACCGCCCGGTCGCCGGTGATGTACCAATCGCCCTTGAAGAACCTGGCTGTGCGCTCCGGCTCCTTCCAATACTCTCTGAACAGGCCGACGGGACGATCCGGCTTCACCCGGACCGCGAGGTCGCCCTCTCGGCCCGGCGGCAGCACGTTGCCGTCATCATCGATAACCTGAAGATCGAACCCCGGCGCCGCGACGCCCATCGAGCCCGGGCGGGGCGTTACTCCTCGGAAGGCCCCGACGACAACGACGGTCTCCGTCTGCCCGTAGCCCTCGCGAATCGTGACGCCGGTCGCCGCTTCCCAGCTCTCGTATGTCTCGGGGTTCAAAGGCTCTCCCGCCGTCACGACCGAGCGCAAAGTCGGAAACTCGTACCGCGAGAGGTCCTCGAGAACAAACATCCTGAGGATGGTCGGTGGAGCGCACATCGAGGTAATCGGATACTCATTCAGGATCTCCAGGGCACGCTTCACGTGGAACCTCTCCTCGTGATGGGCGAAGATCGTCGCCCCCATGTGCCACGGCCCGAAGATCGAGCTCCAGCCCGCCTTGGCCCATCCCGTGTCGGTGATATTCCAATGAACATCCTGCTCGGTGAGGTCGAGCCAGAACTTGCCGGTGACCAGGTGGCCCAATGGATAGGAGGCGTGCGTGTGCACGGTCATCTTCGGACCACCGGTCGTGCCCGAAGTGAAGTACAGCAAGGCCATTTCGTCGCTTCTCGTGTCGGCCGTCTCGAACTCGCTGGAGTCCTCGAGGAGGTCGGCAAACCCGTACCATCCCGGCCGCCAACCGCCTCCGGCGGCGATGCAGGCCTTCAGTTTCGTGGAACCGCCTAGGCTCTCTATCGCCTCCTCCACACTCGGCGCGACCTCCGGGATCGTAACGACGCACACGGCCTCGGCCGCCTGGATCCGGTGGGCGATGTCTTTGGCGGAGAGCTGAATCGTGCCCGGGCTTACCACGGCGCCGACGCGGAAGCACCCCAGACTCGTCAGCCACCACTCGATGACTCGCGGAAGAAGCACGAGCACCACGTCGCCCCGGCTGATGCCGAGACGTGCAAGACCGCCGGCGACCTTCCGGCTCTCTCGGGCGAGCTCGGCGTAAGTCCACTCCCGCTCGTTGCCGTGGTCGTCGATCCACCAGAGCGCCCGGCGCCGAGGATCCTCAGCCCAGCGATCGATGACGTCGCGGCTGAAGTTGAAGTGCTCCGGCACCTCCAGCCGATAGTCCCTTCTCTCGTCCTCGAAGTCGGGTTTGTTCATGGGTCTCCTCGTTGGTCGCTTGACAGGCCCGCCGGGCGCCGCGACCGTTGCGCCAATGTCAATTCGCACCATCCTGCGCTCCTTCCTCACGGTCGGAAAGGGGACGGTCGGCGGACTCTCCGAGTCGTCGGCCGGTTCGGACCCTATTGCCCTCTTCGACCGGTGGTTCTCCTCGGCGAAGAAGTCGGGATTCTTCCTTCCCGAGGCGATCGCTCTTTCTACGGCCACGCCGGACGGCGGGCCGTCGGTCCGCATGATGCTGCTGAAGGGCTTCGACGCCCGCGGCTTCGTCTTCTACACGAACTACGAGAGCCGAAAGGCCGCCGAGCTCGCCGAGAACGCTCAGGCGGCGTTCCTCGTGTACTGGAACGTCCTGCACCGTCAGGTCAGGGTGGAGGGCACCATCGAGCGGCTGAGCGAAGAGGAGAGCTTCGCCTACTTCAGGACTCGCGCACGCGGTAGCCGTCTGGGTGCCTGGGCTTCCGCACAGAGCTCGGTCCTCACGAGCCGCCAGGAGCTGGAGCAGCGATTCAGGGATCGTGAAGCGGAGTTCGAGGGCGAAGAGATCCCGCTTCCGCCATTCTGGGGCGGCTTTCGGCTGCGTCCCGACGTCATCGAGTTCTGGCAGGGCCGAGTGAACCGGCTGCACGATCGCATCCGCTTCCGTCGCGACCAGGAGAGCTGGTCCGTGACGCGGCTCTACCCGTAGCGGAGCTGGCAGGGCCCTTGTGGGCTCTCCGGGCTTCAGCAAGCGTCGACTCGAGAGCCAGGCCCCTGTACGAAACACCACCCGTCCGGTAGGATACGGGCCTGCCGCGCCCCCCGCGTGGGACGGACTGGCATGGCGCGACGCGCCCGGATGCGCCACCCGCCTGACGTCATTCAAGCGTTGAGCATGAACGGATGTCCATCGTTGTGACCACGGAGCCACTTTTTGCCTTGGAAGTCGATCGCGTAGTCGGCCAGCTGGTCGGGGAAGCCGCCGGGGCGACACTGCTGATTACAGCTTCCCTACACGGCAACGAGCCGGCCGGCCTGCGGGCGTTGGAGAGAGTCTTCGCACGCCTCGAGGCCGAGCGGCCGCCGATGCGGGGCGAAGTCATCGGCCTCGTCGGAAACCTCACCGCCGTGTCGAGGGGAGACCGCTTCGTGGACTCCGATCTCAACCGGCACTGGTCTCCGGCGAAGGTGGCGGCCCTCAGGGCTCACCGGCCGGACGCCCTCGAGGACGCCGAAGACCTGGAAGCCGGACAGCTGCTCGAGGAGATCGATTCGGCCGGAGCTCGAGCACGCGGCGACGTCTACTGCCTGGACCTGCATACCACATCCGGAGAGAGTCCGCCGTTCGCCACGGCGATGGACACCCTACGCAATCGGCGCTTCGCCCTCCGCTTTCCGGTTCCTCACGTGCTGGGCCTCGAGGAGCACCTGGATCACACCCTGCTCAGTCACCTGGACGGCGAAGGGTACATAACGCTCGGCTTCGAGGGAGGGCAGCACGACGACCCCCGTTCGGAGGACTATTGCGAAGCGGCGATCTGGCTGGCGCTGGCCGAGACCGGCGTCCTCATCGAGCCCGACTCCGTCCCGGCCGTGGAGGAGGCCCGCCAAAGCCTCGCCGCGGCCACCAAGGGCCTGCCTCAGGCCGTGGAAGTCAGGCACCGCCACGGCCTGCATGAGGACGACGGATTCCAGATGCTTCCCGGGTTCGTGAGCTTCCAGACGATCAGCGAGGGGGACCTGCTCGGCAGAAACGACCGCGGCGAGCTTCGCGCGCCCGAGGGTGGAGGCATCCTCATGCCCCTCTATCAGCGGCAGGGCGACGATGGCTTCTTCGTGATCCGGAAGTTCAGCACCTTCTGGCTCACGGTATCGGCGTGGCTACGACACCTCCGGGTGGACGCGCTGCTACCGCTCCTGCCGGGCGTCCATCGGGATCGCGACCGCCCGGGCACCCTGCGCATCGACCGCCACGTGGCGCGTTTCTACGCCCTCCAGATCTTCCACCTCGCCGGCTATCGAAAGAAGCGGATAGAGGAGGACCAGCTCGTCGTCACCCGGCGGAACGAGTAGGCGCGACTGCCAGGCTTGTGCGGTGCTGCTGAGTGCCAGCCAGGCCGTCTATTGTTCGTGTTTCGCCTCTCTCCACAACCCCACGGCCAGCCACCCGAAGAACAGGAAGACGAGCACGCTGGGCCACAGGGGGATGACAATGGCGTTTACGACGATTTCCCAGCCCAGAATGACGCGCAGCAGGTGCCCAAACGCGATCAGGCCGAGGAAAACCATCGCGATCATGGTGAACGGCTTCATGCCATCCGTTCCGTCACGACCGGACCCCTGGTGATCGAGGTCAGCTCCTCCATCACATCGAACTGCTTCGCGCTCAGGTCGGACAAGGCGGGGTGGGACTTCACGGCGGCGGCGAGCGGACCGTCGAGATAGGCAGACAGCGAAGATTCATCCTCGAACAGGTAGATGCCTCCCGCCTCGTTCGCGGCCTCGTTCATCAGCCAGATCTTCCACGCAAGACCAGGCACCTCCGCGAAATCGCTCGCTAGCGGCGAGACGGCCTCCTCGTAGTCCGCCCGCGGAACGTCGAATCTGAAATTGAGCTGCAGGATCTTTGCGGACATGTTCAGTACCTCCTTCTGAGTCCGGTCCGTAGGCCATGGACCGAGACATACGGGCATGGGTTGTCGGATTCGGCTTGCTTCAAGTGAAAGGCTGGCCGGGGAGCTCGGACAGTCGGACGGCGGTGTGAGTCAACGGCGACCGGGTGCATCGCACACCTCAGATGCGGGCGGGACATGTGCCGCTTCGCCCGCCTGCACCTTCTCACGGCACGGCGCCCTTCGCCAGTCGGGAGATCCTCGATTCTCGACAGAGGACCGGCTCCGCCCTCAGCTCGTGACGACGCGTTTCTTTTCCTGGCCGAGTACGTAGCCGGCTCCAAGGGTGAAGAACAGGTAGACCAGCGCTATTCCCCAGCCGAGGCCGTTCAAGACCCCCGATAGGACGGCCGGCACCGTTATGATCACGCCGATCGCGTCGTAGACGAGCAGGTAAAGGAGAATGGCGTGGCGCGCGTCGGAGGCTCGGATGTCCTTCGCAAACCACAACAGAAAGAGTGCGCCGATCAGGGCAGCACCATACTCCCTGGCGGTGAAGGTGCCGGCGGAGCCGAGCTCTGCGCCGAGTACGCCCAGCAGAGCCACCGGGACGAGAAGTAGAAGCAGGCCGAACGCCAGACAGACAACGGCCTTGGCGAGCAGCAGCGATCGAAATGTCATGAGAGCCTCCTGACTTGGAGATCCCGACACCCACGACGCCTCCCTCATGATCGTTCACTCCTCCCACCGTTGGAGCCAGTCGAGAAGGTCTGGATGAACGGTGTGGGGAGACCCCCCACACTTGTGCGCTTCGAACCAGGTGCAGGAGAAGACCCTAGGCGTTTAGCGCGGCGATCTTCTCCTTCAGGATCTCGATCGCCATGTCCACGTGCCGGCGGTGGGTGCGGAAGCAGAGGACGGCGAGCCGCAGCCAGAAGACGTCGTCGATGGTCGTGGATGAGAGGAAGATGCGGCCGTCCCGCTGCACCTCCCGGATCAGACGGGCGTTGAACTCGTTCGGGTCGCCCTCGCGCGGCACGTAGCGGTAGAGCGCCACCGAGAGCTCCGGGTAGGGACCGCGCTCCATCCCCTGGATCTTCCCCAACTCCTCATAGAAGTAGCGGCAGAGCTGGATCTTCTCTTCGAGGGCAGCGCGGAAAGGGGCGAGGCCGTGCAGGACGAGCGGCATCCACATCCTCAGCCCGCGGAAGTGGCGGGTGAGCTCCGGCGAGAGGTCGGCCGGGGAGATCTCCTCGGTGGAGCTGAGCGCGTCCTGTAGGTAGTTGGCCTCGTAGTGCTGCGAGCGGGCGAGCAGCTCCCCGTCCTTCACGATCAAGGCCCCGGTTCCATAGGGAAGGAAGAGGCCTTTGTGTGGATCCATCACGACGGAATCCGAGCGCTCGAGGCCCCGGATCAGCTTCCGTCCGAGCTCGGTGAGGAGGAAGAAGCCGCCGTAGGCGGCATCGACGTGGAGCCAGAGACCTTCCGCTTGCGCGACGTCCGCGATCTCGTCGACCGGGTCGATCGCTCCGGTGTCCGTCGTACCCGAGGAGGCCACCACCATCCACGGCCGGAGCCCTGCCTCGCGGTCCGCTTCGACCAGGCGTGCCAGCTCATCCGCCCGCATGCGGTACCGGTCGTCGACGGGAACCACCCGGATCGGGGCCTCGCCGAGGCCGGCCAGACGCATCGCCTTGGTCACGCAGTGGTGGACCTGGCGCGTCATGTAGACCGGCGAGCACTCGACGTCGCGAGGGCGGACGCCCTTGGCATCGCGGGCCGCGACGATCGCGGTCAGGTTGGCGATCGATCCGCCTGACGACAGCGTGCCGAGTGCCGATTCCGGATAGCCCACGAGCTCGGCCATCCAGCGCACGAGCAGGTTCTCCAGGCGCACTGCGCCGGGAGTCGCGTAAAAGACTCCGGAATAGTGGTTTCCGACATCCGCCAGATAGTCCCCGAGGGAGGAGGCGAAGACGCCACCGCCGGGCACGTACGCCATGTGGCCGCCCGACGCGGGGTTGAGCCCTGGACGGTCCACGTGCTCCCCGATGATCTCGAGCGCCTCGTCGATTCCGATCCCGTTCTCGGGAATCGGCACCTCCAGGAGGCCCGCCCCTTTGTCCTCCGTGACCCGGTAGGTGAGCGCTTCCTCCAACCCGGCGTAGAACTCCTCCGAGTGGTCGACGACGGGAGCGCGGAGGGCCTCCCGGTCCTCCGACCCCGGCTCCAGACGCCCAGCCACGGCTTCCAGGATCGCGATCCGCTCGCGCAGCGCGCCCGCTTCCAGCGGCGCGGCCCGCGGGGCCGGGGCGTCCGACAAAGGCGTGCCGGTGGACGGACTGCTCGGACGGTTCATCGGACGGAGCGTCTCATGGCATTCAGGGCGTGGAGGTCGCGGCGGCCGCCGTCCGCCGTGATTCCGTCCGGTAGCGCTCGAACCAGCTCAGGATGTAGGCGACCTTGGCCATCAGATTGCTCGGTTTGGAGGCGATCCCGTGGGACGCGTCCGGGATCCGGACGAGCATCGTGGGCACTTTGCGCAGCTTCAGCGCCGTGTAAAACTGCTCGCTCTCCGAGATCGGGGTGCGGTAGTCTTCCTCTCCCGTCAGCAGCATGGTCGGCGTGGTCACGTTCCCGACCAGCGAGAGGGGAGAGCGTGCCATGTAGTGCTCGACGTGGTCCCACGGCGGCCCGGGAAACCACCACCGGGAGAAGAACGACGTGCGATCCGCGGTGAGAACGAAGCTGTACCAGTTGATGACAGGCTTGGCCGATACCGCGGCCCGGAACCGGTCCGTCTTGCCGACGATCCACGCGGTCAGCACCCCTCCGCCGCTCCCGCCGGTGACGAAGAGGTTCTCCTCATCCACGTAGCCCTGCTCGATGACCGCGTCCACGCTGGACATCAAGTCATCGTAGTCCTGGCTTGGATAGGCGTGGTGGATGAGGTTGCCGAACTCGCCGCCGTAGCTCGTCGAGCCGCGCGGGTTCATGTACAAGACGACATAACCGGCGGCCGCGTACAGCTGAACCTCGGCCGAGAAACGGTCGCCGTAGTTGGCGAAGGGTCCGCCGTGGATCTCGAGAACCAGTGGGTACTTGCGCGACTCATCGAATCCCGGCGGCTTGGCGATCCAGGCCTGGATCCGGCGTCCGTCGTAGGAGGACTCGGTCCAGATCTCCTCGACCGCGGCCAGCTGCTTGTGCGAGAGGAGGTCGTCGTTCAGAGCCGTCAGACGCCGCGGGGACTCGATGCCGGGGCCACCCAAGGCCACATCCGCCGGGTGGTCCGGCCGGGAGAAGGTGAAGGCGAAGCGTCCGTCGCGTGCGACCGAAAACGTGCCACCCGAGTAAGGCCGACCCAGGGAGAGCCCACCCAGGTCCACCGCCAGGGTTCGGACGCTCCCGTCCAGGGTCACGAACGCGAGCTTCGTGTTGCCCTCATCATCGTACTGGAAGAAGAGCCCAGAGCCGTCGGCGCTCCACGCCGGATTCTCCGCGTCCCGGTCGAGGCTTTCCGTTAGGCTGCGGACGTTGCCGCCGTCGCGGTCCATCACGTACAGCTCGGTGACCTGGTAACCCTGGTACCGGTCGTCGAAACCCACGTAAGCGATCGCCGATCCATCCGGCGAGACGACAGGATCCGAGTCGGGGCCGAACCGCTCGGAGAGGGGACGCACCGAGCCATCGGCAACCGAGACCTCGTAGATCTCCGTATCCCGCGGCGAGTACTTCCACTCCTCCTGCCGCTGGGCGGAGACGATCAGTGAACGGCCGTCCGGCGTCCACTGGATCGCGCCGTCGTGATTGAAGGGTCCCGTCGTCAGCTGGCGCGGCGTGCCTCCATCAGCCGGAAGAACGAAGAGCTGCGGGTAACCCCGCTCGAGGTATCCGTCGCCGTCGGAGCGGAACTCCAACTCGTCGATAGCGACAAACGGCTCACCCCAGTCGGCACCCTCCGGCTTCTCCGGCAGATCCACGAAGGGCTCCACGGGCGCGGGAACGAACATGGAGAAGGCGATCCACCTCCCGTCCCCTGACCAGACGAGGCCGCCGGGAGCATGGGTCAAGGTCGCGAGAAGAGCTCGGTCGTCGGTTCCCACCCAGCGCAGCCAGAGCCGCTTGGCCCCGTCCTCATCATCCCCGTTGGAGACGTAGAGGATGCGGCTTCCATCCGGAGACCAGCGAGGGGACGCCTCAGAGCCGGGAAGCGAGGTCAGCGCCCGATGGTTCGAACCATCCGCCCCGATGATCCAGAGGTCGGAGATCCTCCGGTCGGTCATCACGTCGAACGAGTTGCGGACGTACACGATCCGCCTGCCGTCCGGCGAGATCTGCGGATCGGACGCCCACTCGAGCTCGAAGACATCCGTCAGCTCGAACCGCTCGGTGTTTTGGGCCCAAGCCGGGCTCGTGAAGCCCGCGCCGGCAAGCACTCCCGCGACTGCAGCACTCATCCAGACCAGAGCCATAGTCCTCGTGCGTTGCCTCACCTGTCTCCTCCTCGTGGGCGCTCACTTCGGCCCGGGCCACCTCCGGTACGCGCACGGCAGCCTGCGCGTCTGACGAACCCGGGAAGCTATACTGTGTCGTCGGCGGGCAGAAGCGTCGGCGGATCTTCAGAGAGAAGGAACTCGACAGCCCAGATCGATTGGAGCTCCCATGACCTGGATCGAGACGGTGCCCCCCGAGGACGCGCGAGGCCCCCTCGAGCCCCTCTACGAGGCCTGCCTCCGCAAGTTCGGCTTCGTCCCGAACATCCGCCGGTCGATGAGCTTGTATCCGGCAGCATTGAGCGGCTACGTGAAGCTCAGTAACGCGGTGTACGGCGGCGGCCCGCTCCCTCGTGTCGAGCGCGAGATGATCGCCACGGTCGTGAGCGCCGCGCGTGACTGCCACTACTGAAGGGAGGCTCACGCAGAGTTTCTGCGGAAGCTCACCGGAGATGACGACCTCGCAGAAGCCGTCAGACGCGACTGGAGAGCCGCCGATCTGAGCCCGCGGCAGCGGGCCATCCTGGCATTCACCGAGAGGATGACCCTGAGCCCGAGTGGGCTCTCTGAAACCGATATCGACGGCTTGCGCGAGGAGGGATTGGGGGATGAAGAGGTGCTGGCGGTCGTGATGCTCGCCGGATTCTTTCAGCTTGCCACCAGTATCGCGGACGCGCTAGGAGTGGAGCTCGACGCCCAACTCGCGCGCGGAACCCCCGAGTATGAGAGCTTCATGACTGATTGACGCCGATCCCGTCGATCGGCGCAGAGACAGAGGAGGCGACGGTTGGAGCAGAAGCGGATCGGCACGGAGGAACATCAGGTCAGGGGCGATGATCTCGTCGCCAAGGTCAAGGAGATCATTCACGAGGGGAACGTCCGCCGCATCATCATCAAGGACGACGAGGGGAAGACGCTCATCGAGGTGCCGCTGACTTTGGGCGTGGTCGGCGCCGTCCTCATCCCCGTCTGGGCGGCGATTGGCGCGATCGCCGCCCTGGTGACGAAGTGCTCCATCGTCGTGGAACGGGCTGACGCCGCGGACGAATAGGACGCCAGGCCGCTTTGGCTCTAACCCCTAGTCGGACTCGCTTCGCCGTAGCTCGCGGTCGATCGCGGCCGCCACCACTTCGTACGGCACCGCCCCGCCGGGCACGTTGACGCCGTTCACGAAGAGCGCCGGCGTGCCATTGATCCCGGCGGCCTGCCCCTGACTCAAGTCTCGCCGGATTTGATCGGCCTGCCGACCGGTGTCGAGGCAGGAGCCGAACTCCTCCGCGTCGAGCCCCAACCGCTCCGCCTTCTCCTTGAGATCCGACACCGCCAGCGTACCCTGCTCCTGGAACAGCAGGTCGTGCATCTCCCAGAAGCTCCCCTGCTCATGGGCACAGAGCGAGGCCTCGGCCGCCTTGAAGGCGTTGGGGTGGATGTTGGTGAGCGGGAACTGAAGGTACACGATGCGCACCCGCTCCCCGTACTCCTCCTTGATCCTGTTGATCGTCGGGAAGAAGCGACTGCAGAACGGACACTCGAAGTCCGAGAACTCGATGAGCGTGACGGGCGCATCCTCAGGCCCGAAGGACGGAGCGCCTTCCAACTCGAAGTCGGCCCGTGCGGGCTCCACGAAGTACTCGATCTCGTGCTCCGACCCGAGCCCCGACACCAGAGCCGTCACCAGCTGTTGGCGGGCTATGTCCTCCAGGTACTGCCGGATCTGCGGCGCTACATCATCCAGTTGCCGGCCCTGAAGCCGCGAGCTGTTCCGACGGTACCAGTCCTCGACCTCCGCATCCGAGACCTCGACCTTTCCCTCTGTCTCCGCGGCGACGATCTCCTCGAGGCTCACGCCTCGTGCCGCCGCGGCCTCGGTCAGCAGACGGTCCTGGATCACCCCTTCGACGGCGGCCTCCAGCAGCTGCGATCGCTGCGATCGGTACTGGTATTCCATCCTGGAGATTTGCTCGCGCACCTGCTCATCCAGGTCGGCCAGCGTGATCTCGGTTCCGTCTATTGATGCCAGCACCTCGGCCGCTGTGTCAGCGCCTTCGGCGCCCGGGCCGGCGGAGACCGTAGACGAGCTTGCGCCCTCCTGGCCCGTGCCGCAGGCCGCAATCATCAGGGCAGCCGCAGCCGCCACCCACCTGGATCGTTCCATACCGGCTCCTCGAATCATCTTCGCACTCATAATCGCTTTCAGCGTTGTGTGGGCTCCATCCGCGCTCGGCTCACCCCCAACCCCGGTCTCGCTCCGCTATTGCTCCAAGTCTCGCTCCGAGTCTCGCTCCGAGTCTCAGTTCGGAAAGGTCAACCCCACCGAGAACATCAAGTTTCGATTCTTGATGCTGATGATCTCGCTCACCGCGATGTCCTTGAAGCCCCACTCGTACGAAATGTCGATCGTCAGGCTGGTGGCCTTGATGCCGATGCCGGCCAAAAAACCGATGTCGGTGCTCTTCACCTGGTCCGGGAGACAGTCGAACTCCACCTCGTCGAGCTCGTCGAACACCTTCCGCTTGCAGGAGGTCTGGAAACTGAACGTGGGACCGAAGAAGACCCGGGGCGACGTGACCGCCATCGGTGTCTGCGCCATGAGAAGGAGAGGAAACTCCCAGTAGGAGAAGCGCCACTCTTCGTCGAAGGGAACCGTGCTCTCCGGATCGCGCTTGAAGCCCTTCTTCGTGTAGAGGCCCTGAACCTCGATGCCCCAGGTCGCCCCGCCGACGTAAAACGTGCCACCGACGTGATACCCGCCCTGCGCCTTCGTATCGACCTTGTCGTTGGCCACGTTCAGGCTGATGTTGGACGAGTTGTACCCGCCCTTGATGCCGCCTCGGATCTGGCCCATCGCTGCCGTGGCTAGGCCCATCAGCAATCCCGTGGCGAGAATCAGGCCGCGCACAGCCGTCAACGTTCGTCGCATCGGACCTCCAGAGTCCGCGAAGGGTTGGGCAATCCCGTGGCGAGAATCAGGCCGCGCACAGCCGTCAACGTTCGTCGCATCGGACCTCCAGAGTCCGCGAAGGGTTGGAGCCGGTCAATCCGGTGCATCCCTGTGCATCCGGGCCACTGATCGGGAGCACGTGATCGACGCTGGGACACGAGTGACGTTAACCGGTTTCGGGGGCCCTCGAAACGTCGCGGGCCCGGTGTCGAGGGCTGGCTGGCGCGTGAAGCTGTTGTCCTTTGGCGCCCACGGCGCCAAGTTGGCGCCGAAATCGATTAGCTACTGCCCCGCCCAATGGAAGGAAAGGACCTTATCTATGCGACGCTTCACCGTTCTGGCAGCCCTGCTTGTGGCTGCCACTCTGACCCTCGCTCCGAGTCCTGTGCTCGCACAGGACGACGAGGAGGAGCCCGACATCAACTACATCACGGTCACGCACATCCACATGCCGGCTACGGCGGACCGTCAGAAGGCGATGCAATGGATCGACCAGGTGATGGCACCCGGCGCCAAGGTGGATCCGAACATCCTCTGGTACCGGGTCGCCA
>JBDHIM010000225.1:0-2790 GCA_039587445.1 Gemmatimonadota bacterium
CCGCGTCGGCGTCTCCCGCCCAAAGGTAGAGGTAGGGGCTGGGTGTCGCCGGTGCATCGGGGGCGTCGGGAGAGGCTGCGTCGTCCGTTGCACCGCAAGAGACGAGAGCGAGCGCGAGGCCGGACAGGATGAAAAGCCGAACGTGGAGTGGAATCCGCATAGTCTTCCTCTCTGAATCCAGGTTTGCTCGAACCCACCCGGCCCCTCTCCTGATTCAGCGAGGAGCAGGCGGCTGCAAGTCGGGAGAGCCCTCTATTCTTCGAACGTATGGACGCGGCTACACGAGGACGAGATCAGGAGCGGGGAGGGGCCAGTTGACCGGATAGAGTCGCTCGACGGCAACAACCGTGGAAACAGCGCAGGTGCGCGGAGGGGACAAGAATCTCGCGACAAGACGAGCCCGACGAGAGGGCGTTGGCGCGCTCTTGACAGCAGGAGAGGAATTATACATACTGGTTGGTATGTTATCCACAACAACACCCTCCCGTCTGCGCGAAGACGCGCAAGCCACTCGCGACGCCTTGCTCGAGGCCGCCTTTGACGAGATGTACCTGAACGGCTTCCGGGCGGCGAGGCTAGACGAAATCCTGCGATCGAGCGGCGTGACGAAGGGGGCGCTCTACTACCACTTTGGGAGCAAGCAGGGGCTTGGATATGCCGTGGTGGAGGAGCGCGTTAAGCCACTGGTTAGAGAGCGCTACTTAGATCCCTTCAAGAGCGTCGATGATCCGATCGAGGGGCTGAAGCGCATGGGGCTCCGCATGCAGCAGGAGTTGGAAAGGGAGGGGATCCTGCTCAAGGGCTGTCCCGTGAACAACCTGGTCACCGAGATGTCGGGAGTCGATGAGGGCTTCCGCTCCCGCCTGGAGGAGATTCTCGACGAGTGGAAGGACACGATCTCGGACGGCCTCCGCGGCGGACAACTCAATGGTCGCGTTCGTGAGGATATCGACGCGGCAGCCGTGGCGACGTTCTATGTAGCGAGCTACCAGGGCGCTTGCGGATTCGCCAAGAATGCCCACGACATCGAGCCCTTTGTGGCGTGCCGGAAGGGGCTTGACGATCACCTCGAGTCCCTGCGGCCGGGCCGCTGGACGAAGGACACTCCCAAGCACTGAAGAGAATGCTCGTACATGTCGACAGTGTCGGCATGATTATACCAACTGGTACGTATAATACGTCGCCAAGAGAAAGGGAAAGCCAACCATGTCAGTCGAGACGAACAAATCCATCCTTCGCGCCGGAGCGGAGTCCTTCAACGATCAGGCGGACAGATCGCGATGGTTCGAGATCCATGATCCGTCAGTCGTCGCGAGGGGGCTCGGGCCAGAACCTCTCGACCTTGAGGCCTTGAAGCAGTTCTACGGCGGACTCTGGAGAGCATTTCCGGATCTTCACATCACGGTCGAAGACATGATCGGGGAGGGCGACAAGGTCTCGTGGCGACTACTCGTCAACGGGACACATGAGGCGGAGTTCAGAGGAGTGCCGCCGACTGGAAAGCAGGTGACGTTCGGGGCCCAGTACATCTTTCGTTTCCACGACGGAAAGATCGTGGAACGCTGGACCAACTTCGACCGACTGGGCGTGCTGGTTCAGCTTGGTGCCGTCCCGGCTCCGGTTTGAACTGATCTCATGTCGTAAGACCGCCACGTGACGGTGGCGCGTTATGAATTAGCCAAGGGAGGTTTTGTCATGAGTGTGGAACGCTCGCAGGCGCTTAGCATAGTGCTGATCGTTGTGGGCCTCATATTCATTTTTGGGGTCTGGCTGCTCATGCGCGTTTGGCCATCGGGTTGGCAGTGGCAGCCTAGCCAGCCCGAGTACGAACAGATGATCATGGGTGTCTACGCTACCCTGGGCGTGTTCCTGTTGCTGGCTGCCCGAGAGCCGCGGAAGCACCGAAGTCTGATCCTGTTCACGGCCTGGTCCAGCCTGGTGCACGCCGGCATCATGGGAGTGCAGGCGATTCGGGATACTGCGGAGCGAGGACATCTGATCGGTGACGTGCCAGCACTGGCCATCGTCGGGATCGCACTGCTCATTCTGGCGCCCCCGACTACGAATTCAGGTGCCCGACTTGATGATGCGGGGTGAGCCTTAGGCGTTCAGGTAGGAGCTGGTATCAATGACGATCCGAGTCGTGCGCCTTGGCGCGGCGCGGTCCAGCGAGGAGGGGCTGCGCATTGGCACCGTGAGGCGTCCGCCGCGAGGTGTGCCGAAGACCGAGTACGCGTCGCGAGACTACTACGATATCTGGCTCCCGAACCTGGCACCGAGCCAGGGGCTGATGAAGTTGGGAAAGGCGGTGGAGAGCGACAGGGACTGGGCTCATTTCGCGAAGAAGTATCGAGCCGAGATGGCCTCACCGGATGAGACGCGTGTCCTCGATCTTCTGGCTGCTCTCTCACACGGCGCAAACTTCTCGGTGGGCTGCTACTGTGAGGTGGAATCTCGATGCCACAGATCGCTGCTTCGGGAACTTCTGGCTGAGCGCGGCGCGGATATCGTTTGATACTTTGTCCCGGCGCCTCCGCCGTGGCGGCTTGGCATTGGGTGAGGGACGCTTCGTTCACGGTAACAACCGTGGAAACAGCGCGGGTCAGCGGAGGGCTCGGCGCGGGTCAGCGGAGGGGTCAGCGCGGGCTAGCGCCAGTCAGCGCCCACAGGCGCGGAGGCCCCGAAGGAAGCGACATTTTCAGCGCTGGTCAGCGCCTGACCTCAGCCTGATAAGCGTGAGGTCGGTGGTTCAAATCCACCCGGGCCCATTCCTCTCCCAACGCGCGGCCC
>JBDHIM010000062.1:0-23058 GCA_039587445.1 Gemmatimonadota bacterium
GACGTTCCTTCTGAGCTTCTCGTAGTTGCCGGAGTAGACTCGAGCGCACACGGCTTCACCCGCCCGCTCCCAGGTCGAGGCGCGATCGGTGGCGCTTTCGCCCGCTTCGCGAGAGAGCTGGCCGCGATCGGCGTTCTCCGGGTGACGGAGGCCCGCGTCGAGCGAGCGCCAGATGCCGAAGGCCCATATCGCCGCCGGGAAGCCCAGAAACAGATAGGCCTGAAGGAGCACCTCCTCGACGGGTTCCGGACCCACGGTCACGGCAGCCTCGCTCAAAGCCGTGCGCAACGCCGCTTCGTCGCGAGACGCGTGCGCAGCCGAGACAAGCATGAGCGTCTCCCGCTCCGCGGGAAGGCCGCCAGCCGCCGGCGTCGACCCGTTCATCTCCTCGCCGCTCAGAGGGGCGCTGTCTCAGGAACCAGCCGGGGAGACATGTCGGCCTGTATGATGCCCACCTTCCGGCCCAGCCTGTTCATGACGACCGGCTCTCGCATGTCACCCAATCTCTCCGACTCCTCGTTGCTCATGAGGCTCAGCGCTTCCAGCATCCCGATGACGGCGGGCCCAGCCGCCCTCGCGTTTCCATCACCGAGCTTCATGGCGAGCCCCCACCCCAGCTGAGGCGCCGCCGCACAGAAAACGCCCTCGGCACCCTCCTTGCCTACGATCCGACCCTTCGTATCCTGCATCAGCCGCGTGGCGAAGTTCCCCTCGCCCGAGATAAGCTCCGGATGGGTCGTCATCGCGCTTACAACCTCCATCGCGCCCCTCTCGCCCGCGGCGGCGGCGCGACCCAGACGCGCGTAGGCGCGGGCCATCTGTCGAAGAGAGAGGTAGGGGGTCGGCACGCTGCATCCGTCGACCGTCCAGCGCAGGATCTTGGGATCCACATCCAGCCACTCCTCAAGCTCGCGACAGATTCGCTGTTGCACAGAGTGCTCGCGCTCCGTGTATCCTCGGAGCGGCCAGCCTCGATGCAGAGCGAGCGCCAACATGCCGGCGTGCTTGCCCGAGCAGTTGTTGTGAAGCGGCGTGAAGTGCCCGCCGGAGCGAATCACGGCGTCCGCCGAAGGCCGGTCGTACGGCGCGTGGGTCCCGCAAGCGAGCTGGCCGGAAAATAGGCCCAGGCGAGCCAGTATCGCACTGACGATCTCCACCTGAGCCGGCGTACCATCGTGGGAGGCGCAGCACATCGCGAGCTCCGTGGAGCCGAAACTGTACGTCTCGGTCACTCCATCGGTTACGAGCGGAAGAGCCTGAAACGGCTTCATCGCGGAGCGCCAGAAGGCGAGGAGCTCCGAGTCTCCGAACTGGGCTTCCTCGTCCGAGTCGAGGCCGCATACGATGCCGTGAGCGCGGTGCCGAGACTCGAGTTCCGTGCCGCGCGTCACGCGTACCGTGTTCTTGATCACTCGAACCGCCGTTATCCGTTGTTCGTTATAGGGGACGCCGGGATCGACGACCTCCGTCCCTGCTCGCGCACGAGCATCGCCATGCCGATCAGGATCGCGATGCCCCCTGTCACCGTGTTCATCGAAGGCCGCTCGGCAGCGCCGAGCACGACGACGGCCAGCACGGTGGCTCCCACAGGCTCCAGCAGGACGACAAGGCTGACAACATATGCGCGCACATGGCGCAGCGCCCAGTTGAAGGACGTGTGGCCGAGAAGCATCGGTCCGATCGCCATCCCGGCAAACAGGGCCCAGGTGGCGGGGGAAAAGCCGGTCGTCGGCACTCCCCGCACCCACATGGAGATGCCGGTGAGAAGCGCCGCGAGCAGGTAGACCGGCGCCACGTAGCTCCACAGCCCGAGGCGCAGGCGCAGCCTGCGGCCGGCAATGAAGTAGAGGGCGGCGAACAAGGCGGCCAGTGCCGCCAACAGATCGCCGATGAACGCACCCTCGCCGAGCCGGAAATCACCCCACCCGATCCACACCGCGCCCGAGGTGGCGACCAGGATGGCCACCCACTCGAGCCGCGACGGCGGCTCACGCAGCCAGAGCGTCGAGAGCAGCCCCACGTACAGGGGATGAGCCGTCACGAGCACGGTGGAGCTCGCTACGCTCGTATAGTCCAGCGAGAGAAACCAGGTCACGAAATGGAGGGCCAGAGCACCGCCGGAGAGGGCGACCCAGCGCCACTCCGATCGACTCAAGGACCCGATCTCTCGCCACTGGCCGGACAGGCCGAGGAGCGGGAGGATGAGGAGCAGCGACAGCGTGAGCCGCCAGAAGGCTATGGCGCTGACCGGCGCCTCTGCCAGACGCACCAACACGGCCGAGACCGAGACCCCAGCCAGGCCGAGGGCCATAACCGGTGCGGCGCGAACACTACCTCGGATCGTTCCCCGTCCCTGTCAGGCCGCGACCCGTCTCAGCGCCGGCAGTCAGCCGCACCAACATCCGGGCGGTGTGGCTCCCGGCGTCGGCATCGCGGCCGAGCCGCGGCAAGTCCGATGGATCGTCTACGTCGTACCACTCCGGCAGCTCCACGTGACGAAGTCCCAGGCTCCGAGCCCGCTCGCGGGTCGCGGCGAGCACTTCCGGCGTTGACCAGGGCATGTCTGCGAAGAGACCGCCGGCCTTCGGCCACGTCAGGCGACGCAGGCCGATGAGATAGTACCCTCCATCGGCAGACGGGCCAACGACGACCTCGGTCGCCGTCAGGGCGGTGAATGCCCCCCTCACGTAGTCAACCGGCAGGGTCGGATGGTCGCTTCCGGTGACCACGACATCATCACAACCCTCCTCGAAGGCGGTCTCGAAGGCGTCGCGCAAACGGCCACCCAGATCGGCTCCGATCTGATGCCTGAATCGCAGGCCCGGATGCCGTCGTTGGAAGTAGGCAGCGCCCTTCCTCCCGTCGTCGGGTGAGGACTCACCGTCGGCCGCCCAGACCTCGAGGCCGACCTCTCTTACGCCCCGGCAGAGGGCGATCGTGTCGTCCAGAAAGGCCTCGTAGAGGAGTGCCGCGCCGTCCGATCCCAGCTTCGGGATGAGCCGCGTCTTGACGAGGCCAGGCTCGGGCAGCTTGGCAAAGATGAGGAGCCGGCGGCGTGGCACCGGATCGCTGGGCAAAGACGTGCCGACGGTAGCCAGGGCACGGAGCCGGGCGGCGCCCGGCTCCGGCGCGTCTGCTAGTTGGGGGTTGGCATCGGTCCCACGTCCACCTCCTCCACGGCCGCCCTCTCGCTCGCCGCCAAGGCGATCAGATCCTGCGGCGTGTCCGTCTGCCGCAGCAGCGCGATCGCCTTGGTGACCTGCGGCTGCCGGCGGAGGGTTCGCTTGAGGGAAGCCTCCTCGCCGAACGCCGATTGAGCGATGCGGATTCCCAGCTCCCAGTCGATCCAACCGGCGGCGTCGTCGAACAGATCTCTGTCGACCTCGACCCCCTTCTCCTCGACGATGAAGCTGTAAAACGCATCGCGGACGACCGGCGTGATCTCGAAATCCTCGCGGAGATTCGGGTGGTCATGAACCCATTGGACCGAGAAGCGGAACGTGGCATCCCGCAGGGCCAGCTCGCTCTCGGCGAGCTCCTCCCGGAAGACCTGTTCGGTCGACGTAAGCGTGTCCGGCATCACCGTGATATCGGGCGTGATGCCACCGCCCCCGTAGACGATGCGCCCGGCATCCGTGTAGAAGGTCTCCCGGTCCGTCACGTCCACGACGTGAACCGGATCGCCCTCCATCGAGATGGCCTCTCCGGCGAGCGCGGCGAAGTCGGTCCGGAAAGGCTTCTGGATCGACCGTCCGCTCGGCGTGAACCAGCGGGCGGTCGTCATCTTCAGGTAGTTGCCCCCGGAGAGGGGGTACAGCGTCTGAACCAGACCCTTGCCGAATGTCGTCGTTCCGATGATGAGCGCCCGGTCGTGATCCTGCAGGGCTCCGGCGACGATCTCGGAGGCGCTGGCCGAGTAGGGATTGACGAGCACGACCAACGGGAGGCCGGGATACTGCTCGGTGGACGGCGCGCCATACGCCTGGTTCTCGCTCCGGTTTCTCGACCTGGTCTCCACGACCTCGACTCCGCGCGGCAGGAAGAGGTCGGCTACCGCGATCCCCTCCTCCAAGAGCCCACCGGGGTTCGAGCGCAGATCGAGAATGAACGACTCGGCCCCCTGGGAAAGCAGCTGGTCGATCGCGGTTTGCAGCTCTCCTCGCGCCGCCCGGCTGAACTGCTCGAGGCGGACGAAGCCTACGTTATCGTCGACCATGAAGGACTTGACCGAGACGACATGGATCTCGTCCCGCTCGATCTCTACTTCTATCGGGCGATCGACTCCAGGCCGCATGATGAGGAGCTGTACGGCGCTACCCTTGGGTCCGCGGAGAACCTGGACGGCATCGTTGGTGCTCCACCCCTCGGCCAGCTCGCCATCGACCTCGACGATCCGATCGCCGGTGATCAGCCCGCGCTCCTCGGCGGGGGTGTTCGGCAGGACGGCCACCACCGTGATCCAGCCGTCCTGCTCGTCGATCCGGATCCCCAGGCCACCGTAGTTCCCCGTGGTGCTGAGCTGCAGATCCTTCCACTCATCGCGATCGAGAAAGTCCGTGTAGGGATCACCGAGCTCGGTCATCAGACCGTCGATCGCCATACGATAGAGCTGCGCCGGCTCCGTCTCCTCGACGTAGCGTTCGGCGACCAGGCGGAGAACCTCGTCGAGCAGCTTCGACTGCGTGTAGGCATCTTCGTTCGCGGTGCCCTGTTGGAGAAGCCATCCACCGCTCACCAACGCGATCAACGCCACGGCCAGCGGAGAAAGCCACGTTCGCCTGAGCCTCATTCAGCCTCCGTATCCCTGGGCGACCACCGTCCGACACGAACTCGATGTCCGGACCCGTGAAACCGCGAGTTCTTGGTTGCTAACGCCTTAGCACTTCAAATGTTCCAGGCCACCGCCCGACCAGCTCGGCGATCACGCGCTCCTCTATCTCTTCGGGCGACCCCTGCCCATCGACGGCAACTATCCTCTCGTCACCGGAGGCAAGCAAGTCGTAGGCTTCCGCCACAAGGCGGAAGAACTCTCCGGACTCGCGCTCCAACCGGTCCGGCTCCTCTTCTTTCCTGTCGCGTCCGGCCGCTGGCTCGATCCGGAGCAGGATCACCGCATCCGGCTCGAGCCCTCCGGTGGCCCACGAGTTGAGCCGGCGCACTTTCTCCAACCCCAGCTCGCGGGCGATGCCCTGGTAGGCGAGCGTCGAGAGCTCGTACCTGTCGGCCACGACGATCCGGCCTTCATCGAGAGCCGGGCGGACGATCTGCCGAACGAACTCCGCTCTCGAAGCGAGGTAGAGCAGGGTCTCCGCCTCCGGGCCGAGGTCGAGCTCCGGATCCAGGACGACGTCACGAATCCGCTCGCCGCCCTGCGTGCCCCCCGGCTCACGGGCCATCAGGCAGGATACGCCGGCCGACTCGAGACGCCGCGTCAGGCGACGGGCCTGGGTCGTCTTTCCGGCCCCTTCGACCCCCTCGAAAACGAGGAAGAAGCCGTGGTCGGAAGACCCTCCCGGCTGCCTACCTGTAGTCGGCGTAGTACTCGGTCCCGAGGTGAGTGATCTGCTCCTCACCCATCAGCCAGCGCAGCGTGTTCTTCAACTTCCAGTGCTGGATAAAGAGGTCGTGCTCCGGATAGAGCCCGGGCGCCACCTGCGGACTCTTGAAGAAGAAAGACAGCCACTCCTGGATCCCGTGGAGACCGGCTCGAGCCGCCAGATCCATGAAGAGCGCCAGGTCTAGAACGATCGGAGCGGCGAGAATCGAGTCCCGGCAGAGGAAATCGATCTTGATCTGCATCGGGTATCCCATCCAGCCGAACACATCGATGTTGTCCCATCCCTCCTTGTTGTCACCTCGAGGAGGGTAATAGTTGATCCGCACTTTGTGGTAGATGTTGTCGTAGAGCTCGGGGTACATCTCCGGCTGGAGGATGTACTCGAGCACGCCGAGCTTCGACTCCTCCTTCGTCTTGAAGCTCTCCGGATCGTCCAGCACCTCGCCGTCGCGATTCCCGAGGATGTTGGTGGAGAACCAACCGTTCAGGCCGAGCATTCGCGCCTTGAGACCAGGCGCGAGGATCGTCTTCATCAACGTCTGGCCCGTCTTGAAGTCCTTCCCGCAAACCGGCATGCCCACCTCGTCGGCGAGCTGCAGCATCGCCGGGACGTCGACCGTGAGGTTGGGAGCTCCGTTGGCGAAGGGCACACCCTCTTTGAGAGCGGCGTAGGCGTAGATCATCGAGGGCGCGATGGCGTCGTCGTTCCCGGCCATCGCCTTCTCGAACGAATCCACGGTGGCGTGGACCTCGCTCGGCTCCATGAATACCTCGGTGGAGGCGGCCCAGACCATCACCAGCCGGTCGCAGCCCTTTTCCTCCTTAAAGCGCCGAATGTCCTCCCGGAGCTGCTCCGCGAGCTCCAGCTTGTTCTCGGCACTCTTGACGTTGGTGCCGTCGAGCTTCTTCACGTAGCGCTTGTCGAACACGGCCGGCATCGGCCGGATGCCCCGAAGGAAGTCGGCGAGTGGGTCCACGTCTTCCGGCTTCAGCACGCCGCATGTCTTCGCGGATTCGTACGCGTCATCCGGAATCGGATCCCATGCGGCGAACTCGAGGTCCTCCAGCGACGCCAGCGAGACGAAGTCCTTGACCAGGGGCGCCGTAGCGTCCGTCCGCTTGCCGAGTCGGATCGTGCTCATCTGGGTGACCGACCCGATGGGCCGGCTCAGGCCCCGCCGAACGCTCTCGACTCCCGCGATGAAGGTCGTCGATACCGCTCCCAGCCCGACCAACATGACGCCGAGCTTACCGTCGGCGGGAGCGATCTCCGAACCGGTCTCCCCGCTACTTCCGTGCATATCGTTCATTCTCTCCCCGCTATGGTCACTTCTTGGTGAAGGTGCTCGAGGCCCGTCAGGCGTCGGGTGGACCGGCGAAGTGGGACTCGTCGGCCGGTGGGCGTACGGCTGCTTCGGGCTCGGGTCGCCCGTGGGGGCGCGAGTGCTGGTACACCCAGACGATTCGTTGTACCACGGTGATGTTGGTGAGGATGGCGAGACCTATGATCACGACGCGAAGGGCCAGACCCTGCACGCCCAGCAGCGTCGCTTCGCCGAAGATCAGCGCCGCGAACCCGATCAGGATCACTCTCTCGGCACGCTGCATCATGCCGACGTCGCAGCGCACGCCCAGTCCCTCCGCCCGTGCCCGCGTGTAGCTGATCATCAGCGAGCCGGCCATCGCCAACATGACCCAGTAGATCATGCCCACGTCGCCCAGCTCGAGTCGATAATCGTTGTACAGCGACAACAGCCCGAGATACACAATGATCTCGGAGAGGCGATCCAGCGTCGAGTCGTAGAAGGCTCCGAACGGCGACGCGAGCCCCGTCCGACGGGCCACCGTGCCGTCGAAGATGTCGAACACGCCCCCCAGGAGGATCAGGAAACCGGCCGTTCGAACGTGGTGCTGATGGAAGAAAAAGCCGGAGCTGCACGTGATCAGGAATCCCGCGGTCGACAGGATGTTGGGGTGGACGCGGCGGCTCGTCAGCCAGGATACGATCGGCTCGACGGTCGCGCGCAGACCTTTCTCCAGGACCGCGCGGATCCGGTTCATGAGGGGATGATGATCCGGCTCTCCTGGCCCTTCTTGATCCCCTCGCCGATGGCGTGGTGCACTCTGTCCATCAGCTTGTCGAAGTTGAGCTGAGAGGAGATGAGGGACTGGTAGCGGCTGCTCGTCTGCACCTTTTCCTGGAACTCCCCGTACTCCTGCTGGAGCTGCGCAGGCGGATCCTCGCCACGCGAGATGTGGCCGAGCAAGCGCTCCTGCAGCGCCCTCATCTCGTTGAGCGTCTCCGTGGCCTCCCGGTCGTCGGCCAGGTCCCGGTTGGCGGCGCTCAGGTAGCTGTATTCCGCACTCTGTGAGATCAGGCGGCCGATCTCCTCCGCCTTCTCCATGAGTCTCTCACGCGGGTCGTCGGTCGCCATCCAAGTCCGCTCGTCCAAGGGGTTCCGCGCGTCGGCGGAGATCGCCTTCACGCAAGGAGGTTCAGATCAAGCCGGTAGTATAACCCGGCCATAATCCGGGCGCGACCGCGCCCTTGGAGCCTCCATGGCAGCCTCACCGGCGCTCTGCGAACGCGAACCTGACCTTCCCGGCCAGATCCTTCCGGATCGCCGTTCTGGCCCAATCACCGGTCCCCGCCAACAGCTCTACGACCCGCTCTCCCTGCCCTTCTCCGATCTCCAGGAACAGCGCCCCGCCAGGCTTCAAGTGATCCCAGGCGCCAGCCAGAATCTCGCGGATGACGTCGAGTCCGTCCTCGCCTGCCACGAGCGCCTCCGGGGGATCGTGCCGCACCTCCTGGGGCAGGCGCTCCATCTCGGCGGTCGACACGTACGGCGGATTGGAGACGATGAGATCGAAGCTTTCCCCTTCGCGCACGGCCTCCCAGAGCGTGCCCTCCACGAGACGGAACTCGACGCTCGCCTCCGTGTGGCCGGCCCTGCGCCGGTTCTCCGTCGCCTGCTCCAGCGCCCGGGGAGATCGGTCGAGAGCGACGATCGTCTCGGCGACATGCTCGTCGGCCAGCGTCAGCGCGATCGCTCCCGATCCGGTGCCGACGTCGAGCGCCGCGTCGACGAATGCTCGTCTTGCAGGTCGAGTGACGACCCTGACCCCCTTCACGCTCCGCTGCCGCTGTCGCGCCCACTCGAGGATTCGGTCCAGCAGCTGTTCCGTCTCGGGGCGTGGAACGAAGGCCCGCCGATCGGCGGCGAGGACGAGGTCCCGGAACTCGACGTTGCCCTCGATGTGCTGAAGGGGTTCTCCGGCCAACCGGCGGCGGACGGCTCCGGCCAGCGTGCGGGCATCCTCCGCCGAGAGCTCGGATTCGAGCGAGAGCTGGAGGTCGACTCTCGGGATTCCGAGGGCCAGCGAGAGGAGCCGTTCGGCTTCAGCCCGAGATGACTCGATGCCGGTCGCCGCGAGCTCGCGAGCGATCCCCTCCAGCGCCTGGCGACGACTGGGACCGCCGGGCCTTCGGGCTCCGGGGAGATCCCTCCCCTCGGCATCCCCGCGGTTCACGCCTCGGTGACCGCCTCCATGCGCTCCTCGGCTCCGGCGACCCGCAGCGCCTCGACGAGCTCGTCTAGATCGCCGCCCAGCGTCGCCTCAAGTCGGTGGAAGGTGAGGTGGATTCGATGATCGGTGACGCGGTTCTGCGGGAAGTTGTAGGTACGGATCTTGGCGGACCTGTCGCCGGTGCCCACCTGAGTCCGCCGCTCCCGGGCGCGGTCCGCTTCCTGCTCGGCGATCTTGAGGTCCAGCAGACGGCTCCGGAGGACCTTGAGCGCCTTCGCCTTGTTCTTGTGTTGCGATTTCTCGTCCTGGCAGGTCACGACCAGGCCGGTCGGCTCGTGGGTGATTCGCACCGCCGAATCGGTCGTGTTCACGGACTGCCCGCCGGGACCGGATGACCGGAAGACGTCCACCTTCAGATCCGCGGGATCGATCTCGATATCCACTTCTTCGGCCTCGGGCAGGACCGCGACGGTCGCCGCCGATGTGTGGATCCGACCCGAGCTCTCCGTCTCCGGGACCCGTTGCACCCGGTGCACGCCCGACTCGTACCGAAGATGGCCGTAGGCGTCACGACCGCGAACCACGAAGATGACCTCCTTGAGGCCCTCGAGCGCTCCCTCCGTCGAGGAGATCATCTCCAGGGTCCAGTCGTGCTGGGCAGCGTAACGGCTGTACATGCGGAAGAGGTCGGCCGCGAACAGTCCGGCCTCGTCGCCTCCCGTCCCAGCGCGGATCTCAAGCACGGCTGGCCGGTCGTCCAACGGGTCTTTGGGAACGAGCATCTGCTGGAGGCTCGCCTCGAGCTCCTCCTTGTGGGTCGACAGCTCCTCCGACTCGGCCTGGGCGAGCTCGACCAGCTCGGGGTCCTCGGAACCTGCCGCCAGCTCCTCAGCTTGCTGCAGCTGGTCCAACACGGCCAGGTATTCGGCACCGACCTCAACGATAGGCGCGAGCTCGGCGTGCTCGCGCGCCAGGTCCCGCAGCTTCGCCAGATCGCCGATGATGGCCGGATCGGCCATGAGTTCGGCGAGCTCCCGATGGCGGACGCTCCGCTCCTGAACCTGCCTGGTGAGAAGTGCGGCGATGTCAGTCATGGGAATCGTGGTTCGCGCGGTGATGTCGCCTCAGGATGCGCGGAGCCCGCCGAGAGGGCGCCGGCGTGCAGGAATGCGGGTCGGCGCTCAGCTCTTCTCGGATTCCGCTTCGTCTGGCTCGGCCGCTTCCTCCGGCTCGTCGGCTGCTTCGGCTTCGGGCTCCACAGCCTCCGGCACCTTCACCTCCACGGCGGCCTCGGGTTCCTCGACGGCAGCCGCAGCCTCCGCTTCGGGCTCCTCTCCATCCTCCGCAGCGGCGGGCACCCGCCCGCTACCGGCACCGTACTTGGCGCGGAAACGCTCCACGCGGCCCGCCGTGTCCACCAGCTTCTGTCGGCCGGTGAAGAACGGATGACAGTGGGAGCAGATCTCCACGTGGAGCTCGTCCACCGTCGCGCGCGTCTCCGAGACCCTCCCGCAGGCGCAGGTGATCAAGGTCTTCTTGTATTCCGGATGTATACCTGTTCGCATCGTGTTTTCCGTCTACCTGTTCGTGGGAAAAACAGCAGGAGAAGATAGCCGGCTCAAATTCCTCCCACAACGTCGGCGAAGATCTTCTCCCCGTCGAAGCGGCCGTTCTCGATGAAGACCTCGGACGTCTTGTGGCCGTGCGTGATGCTGCCGGCCATGTAGACGCCCGGAACGTTGGTCTCCAGGGTCGCCATGTCGATCGCCGGGACGCAGCTGTCGGGGTCCAGCTCGATACCGACGCGGCGAAACAGCTCGAAGTCCGGGTGAAACCCGGTCAGTGCGTACACCCTGTCGCACGGAAGATCCTCGGCCTGGCCGTCGGCATTTCGAATCGTGACAGCCGCTGGGGCTATTCGAAGAACCTCCGCCCCGAACCTCGCTTCGATCTCTCCGGCCGTGATTCGGTTCTGAACGTCCGGAACGAGCCAGTACTTGACCGTCGGGCGGAACTCGGTATGCCGGTTCACAAGCGTGACGCGCGCCCCGGCACGATACAGCTCGAGCGCTGCCTCCACTGCGGAGTTCTTGCCTCCGATGATGACGACCCGTTGTCCGAAGCTCCGGTGCGCCTCGTCGAAGTAATGGCTGACGTGTGGAAGATCTTCGCCTTCAACGCCGACCGGGTTCGGATGATCGTAGTAGCCCGTCGCCAACACGAGCCTCGAACAGCGGATCGACTCAGGACCCAACCGCGTTTCCAGGCGGCATTCGATGCCGTCCTCTTCTCGGACCGCCGAGGCCACTCGAGCGTAGGTCCGGACGCGGAGCCCCTCGCTCCGCACGACCCCGCGGTAATACTTCAGCCCCTCCTCACGGGTGGGCTTTTGGCCGGCACAGGTCAGGGGGTGCCCGCCGATCTCCATCCGTTCAGGCGTCGTGAAGAAGGTCATTCCGATCGGGTAGCGCACGATCGAGTCGCACACCGAACCCTGGTCCACCACGAGCGGATCCAGACCTCTTCGCTTGGCGGATACCGCGCAGGCCAGGCCCACCGGCCCCGAGCCAACGATGATCGCGTCTTCCATATGTCTCCTCTTCCGGGGCTCAGATACGGAGGAGGCCGGCTGCGGTTCCGTCGCGAGCGGCGCCGACTCTCTCGTTTCCCTCCCGGGACCGGTTACGCGCCTCTCCTCTCACCCTCCCCGCCAGTCGACCTCGATCGAGTCAAGATAAGTCTGGCTGCGCGCTTATGGCTTCTCTATGTTGTTGATTCCTGTCCTCTTCGGAGCGGCGCACGATGCCCATCGAGTTGGATCGCCTCAAGTCGTCCCTTCCCGACCGTTACGCCATCGACAGCGAGCTCGGCAGGGGCGGCATGGCGACGGTGTATCTGGCTACCGATCTCAAGCACGACCGCCGCGTGGCCGTGAAGGTCCTTCGCCCGGAGCTCGCCTCGGCGATCGGCTGGGAGAGGTTCAGGCGCGAGGTCCGAATCGCCGCTCCCCTCAATCATCCACATATCCTGCCGGTCCACGACTCCGGCGAAGTGGACGGACTCCTTTTCTACGTGATGCCGCTCGTCGAGGGTGAATCCCTGAAGGAGCGGCTCCAGCGCGTGGGTCGGCTCGCCCCGGTCGAAGCGCTGAAGATCACCCGGGAAGTCATATCCGCACTCAGCTACGCCCACGCCCACGGCGTCGTGCACAGGGACATCAAGCCCGGCAACATCCTTCTGTCGGCCGGAGAGGCGGTCGTCGCCGATTTCGGAATCGCCAAGGCGCTCAGCGAAGCCGGCAGCGACCAGATGACGCAGACCGGTGTCGCGCTGGGATCGCCGGCCTACATGAGCCCGGAGCAGTCGCGAGGGGAGCCGGAGATCGATGGGCGCAGCGACATCTACTCGTTGGGCTGCGTACTTTACGAGATGCTGGCGGGCGAGCCGCCATTCGCGGGGAACACGCCCCTGGAGATGATCGCGCGAAGCCTGCGCGAGGAGCCTCCACCGCTGGGAAGCAAGGTTGGGGGAGTCCCGCCCTCTGTCGAGGCGGCGGTGCATCGGGCCCTGTCGAAGTCCCCCGAGGACCGGTATTCCACAGCCAGGGAGTTCGGCAGCGCGCTCGCGACCGGGGCCGATACCGAAGAGCTGCGCACGACGCCCTCCGGGCGGCAGCGAATGGTCGCCGGGATCTTCCTCGCCCTGGCCTTCGTGCTCGCCCTCACGCTCGCGTGGCGCTTCGTAGGCGAACCCGGCAAAGAGGCCGGCGGTCCGACGAGCCTCGTCTCGGACATCGCCGTGCTTCCTTGCAGCGCCGTCACGCCCGAGGACAGCGGCGCCGCCAGGGCGATCACTCGGATGACAGCGCTCAACCTCGAAGGCATCCCCAATCTGAGCGAGGTGCCGGTTCATACCGGCTTCCGGTGGTGGGACGCACACCATGAGACCCCTGACCGATGGAGCGAGGCGGCCACCGCGCTCGGCGCCGAGCGCGTGCTTAGGTGCACGCTCGTGCGCACGTCTCCGGATCGATTCGAGGCCCGCTTCCAGTTGGTGGACCGGTCGGGAAACGTACAGCACGCCGCGGTGGTCGGCGGGCCCGCAACGAGTTTGCCGGTAGGCCTTGCCGACTCCCTGACTCTGGCGATCGTCGACGCTTTGCGGCCAGCCGTCGTGCTGTCGGACTTCGGGTACCGAGCACTCTCGGGGCACCACGTCGAGGCGATCCGGGCGTTGCTTGCCGGAGAAGCAGCCTTCCAGCGCGGCGCCTGGGCGCTGGCGCAACGACACTATATAGACGCTCTGAGCATCGACTCGAGCTTCGTTTTGGCTCGGTGGCGGCTCGCCGACGTCCGCCGCTGGACAATCACGTCAACCCCCGCCGACCTCCGAGGCTTGGACTCGGCAGCTGCGACGCAACTCGGGCAGGTGGACCGGATGCTTCTGCAGGCTCGGCTGATGGGCCACAGTCCACAGCAGCTGAAAGCCTACGAAGCGATAGTCCGGGAGCACCCCCGCGATGCTTACGCAACGCTCATCTACGGGGACGAGCTGTTCCATCGAGGGCCACTTTGGGGAATCCCGCTGGACAGCGCCCGAACGGTTCTGCGACGTGCCGCTCAAATTGACACGTTTCTCGTCCCGGCATTCGACCACCTGGTTCAGGCCGACATCCAGCTTGGCGACCGCGCCAGCGCTCGTCACGCCCTGGAGCACCTCTTCAGCATATCGGCGATTCCGCCGGAGGTGGACATCTACCTGCCAGCTCTATGGCAGCAGGCGTACCTGGAGCGCTTCGAACCGGAGGCGGCAGCAGCAAGACGCTCCGAGGTCTTCAGGGTAGCTACCCCACCCGACCGGCAGGCCACCGCGCTGGCCGCGCGTCGAGGCCTGTCGCTCGACCTCGCCGTAACCGAGGAGGCTCTCGGCACCATGCTCGTAGAAGCCGAAGAGGGCTATGCAAGCGAGCGCGTCACGGGTCGGGTGGCGCAGGGGCTCGCGGCGTTCGCCATGGGCCGGCCGCAGCAGGCGCTCTCCAGGTTCGATGCCGCCGCCAGGATCGGCAGCGAAGAGGCGAAGTTCCAGGCCGCCCAGTGGCGGGTCCTGCCCGAAGCCCTCGGTCTCGCGGGCACCACGAAAGCGGAACGGACGACGGGCAGGAACGCCCTTGAAGCAGTCGCCGCCTCGGCCGGCCCCGACGCCGACACCGGCCGAGCCGTGCGGGCGGCATGGACGCTCGGCCTCTCGGAGCTGCGGGCCGGAGACACCCTGGCAGCGCGGGGCCGGGCCAGTCATCTCCGAAGCCTGGCCAGCCAAACCGGCTACGCCGGGATGGCCACGCTCCTCGACGCGGCGCTCGAAGCCTCGACCGGACGTTATGATGCGGCGCTCACTACGAGCGCTCCCCTCCTGAGGTACGATTCTCTGGGCAAGATGGACCGGCCGTTCGCCCGCTCCGCCGTCCACCTGCTGCGGGCCGAATGGCACCAGAGGATTGGCGACCTTCCCGCCGCAGCCAGCGAGCTCATGTGGCACGAGAACGAAGATCTGGAAGGCCTTCCGGGCGGCGCCGCCCAGGCGGCCGAGGTGGATTGGGCCGTTGGCACGTTCGCGCGACTCCATCGGGCCAGAATCGCGATCGCAATGAATAACCCGGGGGGCGCATGTCGCCACGCATCCGACGTCGCCCGGCTTTGGAATCGGCCCGAGTCCGCGCTGGAGCCCCTGGCGCAGGAAGCCCGCCGGCTTCGAGACGAGGCGTGCGGCCATTGATCCACTGCAAAACCCTGGGCGCTGCAGAGCTGACGGTAGATGGCTCTCCCGCTCCGCGCGAGCTCCTCTGGCGCAAGAACCTCGCTCTTCTCGTCTACCTCGCTCGTTCTCCGCGACGGCGGCGGACACGCGAGCATCTCCGCGGGCTTCTGTGGGGGTCCAAACCCGAAGAGGCGGCTCGCCACTCCCTCAACGAGGCGGTTAGAGTCATCCGACGTCTAGCCGGGGAGGATGTCCTGTCCTCGGACGGAGAGCAGATTGCCGTGGCGCCCGGAGCGGTCGTGCTCGATACGGACGAGCTGGAGAAGAGGGCCGCCGAGGAGGACTGGCAGGCAGCGGCATCGCTGGTCGGAGGCGTCTTCCTGGAAGGGTTCGGCGTTCCGGACTCATCTGTCTTCGAGGATTGGATGGCGGCCGAACGCGCGGCCTGGCTCCATCGTTCCGTCGAGGTACTGGTCAGTTACGGGGAGGCTCGGCTCGCGTGCGGCGACTCCAGCGCGGCATCGGCCGCCGCCCAACAAGCTCTGGGTTTGGACCCCTTGAGTGACGCGGCACTGCGGGCCTCCATGCGAGTGGCGGCGCTCGCAGGCGACCGCGCTGGAGCACTGTCGCAGTACCAGTCCTTCGAGACCCGCCTCTCTGCCCGACTACGCATCGACCCTGAAGCCGATACGGTGCGCCTCGCCGACCGGATCCGGCGCGAACGCACATGGCGGCTGCCGAAGGCTGTCGAGCAAGAGAGACCGTCTCCCAAACGTGCGCCGTTGATCGGACGAGATAGCGAGTTGCTGAGCGCGCTGGAGGCACTGAGCACGTCCTCCTCCGACGGGAAGAGTACCGTCCTCCTCATCGAAGGCGACGCCGGCACCGGCAAGACCCGGCTCGCTGAAGAGCTCCTTTCGCGCGCCCGGCTGGACGGTTCAGTGGTGATCGGCGTTCGAGCCGTTCCGTCGGACCGCGATACACCTTACAGCGGTCTCATCGCCCTATGCCGAGCCGGCCTGATCGACGTGCCGGGTCTCGTCGGCGCTCCGGCTCCGGCGCTTGCCTCACTCGCGGAATCGGCAGGTGGTTGGCGAGAGCGCTTCTCCGAGGAGATCGGGGCGGCCAGTCCGGCTCCCCTGGGCCAGGCTTTCAGCGATTTGCTCCGCGTAGCTGCCGAGGAGCAGCCGCTCGTGGCCTTCGTCGATGACGCCGAATGGCTGGATCGGGAATCCGCGCTCGCCCTGACCGGAGCTCTGCGTGACCTCGGCCAGCTTCCCTTCGCACTCCTCCTTGCGATAGCACCGCATCCGCGCCGCGCGGAGTTGGAGGACCTCCGTTCCCACATCGGGGGAGACCAACCGGGGATGACCATCGCGCTGGGACCGCTCGAGCCCGATGGCCTGATTGCGCTTTCACGCTGGGCACTACCCGAGTACACCCGTGAGGAGAGCGATCGACTGGTCCGTCGCCTGCAGGCGGACACCGCGGCACTGCCGTTGCTAGCCGTGGAGATCCTGAACGCGGTCCGCCTCGGCCTGGAGCTGAGCGACGAGCCTTCCGCATGGCCTCAGGCCGACCGAACGCTCGACCAGACTCTTCCATCCGAGCTGCCGGATTCCGTCGTGGCGGCGATCCGGACAAGTTTTCGGCGACTGCATGAGCCCGCCCAGAGGGTGCTGGCCGCCGCTTCGGTCCTCGACGAGCGGGTCGCTGCCGGGACGCTCGCCAGGGCCACCGGACTGGACGAGAAAGAGGTATTTCAAGGGCTCGACGAGCTCGAGTGGCACCGGTGGATGAGCTCAGATCCAAGGGGTTACAGCTTCGTCGCTCGCGTCGTCCGCCTGGTTATCGCCCGGGACATGCTCACCCCCGGCCAGAAGGAGAGAATCCGAAAGAAAGCCCCTGCCTGAGTCGTCCCAACACCCACACATGTCGTTTCCTCTTTATCGCCGCTTGACCGCACTGGATGACGATTCCCTCGACCCCGCCGGATGCGCGCGGGAGAGAGGAGGATCGCATGAACCGGCAAACGGAATGCCTGACAGCCGTTCACCTCACGCGTCGCGAGGCTCTTCGCCGGATGGCGATCGTGAGCGCCGGGCTATCGGTAGGACTGACGGTTGGATGCACGCCTCTTCGCATCGGACTCGGCATGTACCCGGGCAAGTACGACTCGGATACCCGCATCGGCGATCGGGTGCTCCGCGCGTTCGTCGCCGCCGTGATCCCGGGCGCACCGGAGCACGCACCGAATCTGGTTCGCGTCTACAAGGATGATTTCTACCCTCTCGCCCCGTACCGCGGATATCTGGTCTATGATCTGTGTGAGCGCTCCGATCGCCTGTTCGGCGCCTGGCGGTTCAGCGACCTGGGGGCCGTGCCACGGGTCCGGGTCATACAGGACGCGCTAGACGCGGACAAGACCACTAGGCGGCTGTACGAAGGCGGGATCTTCCTCGCGCAGATCTCCTTCTACGCCGGGATCTACGATGATGCCGCCGGCTGCGAGCTCATCGACTTCGACGGTGCCTCGAGGCTCGTTCCGCTCGCCGAGCAAACCTACCCCCATCCCGAAGACCACTTCGCCGCCTGCCTCACGCCGGATGGCAACTACGCCTGACGGCGAAGGAAGAGAGATGAAGAGCATCGATCGAGACGTACTGATCATCGGAAGCGGCTTCGGAGCAGCGGCTCCAGCGCTGCGGATGAGTCGCGCAGGGCTCGATGTGACGGTTCTTGAGAAGGGACCTTCCCTGAGCCCGTTCGACTTCAAGCAGACGCAGGACCCGAAATACCTGCTGAGGTACCTGAAGGGGCTATCCGGAGAGAACATCGGGTTCACATACGCGGAGGCACTCGGGGGAGGCTCGGGCTCCTACGAGATGGTGTCCCTCCGGGCCCCGTCCCTCGTGTTCGACCAGGTAGACGACTCCGGACGGCGTCTCTGGCCCGAGGGCGTCGATCGGGAGGTGCTCGACCCCTACTACGAGCTCGCCGAAGAGATGCTTCTGGTACAGCAATTCGATTGGGAGAGGATTCCCAAGACGGGGCTGGTCTTCGCGCTCCTGATGAAAAACCTCGGTTACTCGTGCGATCGATGCCGATACGCCGTCTCGGGCTGCGTCGGCGCCGGATACTGCGTGACGGGCTGCGTCTACGGGGCGAAGCAGTCTCTCCATATGAACTACCTGCCCGAGGCCGAAGACGCCGGAGCCTCCGTGCTCACCGGCGTAGAGGCTCTCGAAATCCGTCCGTTCGGTGGCCCCCACCGACGGGGCGACAGCGGCGAGCTGTCGCGCATCCCGTTCCGTTACGAGGTAGCCTGCCGCCGCAGCGACGGATCCACGGCGCTTATCAGAGCGCGCGTTCTCATCCTGGCGGCCGGCACGGTCGGGACGGCAGCTCTCCTCCTTCGCTCGCGAAAGAACCTGCCGGCGCTCAGCGACCAGGTGGGACGAAACATCTCGTTCAACGGCAGCATCAAGGTGGCCGGTCTGCTGCCCGACGACCTGCCGGAGGGCGACATGTTCAGCGGCATCTCGCATCCCGGCGTCATTAGCTACGAGTTCCTCGAGTCTCACGGGATCACGATCGCACCCGTGAAGCCTCTTCCGCTTCAGGCAGTGGCGGCGGCCAGGTTGAGGCTGGAGGGTGACGGACGGAGCCCGACCCATTGGGGCGAACCGAACGTCGATCTCATGAAGAGCTTCCGGAGACGCGTCATCGCCCTGCTGGCACTCGGCCTCACGCCGTCGAACGCAGAGCTCGTGCTCCACAAGGGCAAGGTCCTGCCACGGCTGGAACTCACAGATGGCATCCGCTCCTACTATCGATCCACGAGAGAGCTCCTCTACTCGATACTCTCTCGAAACGGGTGCCGTCTCATCGAAGCTCAGTTCCTCGACGGTGAGGGAGCGCCCCACGAAGACCTCTTCTTCTCGACCGCTCATCAGGTAGGCTCCTGCCGGATGGCCGGCTCGGCGGAGCACGGAGTCGTGGACACCCAGGGCCGGGTGTTCGGCTATCCCGGACTTTACGTCTCAGACGGAGCCGCCGTCCCCGGATCCCTCGCCGTGAACTCCAGCCTCACGATTCTGGCGAACGCCGAGCGCATCGCTGCAGGCCTAGTCGCCAGATACCAACCAGGGGAGTGACCTCATGTCTACTTACGGCAATATCAGTTCGACGTGGACGCCGATCGTGTTCCTGATGGCAGCCACCGCCTTCTTCACTTCGGCATGCGACGGCATCCTACCGCTTGAGCCGGATGCTAGAGCATCGGCGAGCATGGAGGAGCCGGGCCAGCCCACGCGGATCACCACGATGACCCGGAACCTCTACGTCGGAGCTGCGATTGAAGAGATCTTCAGCCCCGACCTTCCCCTTGAAGAGCTGCCCTTCAAGGCCGCCGAGCTCTTTGGGAAGATTCTCGCGACCGACTTTGCCGAGCGCGCCGCCGCGATCGCTGACGAGGTGGCCAGCAACCGGCCGCATGTGATCGGACTTCAGGAGGTCTCGCTGTTTCGGCTCCAGTCGCCGAGCGACGCGGTGCTGGGAGGAGCGGCCCCGGCCACCGAGCCGGTGATCGACTTCCTCGCGATCCTCCTGGACGCGCTAGAGGCGCGGGGGCTCGCCTACGACGTGGCATCCAGTATCGAGAACTTCGACGCTGAAGTGCCGATGTACTATCCGGATGCTGGCGCTCTGCCGTTCGCGGACATCCGACTCACCGATTACGACGTGATTCTCGCTCGCTCCGATGTGGCGTACGCGGAACCTGACGGGGCCAACTACGCCGTCAATCTGCCGGTGGAAGTCGCCGGGCAGTTTCTCGAGCTCGAACGCGGTTGGACCTCGATTCGAGCGACTGTTAACGGCTTCACGTTCCGTTTCGTGAACACCCACCTGGAACCTGCCGATTTCTCATCAGAGGTGCAGGTGGCCCAGGCAACCGAGCTGCTGGGAATCTTGAGCGCCGAAACCGCGCCGACGGTGCTCGTGGGGGATCTCAACTCCTCACCCGACGGGATTCCCACGCCGGCTGCCCGTTCGTTCCTGGAAGCGGGCTTCCAGGATGCCTGGGCGCCGAAAGGTGGCGGCAGCACCTGTTGCCAGGAGCCGAGCCTCAGGAGCCCGGTCTCAACTCTCGAGAAGCGATTCGACCTCGTCTTCTTGCGGGGCTTCCAGCTGTTCGAGCCCGGCGTCCGTGGCTCCGCTCACGCGAAGCTCGTCGGAGCCCTGAAGTCGGACCGGACGCCGGCCGGTCTGTGGCCCTCCGACCACGCCGGCGTCGTGGCCGACCTCCAGCTGCCGTCGCGGGCGGCTGCCAGGTAGCTGAACGCGGGATACGTGAGGCGAGAGGGCGCTGCCAGGCAGAACCGCCAGCGGAGCCGCAGGCGGCGCCCCTCGCCCCTCCCGGAAGAAGGGCCCATCGGTGCAGGTCGCGCCCCTCTGAAGGGTCTGGCGACAAGGCCGAGCCTAATACCGAACAAATCCCGAACATATGTTCCTCGGGTGTGTAACCTCTTGGATGAAGCCGCTTCCGATCCGCGGACGAGGAGCCGCCGAGAACCCGCCGAACCGGTTCGTGCCGATCCATGTAGAGCGCGATGACAGGAGTCCGGACGATCCCCTCCCCCGGACCCGGTTCTTCCGCGACGACTCCCGCTCGATCATCGCCTACAACGACAGTCCGGACGTCGGCTTCAACGCGAGCATCAATCCCTACAGGGGATGCGAGCATGGGTGCTCTTACTGTTATTCGCGTCCGAACCACGAGTACCTGGGCCTCTCCGCCGGGCTCGACTTCGAGACCAAGATCTTCGTGAAGGAGGACGCGCCGGAGCTGCTTCGCCGTGGGCTATCGTCAAAACGGTGGAAGCCACAGCTCGTGGCCCTCAGTGGAGTGACGGACCCATACCAGCCCGTCGAGCGCCGGCTACGCATCACCCGCCGATGCCTGGAGGTCCTCGCTGAATCTAGAAACCCGACCGCTATCATCACGAAGAATCACCTCGTGACTCGGGACATCGACGTCCTCTCCCAGCTCAGGGAGTTCGGGGCGATCGCAGCCAGCCTCTCCGTAACCAGTCTGGACCGAGAGCTCCAGCGAGTCATGGAACCGCGCACGTCGGTGCCGACGCGAAGGCTGGAGGCGATCCGGAGACTGACGGAGGCCGGGATCCCGGCTGGGGTTCTCGTAGCACCCGTCATCCCCGGCCTCACCGATCACGAGATGCCTGAAATCCTGGCCGCGGCCGCCGAGGCAGGCGCGACTCGCGCAGGATTCATCATGCTGCGCCTTCCCTGGACCGTGGCCCCGCTCTTCGAGGCTTGGTTGGAGAGGCACTTCCCGGAGAGGAAGGAAAAGGTGCTGAACCGCCTTCGTGATCTGAGCGACGGGAAACTCTACGAGGCGCAGTTCGGCCGTCGGCAACGAGGCGCCGGGCCGTTCGCCGAGCAGCTTCAGCAGATGTTCGAGATCAGCTGCAAGCGATTCGGGCTCTCCAGGAGCCCTCCGCCGCTCTCGATCTCCCACTTCCGGCGGCCGTCGCTGGGCGGTCAGCTCGGCCTGTTCGACGTCGGCAGACCGCGCGGCGCCGCGGTTGTTGATCGCAGGGCGAGCCACGGGCCCACCGCTTGATGCGGCGGGATGAGATCCCGAGGTTGGAACCGGTCTACTCGAGACTCAGAGCAATCGCCCGCAACGGAGGATCCGGTCGATGCCCGCTGCCTACGTGATCGTCGATATCGATGTGAAGGACCGCGAGGGATTCGGACGCTACGTCGAGGAGGTAGCTCCGATGCTTGCGCGATGGGGCGCCCGCTACCTGGTGCGCGGAGGAGGCGTCGATGTCCTGGAGGGAGAATGGGCCCACCACACGGTGGTGATCCTGGAGTTTCCATCCCGCGCGGTTGCGGAGGAGTTCTACGACTCCGAGGAATACGCGCCGCTGCTCAAGCTGCGGCTCGATTCCACGGACTCCATGCTGGCGATCCTGGACGGGTACGACGCCGGCTAGCGGACTCCGAGCAACTCGCGCTCACCCAGCCGCTGGTATACACCCGAGTGTGTCTCGGGCGACCTTCCCTGCATCGATGTCACCTTATGTAGTGGGGCCTAACTTGCAACAAACATGAAGTTTGGACTGTCCGCTTCTGCCGGCGTCCACGTGTAGGTTTCGAGGACAGCAACGTCGCCGAAACCGGCTTCGCCAAGCAGCCCGGCAAACTCCTCCTGTGTGTACCAGCGCAGCCGCTGCACACCCTCTTCGCGGTCGACCACCTCTCCGGCGAGCACGACCTCGAAGCGGAGCTTCACGTCCTGAACCTGCCGGTCGAAGTCGAAAGTCGTGTTCTCGAAGCAGCGGACGACGGCGTCGTCTTCAGGCCGCGTCGCGACACGGCGGAGACGCCACTCGCCGGGCGTCGCGGGCTCGACGCCGACGTCGTGCAGCCACGGGAGGTGGAGCGGAATCAATACGCGCCCGCCAAACTCCAGGTGCGCACGGAAACAGCTCAGCGCACGCCGCGCCTTGGCGACATCGTCGAGCAGCATGAACGATCCGAAGGGAATAAAGACCGTCCGGAACCGGCGGTCGAGGGCGAAATCTTCCATCGCCGCCCGGTGAAGCGTGATCTGGACCCCAGCCGCTTCAGCCTTCCACCGGCAGATGCCCAGCATCTCCGCGGATAGATCGAGTCCTTCCACATCCAGGCCTTCCTGCGCGAACGGAACCAGGAGCCGACCCGTGCCGCAGGCCACCTCGAGCGCCGGCTCGCCACCACCTCGGATGGCGTCGCGGAAGAAGTCGACATCCTCGAACCCCTCGCCGAACCAAAGATCGTACGAGGCCGCCGAGAGCCCGGTATAGCTCTTCATCGTCATGAGGGAGAATATACGGGGATAAGAGAAGGGGCTGGCGCGGGCCGCGTCCCTTGAGCGGGGAGGTTCCATTAATGCGACCGCGCGCTCAGCCCCCAAGCACACCCACCTGAGCTGTAGACGACGTCACGGCGCAGGAGGTTACAGGGTGGCTGGCGCGCGAGGGCCGGGCAGGGCGGCAGACAAACGCCACCGCCCTGCTAGCCTCCAGGAGAGTTAAACGCAGTGAGACGGTCCGATTGAGGGTCGGCCGAATACGTTCGCCGAACTCATCGTCACCGGCTGGTCGCCGAAAACGACCCTTGCCGCTAGCTCTTGAACTTCTTGT